>SLEO01000023.1 GCA_007124745.1 Myxococcales bacterium
AGAGTCGCCTCGAAGCGGAGTACATCGCTGCGCTTACCCTCGGCATCCGTGATTTTTGCCGCAAGACGGGCTTCAAGCAGGTGTTGCTTGGGCTCTCCGGCGGTATTGACTCCGCGGTCGTCGCCGTACTCGCAGCGCGCGCGCTCGGGCCCGAGCACGTGCGCACGTTCATGCTGCGGAGCGCTTTTACCTCAGATGCCAGCATCGAAGACGCGGCAGCGTTGGCACAGGCGCTCGGGGTTGCGCACGAAACCCTTTCGATCGAGCCAGCCTGTGAGGCGTTCGCGGCCACACTTCAGCCGTTGCTCGGCGCGCACGGCGACACCGCCGTGCCGGGCGATGTGACCTGGGAGAATATCCAGGCGCGCAGCCGCGGCGTCCTTCTGATGGCGTTGGCGAATCGCTATCGCGCGTTGCTGCTCACTACGGGCAACAAGAGCGAGCTGGCGGTGGGCTACTGCACGCTCTACGGCGATATGTCCGGCGCGCTCGCTGTCATCGCGGACCTGTGGAAGACAGAGGTTTATGCCGTTGCCCGCGCCCTGAACGACGCCTCCGGAAGCCCAATCCCGGAACGCATCATCACGAGACCGCCCTCCGCTGAACTGCGTCCAGACCAGAAAGACAGCGACTCCCTGCCGGACTATGCGGTGCTCGACCCATTGCTGCGAAGCATGGTCGAAGAGTTTGCGACCCCTGCGGAGCTGGTGGCCGCGGGGTGCGACCCGGAACTCACCTACCGTATTCACAGCTTGCTCCGCGGCGCCGAGCACAAGCGTCACCAGTTGCCCCCGGCGCTCGTCGTCTCGCCGCGCGCCTTCGACCGAGCCTGGCGCCTGCCTATCGCGGCGGGCTAAGCGTCGCGCGCGAAGCAATGGATGGTGGGCGGGACAGGGGTCGAACCTGCGACATTCGGTGTGTAAGACCGACGCTCTACCGCTGAGCTACCCGCCCGGTATTTGCCGGACCGGGAGGGTAGTCGAGTCGGTCAGGATATGCCAGCGGAACCCGTCGCTCGTCACTGGACCCACAGCCCGACCTCTGCCTGCTAGTGCGCGGAGGGGATGCTGCGGCCGCTGCCGGGTGTCCGAGCGGGGATGAGGTTTGCGTCGACGCCGTTCTCGCCCGATTCGCCGCTGTCAGCGTCGCTTTCGGGGAAGGATCCGGCGTTTGCACGCGAGCCTTCGGGCCACACTAGCGCGAGGGCGAGGACCTCATCCATGTGGGATACGGGCTTGACCGTTAGCGCACTGAGGACTTCCTGGGGCACCTCTTCGAGGTCCTTCATGTTGTCCTCCGGTACAAGGACCAGCGTCACGCCGTGGCGATGGGCCGCCAGAAGCTTTTCCTTCAGCCCGCCGATGGGCAAAATGCGGCCACGCAGCGTAATCTCGCCGGTCATGGCGATTTCACGCCTCACGGGCGTCCGCGTCAGCGCGCTTGCCATGCTTGTCGCCATCGTGATGCCAGCGCTCGGCCCGTCTTTCGGGACAAACTCGGGGAAATGTAGGTGAATATCGACGTTCTGGTGGAACTCCGCATCGAGCTCCAGGACCTCGCGCCGCGAGCGAATGTAGCTGAGTGCCGCTTGGGCCGACTCCTGCATGCCCTTTTCGAGCAATCCGGTGATTTGCAGCTTGCCTTTGCCGCTCGTCACCGTGGCCTCGCAGTCGAGGATGACTCCGCCAAAGGCCGTGTACGCAAGCCCGGTGGTAAGCCCCACCAATGGTTCAAGTTCGCTTCGTTCCTTGCGGTACTTTTCGGGGCCGAGCAGTTCGACCACCCGCCGCGCATCCACGGCGAAACCAGCCTCGGGGGCGCCCTGGAGCAGCATCTCTTTGGCCAGCTTGCGCATTACCGCGCCCACGGTGCGCTCAAGGCGCCGCACGCCGCTCTCGCGGGTGTAGTTGTGGATAAGCGTGTCAATCGCACCGTCATCCACCTCCACCGTCACGGGCTCTAGCCCCGCATCCTTGCGCTGACGTGGCACCAGGTAGCGCCGCGCGATGGCTCGCTTCTCGAACTCGGTGTAACCACTGAGCTCGATAATCTCCATGCGGTCCTGCAGCGGCACAGGAATGCCCGAGAGCGTGTTGGCGGTGGCGATGAAGAGAATCTTCGACAGGTCGTAGTCCATGTCGAGATAATGGTCGCCGAAGGCGCGGTTCTGTTCGGGGTCGAGCACCTCGAGCAGCGCTGAGGCTGGGTCGCCGCGCAAATCCGAAGACATCTTGTCGATTTCGTCGAGCAACATGACCGGGTTGGAGACCGCCGCGCGCTTCAGTGCCTGCAGAATGCGGCCGGGCATCGCACCGATGTAGGTGCGGCGGTGGCCACGCACCTCTGCCTCGTCGCGCACGCCGCCAAGCGCGATGCGCGAAAACTTCCGGCCCGTCGCCCGAGCAATGCTCGTCGCGAGCGACGTCTTGCCCACACCGGGCGGCCCCACAAAGCACAGTATCTGCCCCTTACTGCCGCCGGTGAGGGACTGCACCGCGAGATGCTCGAGAATGCGGTCCTTGATCTTCTGCAGACCGTAGTGGTCCTCATCGAGAATTTCGCTCGCGGCCGCCAAATCCGTTTTGATCTCGTCGTGGGCATCCCACGGCAGTGCGAGGATCCAGTCGACGTAGTTGCGCACGACGGTAGCTTCCGCACTCATGGGCTGCATCAGCTTAAGCTTGCGGATTTCGCGGTCGAGCTTGGTCCGGGCCTCTTCGGGCATCGATTTCGCCGAGGCCTTCTCTTCAAGCTCCAAGAGCTCCGAGCGAAACTCATCCTTCTCGCCGAGCTCGCGCTGAATGGCCTGCATCTGCTCATTCAGGTAATACTCGCGCTGCGTTTTCTCCATCTGCCGCTTCACGCGGTTTTTGATGCGCTTTTCGACCTGCAGAATGTCGATTTCGCCAGCGACCAGTTGAAGCAGAAGCTCCAAGCGGGCGGAGACGTCCGTCGATTCGAGCAGCTTTTGTCGCTGTTCGAGCTTGAGGGACGTCAGGTGGGCTGCGACGGCGTCGGCGAACTTCGAGGCAGGTTTGAGGCTCTGAAGGTTAAGCAGAGTCTCCGGCGCAACACGCTTGTTCAGCCGGCTATACTGCTCGAAAGACTCGAGAATCGTCCGGGTGAGCGCCTCCACTTCGACGCCGTCGGCGGGCGTCTCGATAAGTGGTTCCGCGCTTCCCGACAGCATCGAGCCGTCGTCTTCGATGCGCGCGACCCGGGCCCGCGCCCGGCCTTCGACCAGCACCTTTACCGTGCCATCGGGGAGTCGCAGCAGCTGCATCACATGGGTGAGGCAGCCAACGTCGAACATGTCGTCGGGGCTCGGGTCGTTCGCGCGCGCGTCGCGCTGCGCGACTACGAGCAAGGTCTTGTCGCCATCCGTCGCTTTTTCTAGCGCCTTGATAGATCGCTCGCGCCCTACGAAGAGGGGGATGACCATCGAAGGGTAGACCACTACATCTCGCAGCGGGAGCAGGGGGATCATCTTTTCGGGAGCTGCTTCTGTACGGGCCGAGTCTTGGCGATTAAAAAACATAGGCATAAGCGTTCTCGACGCGACCCCTTTGCGGGCCGAGCCCGCGAACCTGGCGCGCGTGCTCGGCGCACCGGAGTCGTCGGACGGGGGCGAGCGGCTCCTGGCTCACCCAAGCAGCGCCTAGAATAGCATGTTGCGCCCGCACTGTCTCCTACGCCGGCGTTCGTCGAGCGCCTGCCCGAGCGCACTAAGTCGCCCATCCGGCGCCGTCACCCGACACGAGAAACCTTGTTCGCATTGACGGACAACGTGCGCATCCCTTGCGGCACCGCCCGGGATATAGCGCGGCAGCTGCTGATGATGACGCCTACGCGTTGCTGGAGCACAGACCTGCAGCGCGGCTGCTGGTCTCCAGGGCTTCGCGCTGGGGCCGCGTGAGGTTAACGAACTTGAAGCGCACGCAAAAGCGGCCGTCCGCCTGCCGTCTCGAACCATGGCTCTTGCCCTGAAGCAAGAGTGGGCCGCAGCGGAGCATAAGCGGTTGACCCGGCGCAAACGCCTGCGCCGCGTCGAGTTCTCCGAAGGTACATCCCTTATCGAGACGCACGAGTCGAGCCCCCGCAGGCTCATCAAGCTTCAGGGTTCCAGGGGCGGATGCAGTGTCGGGCGTGCTCGAGTCCATCGTAAGCCTTTTTGGGGTCTAGAGAGCGACAGTGCCGCAAGCAAGCGCAAGTGGGTTCTGGGTCCCTACACGCCGCTTCAGGCCACTTTAGGGGTAAAGGGGGGAGGGCCTGCTTTCGGAAACGGAGCGAGATTCACTCGCCAAAACCTGGGGCATGTCTGAAGAATACTGCACTGAACGGCTACACTCCATCCGAGCCATCCCCTCAATGAGCCTTGGGGGACGAAAGCCGCGGGGAAATGGGCCTTCCGTGCGCGTACCCACCCACCCCACCATACTTACTCCAGGCCCATTCCCCCACGGCTTTCTAAGTCTCGACTTAACGGGGGGATCGCTCAGACGCTCCATCAGTGTCGCTCAACCGTCGCTCAGCGGTACTTTGCAATCACGGCGCGCGCTTCCTTGAGGTCTTGCGTGCGCTTGAGCTCCTCGCGCTTGTCATGCAGGGCTTTGGCCCGCGCGAGGCATACCTCTACCTTCACTTTGCCGCCTTTGAGGTACACCTGCGTCGGGATCAGCGTCAGTCCTTTTTCGCCAACTTTGCCCTCTAGGCGCTCAAGTTCACGCCGCTTCATCAGCAGCTTGCGTGAGCGGTCCGGATCATGTGGAAAGGCCGCGGCTTGAGCGTAGGGCGCAATGCGCATGCGGTGGAGGACGAGTTCATGGCGGTCGAAAGCAGCGTAGGCGGCGTCGAGCACCACTTGCTTGGCCCGCAGGCTTTTCACCTCACTGCCCACAAGCACGATGCCCGCTTCCATGCGTTCGATGACTTCATAGCGCTGCAGGGCCCGTTTGTGGGTGGCGAGTGTCTGACGGGCCTCGCTCCCTTTCGCTTTAGCTTTGTTCACGTTGCAGAGTTCACACGGGCATGGACCAAGGTCTCAGAGGCTCTGAGCGATAGCGCAGCTTTCTACTCTGGAAAAGCCCGCGTCGTGGAGCGCGGCGACCGTAGCCGCGAGGCTTGCCCCCGTCGTCCGAACATCATCGCACACAAGGATGGGTAGGTGCTTGTCTCGCCAGCGCAGGGCACGTCGAGTCGCGAGGAACCTGCCAGCCGTCGCGTGCATGCGGGCTTCGCGGTCGAGGTCGCGCTGGGGCGGAGCGCTACCGCGCAGGGCGACAAGGCGGGGAACAAAGCGCCAGCCGCACGTTTTGGCGGTGGCGCGCGCAAAGCAATCGCTCAATGAGCCACCGCGTTCTCGGATTCGCCGCGCCTCAGAGGGTACGGTTGTCACGAGTGCTGTATGCGGGAAGCGCCGTCGCACCTCGCTTGCGGTCATGCGCGCTAAGCGTCCTGCGAGCTCAAGCTCGCCGCGAAACTTGGCACGCGTGACGAGGTCACGTAGCGGGCCTTCGTAGGCGTAGAGCGCCGCAGGTCCGCCCGCTTCCGTCAGGGTCAGGCATGCCGAGCAGAGCGCAGATGCTTCACCAGGTAGCGCGCACGCTTCTGGTTTACATGCGTCTGGGCCACAAGCTTCCGGGGCACACGCTTCGGGGCGACGCGGCTCCGGCGCATCCTGCATCTCTACACCGCAGCCGCCGCATACCGTTGGCGCGAGGTAACGTAGTAGATGCCGCACGTACATGCCTGCTGTCTCGGCCCAGGTTCTGCGTCAGTTGACACAACGCGTCCGCGGGCTTGCGAGATGCGCAACTTCCCCGCTCTAGATGAGGCCTCCGGGCGCATCGCAGGGAAAGCGAGCGCGCACGTCGCGGCTTTCGTCGCTGAGCGCGGAGCAGGCTGAACCCCGCAGGCGAATACGCGACGTGCCGGCGGGCTCCCAGCCGTTGGCATCGCCGCACACTAGCGGTTCGCCGTTCAGCAAGACCTCGCCGAGGCAGGCGCCCACCGGCGCGACGGGCGCCGCCAGCTCCACTTCACACGCCACGATGCCTTCGAGCAGCTGGGTAAAGAGGCGGTCGAGCTCGCTGCTCGTTTCTGCCGCGAGAAAGCGTGGCTCGTCTTCACGCCCAGGGAGCGGCAGCCCAAGGCCCGCGTACGCAAGCTCGTTGAGGTGCTGTGTGCTGTCGGGACTGCCCACGAAAAGCACGAAGGTGCGGATGCCGGAAGTGTAGGCCGCTTGCACCGCCGCGAGGGTTGCTTCGCGGGCCGCGGCGTTGTCCGCTGGGTCGAGGTTGGCGCAGCTATCGGGCTCGCCGTCGGTGGCGAGCACGATGCTTTGCGGACCGGAGCCGATAGGGCCGCGTTGCAGCATTTGCGCCCGCAACGCCCGTAGCGCGTCAGGGGTGGGTGTATCGTCAATAGGTTCGGCATTCAGCAACGTTTCGCGCATGAGCGCGCTGTTGGCGATGGCAGCCGGAACTTGGGAGAGCAAGGGGCAGCGACCGTCGGGCTTGCCCTGGTCTGGGCCGCTGTCGATCGACCGCGCCGAGTAGAGCGTGAGCCCAAAATGGATGCGCGTGCCGAAGCGTTCGATCACGCCATCGGTCCCCCCGATCAAGTCTTGAACAGCACGCCAGCGCGAGACGCCGCCAAAAGGCAAACGCATGCTCCCGCTTTGGTCAACGAGGAGGTCCACGGTAGGCGTTTGCGGCGTGGAAGCCAACGTTGGGGTCTCGCACAGGCGCGGGTCGGGGGGGCGCGTGCGGCAGCGGCCGTCGTTGCCGCAGACGAAACCGTCGCCGCAGGCGAAGCGCGCCACCGCGTCGCTGCACTCCGCGTCACAGAGACGGTCCTCAGAGCAAAAGAAACCGGCGTCACACGTTGATGCCTGCAGGCAGCTATCGAAGCATCCCTCGGGACTGTCCTCAAAGCCGCAGACCGAAACCACGCCCGGACTGCTGGACCGGCAGGCCCCAGCGAGCGCTAGAAGTGCCGGCAACACCCACGCAGCGTGCGTGATGCGCCCTGGCCCGTAGGGGCTGGCGAGCGTTGCGTCCGCGGAGCTGAAGCCAGGCTGCACGTTCTAAAGGCTAGCAAAGCGCGCATTCGACGTCTACGAAGCGTTACGCGCCGCCGCTTAAGCATTTGCGGAACCCGGGAACGGCCTTAGTTGCTGGGCAGGTTGACGCGAATGCGCTTCAACTTTTTCGAGGCTTTCAACTCGACAAGCGTGCGCTCGGTTGGCGCGTCAAAGCCTACAGCGACGCTATGCCAGCCCACGGGCAGGCGTTGCGTGAGCGGGCACTTGCCGCTCGCGGCGCCGTTAATCCATACGGATGCGCCCGCGTTGCACTCGATGCGCACCCTCACGTCATTCCCTGCGCCGGATGCAACACTGGTTGGCGCTGTCGCTTTCGGTGCTTTCGCTGGTGGCGCTTTTGCCGTGGCTGGGGCCGCCGCATGGGTGTCGCCTGTTGCTGCGCCTGCCTGAGTGACCTTGGCGGCGGGCGTCTTCGCCACGGGCTTAGCGGCGCTCGTCTCTGAGGGTGCTGCGGCGGGCATGACGCGCGCCGCGCCCGGTGTCGCCGCGGCAGCTTCTTCACCCGCTAGCTTTGCGGCAGCCGCTGCGTTGAGCTGCAGCGAGCAGCCCTTGCTCGGCGTGCCACACAGGTGATGCCGAACGTAGGCGGCCTCAGTCTGGCCCGCGAGGTCCGGCGAGGTAGGCACGTCTTCTGCCGAGGGAACCGCCGTGCGCGCGGCGCTCGGTGCCGCGAGCATGGCGACAAGCAAGGTTGTCGTCGTGAGCAAGACGCCGGCGGCGAGCATCGCGCCGACGGCGCTTTTGGGCTGCAGCGCAAGGCGCAGGCTAAAGTATTGGGGTGTCGGTGTGGTCTCGACGATGATCGGAATCTCGCTGACGTCGACGGACTCGCCCCAGCCTTCGCCGCTAGCCTCCGCACTGAGGTGGCGCGCTTCGTCCACCTCAATGTTGAGTTCAACGTCCTCAAAAGCGCGTTGAACATGCGCGGTGTCATGGCGACCAAGGTCTTTGGGTACCTGCGCCCGCCCGAAACGTCGTGGTAGGACGGGAGGCGTGGGCGAAGGCGTGTACTCCGGGGAAATCGAGAGCTCGGACCGCGTTTGCGTACGGGTGACATCGTCGCTGAGCGCGGCGTTATACGGGCGATAGTAGCCCTCGTAGCTGGGCGGCAGCTCGGAGGGATGGGGCAGCGGACCCGGCACAGCGACAGCTGCCGTCGGGGCGGCCGCGGGCTCGACGGGCAGTGATGCCACAGGGTGCCCATGCAACGTCGCCTCTGCGCCTCCATTCGGCGGTGATTGAAGGGGGGCGGCGTGTAGCACGTTCGCGACGGCGCTTTCGCGACGTTGCTGAGGTTCCGGGGTGAGGAGCGCAGGGGCCTCCGGCGATGCTCCCGCTTGTGTCACCGCTTGGCTCGGCGCGTCCGCCGTGTCCACTGTGTCCACTGTGTCCAC
>SLEO01000205.1 GCA_007124745.1 Myxococcales bacterium
AGCCAGACGGGGCGTGCGCTCGTGCTTTCGAGACGCAAGTCCTATCACGGCGCCACTCTCGGCGCGCTGGGCGTCACCGGCGACTGGCGCCGCAAGGGTCAGGTGCTGCCCGAAGGCTTCGGCGCCTTCTTTCCCGACCCGGCAAGCGACCCGGAAGGCGAAGGCCTTGCGGCTTGCATGGCGGAACTCGGCCCGGAACGCGTCGCTGCGCTGTGCATTGAGACGGTGAGCGGCGCGAACGGCGTCCACGGTGCTCCCGCGACCTGGTGGCGGCGGGCACGCGCGCTGTGTGACGCCTCGGGCGCCTTGCTCATCCTCGACGAAGTGCTCTGCGGTTTTGGCCGTACTGGGCCGTATTTCGCGTTTCAGAACGAGGCAAGGGCGGCGGCCATCGCTGAGCCGGACTTCGTGTGCATGGCCAAAGCCCTCACCGGGGGGTACGCGCCCCTCGGTGCCCTCTGGGTCAGCGAACGTCACGCGCGTCGCTACGACACGGAGGTGCTCTCCGCCGGCCTGACCCACTACGCTCACCCCCTGGGACTCGCGGCTGCAGAAGCGGTGTTGGAGGTGCTTTCCCACTCCACTTTCCAAGAGGAGAAACGCGCGCTGGAGACCTGTTTCGCGACTCGGGTGCGTGGCCTCGCGTCGCACCCGGCCGTCGCGGCCGTACGGCAGGAAGGCCTGCTCGCCGCCCTCGACCTGAACGTTCCCGCACCTCCCTGGGAGCTTTTTGTCGAGGCGGGCATCCACGTCGTGGTCAAACCCGACATGCTCATTCTCGCACCCGCCTTCACCACCCCACCCGCCGAGCTTGAGCGAGGTTTGGGCATTTTGACCGGCGTGCTCGATGCGCAGATGAACGCTACGGGGGCGCCTCGGCAGCACGTCGCGGCAAAGGAGGTGCTTGATGGCCGTTGAGCACGAGGCAGCTGAGGCACCCGGGGGTTCACGGGGCCAACCGGTCGAAGGTCACGGCGCACCTTCGGGCAGCGGCCCGTTTCTCAAGGTCTTCGAGGGTGCCGCGCAAGCGCTGGCCGACCTCCACTCAGGCGCTGTCGTGATGAGCGGTGGCTTCGGTCTCTGCGGCATTCCCGAATGCTCCATCGCCGAGCTGCTGCGCCGCGGCGTGCGTGACCTCACACTTATCTCCAACAACATTGGCAACCGCGGTAAGGGCCTCGCGCAGCTTCTGAAGTCGGGCCAGGTGCGTCACGCCATCTGCTCCTACGTGGGCGGTAACCCGGACTTGGAAGCGCAGTTCTTCGCGGGCGAACTCACGTTAGAGCTCGTGCCGCAAGGCACGTTTGCCGAGCGCATCCGAGCGGGCGGCGCTGGCATTCGCGCCTTCTACACCCCGACTGGCGTCGGCACGGTCGCGGCGGAAGGCAAGGAGGTGCGCGCTTTCGACCGGCCGTGCTTGCTTGAAACCGGGCTGCGTGCCGACTTCGCCTTGGTCAAAGCGCAACGGGGCGACGCCTACGGCAACCTGTGGTTTAAGGAAAGCGCCCGCAACTTCTCCCCCCTCATGGCGACGGCCGCAACGGTAACCATCGCCGAAGTCGAGGAGCTGGTACCCCTCGGTGCGCTGCCGGCGGAGGACATCCACTGCCCGGGCATTTTCGTGCAGCGCATCTATCAGGGGAGCCACTACGAAAACGCCATCGAGTACCCCATCCTGAGGTCGCCATGAACCCCAATCGCCTCATGCACGCACCAGGAAAAGCGAGGGCCATCGGTCACGTGTGGCGCGCCCAAGTGCAACCGCCTTGGCCGGCGAGACCCTTACCCTTGCACACACGCCTTCGCGCGAGGCGGTCGCTGTGACCCGCCCGCCAAGCAGCGGCACGCAGGCGCTGCTTCGCGGTTGGAGCGATGCGGCCCTGGCGGCGGAAGTCGCGCGCGCGATTCCTCCGCGCTCGGTGGTCAATCTCGGCATCGGTCTACCGACGCAGGTCGCCCAATACCTCGACCCCGCCGCCAGCATCATGATCCATTCGGAGAACGGCCTCTTGGGCGTCGAAGGCCGCCCCACCGAGGCGACCCTTTCCCCGACGCGTATCAATGCGGGCAAGGAAAGCGTGGACGTGCGCCCGGGCGCGGCCTACTTCGACAGCGCCCTGAGCTTCGCCATGATTCGCGGCGGGCACGTGAACTTAGCGATTCTCGGCGGGATGCAGGTCGACGTGCAGGGCTCGTTGGCGAATTGGTCCGTTCCCGGACGCAAGCTCACGGGCATGGGCGGCGCCATGGACCTCGTTACGGGGGCACGAGCTGTCTGGGTGATGATGCGTCACGCGGACCGTAGCGGCGCCTCCAAGCTCCTTGAACGCTGCACGCTGCCCCTTACGGGTGCCGGTGTCGTAGCGCGTATCATCACCGAACTCGGCTGGTTCCGCCCAACCGGCACCCACTTTGAGGTCATCTCGCTCGCACCGGGGGTGACACTAAGTGACGTCGGTGACCCTGCGCTCTTTCGGACAGACCGGGTGTTTGAAAACGCGTCCCGCGCAACACAGAGAGCCGACGAGCCATGACGTCAGCATTCTTTGTATCCGGAGCACGTACGCCCTTCACGCGGGCCTTTAAGGGCGCGTTCGCCGAGGTGCGGCCCGACGACATGCTGGTCGAGCTCATCGCGCTTTGCCAAGCCCGTCAGCCCGAACGCTTCGGCATGCCACCGGAGGACTTCCTCGTCGGTTGTGCGTATCCCGAGGGCGAGCAAGGCTTCAACGTCGCGCGGTCCGTCGCACTCGGCGCGGGTCTCGATGTGCCGGCCGCGGTGGTCAGCCGCCTTTGCGCCTCCTCCCTCGAAGCGGTCATCCTGGCGGCCGGCTGCGTCCGCGCAGGTTTCAACAAGCGCGTCTGGGTGGGCGGCGTCGAATCGATGAGCCGCATTCCCCGGCGCGGCGCGGGCTTCACGGGTTCGGCGCGCATCGAGGCGGTCGCGCCCCACGCCTACATCGCCATGGGCGAGACCGCCGAGCGCGTGGCAGAGCGCTACCGGCTATCGCGTGCGGTACAGGAGGCCGTGGCGTGTGACAGCCACCGCAAGGCAGCTGCCGCGTATGAAGCCGGCTTCTATACCGACCACGTGTGGCCGGTCGCCGGAAGTGGCTCCCGAGATGAGAGCCTCCGAGCCACTGTCGACACTGCGAAGCTTGCGGCACTGCCCCCCGCCTTCAGGCCCGACGGCACCGTGACCGCCGCGACCAGTTCGCCGCTCAGCGACGGCGCGGCGTTGGGTATGGTCGTCGACGCTGAAACAGCGGCGGCGGTCCGCGCAGCAACCGGCACGGGCACGCTGGAAATACTCGACGCCGCCCGGGCAGCGGTTGCGCCGGAGGTCATGGGCCTCGGCCCGATAGCCGCCATCACCACGTTGCTCAGCCGTGCGAACGTGCCGGTGGACGCTATCTCGGCCTGGGAAGTCAACGAGGCCTTCGCGTCCCAGGTGCTCGCCAACCGCGGCGATCTCAAGCTTCCCGCCGAGCGGGTGAACGCCTGGGGCGGCGCGCTGGCGCTCGGGCATCCGCTCGGCGCCTCGGGCCTCCGCCTCATGCTGACGCTTGAGCGCAGGCTCCACCGGGAAGGTGAACGGGGCGACCTCGGCGTCGCCGCGTTGTGCGTCGGCGGCGGCCAGGGCGTCGCCATCCTACTGCGGCGCCCCTGACCGCTTCGCACGGCGCCAGGCACTCGCCTGTTCGAGTGCCGCTCATGTTGTCGAGGGTTGTATACGAGCGGGCTTGTGATGTGCTAGACCGGACGGCCTATGACACCGGTCGACTGGGGCGTGATCACTCTCTATTTGGCGGGCGTTATTGGCTTCAGCCTTAAGCTGTCCAAACAGCAACTTTCGCCCGATGACTACTACGTAGGCGGTCGAAAGCTCCCCTGGTGGGCCGTCGGCATCTCCACGATGGCGACCCAGAGTTCCGCCAACTCCTTCGTCGGCATCCCGGCGTTCGTCGCCCTGGTCGCCGGCGGCGGCATGACCTGGCTGCAGTACGAACTCGCCATGCCTCTGGCGATGGGCGCGGTGATGATCCTGATGATCCGCCGCTTCCGCGAGCTCAACCTCGTGAGCGTCTACGGCTATCTCGAAAAGCGCTTCGATGGCCGCTCTCGGCGGGTCATGGCGGTCATCTTCCTGCTCTCCCGCGGCCTCGCAGCGGGCGTCGGCATCTACGCGAGTGCCGTCGTACTCTCAACATGCCTAGGCCTTTCCATCGAAACCTGCATGATCCTCGTCGGCGTCGTCACCATCATCTACGACAGCATGGGCGGCATGACGGCGGTGGTCTGGACGGATGTCGTGCAAATGGGCATTCTCATGCTCGGCATCTTCGCGTGCATCGCCTTTGCCCTCGTTGAACAGGGCTCCGTTGCCCAGGTCATCGCAGCTTTCCCGCCCGAGCGTCTCGACGGTCTACGCCTAGAACACGGCATCGGGGATGGCTCCCGTGCACCGCTTTGGGGCTTCTTGGTCGGCGGCCTCTTCCTTTACATGTCCTACTACGGTGTGGACCAGAGCCAGATGCAGCGCTGCCTCTCAGCTCCGACCATCGCCGACAGCAAGCGCTCACTCGTGCTGAACGGCTTCGCGCGTTTTCCGCTGACCCTGCTCTACCTCATCATGGGCTTGTGCGTCGGCAGCATCTTCCGCACGGATGTGTCCCTGATGGAGGCGCTGCCGGGTGGACGGGTCGATGCGATGATTCCCGTCTTCGTGCTGGAGCGCCTGCCGATGGGGTTGCGGGGGCTTATCTTCGCCGCGGTGATGGCAGCGGCGATGTCCACGCTCGACTCCTACCTGAACTCGCTTTCCGCCTCGACGATGAATGACCTCGTCATTCCCTATTGTCAGCATTCAGGCCGTGGTCTCACGACAACCTCCGCCCTACGTCTTTCGCGCCTCACGACCTTCATCTGGGGCAGCATTATCACGGCGTTTGGCTTTTTCATTCACGGTATCTCCGAGCCCGGCTCGACGGTGGTCGAGAGCATCAACATGGTCGGCTCGCTCTTTTACGGGCCGATGCTGGCGGTCTTTCTCGTAGGGCTTCTTTCGAAACGCGCGACCGGTCCCGCGGTACTTACGGGGCTCTTCGTGGGCGTTGCCGTCAACCTTCTCCTGTGGCTCGGAATGCGAGGCCTCTTCTGGATGTGGTGGAATGTCACAGGTGTGGTTGTCGCTGCCGCTGTGGCTATGCTCATGACCCTTTGGCTACCAGCAGCGCCGAAAGAACGCTTGGTGGGCACGCTCTTTAACCCCAAAGAGGCGCTTAAAGAGGAGCGCCCCTGGGCCCGCACTTACGTGCTTTTAATCGGTTACTTCGTCCTGCTGCTTACCGTCGCAGCCTTCTCTGGGCCGCTGTTGCGATTGCTGAGTTAGCGGATCGACGCGGTCACACAATGCGAGTGTGCGACGCGCTACGCCCACGCGCTCTGCGAACACGCCGCACGGATGGGCAGCCATGCCATGACGCTGATGTCGTAGTGGGCTTGGCGCGGGCTTGCGCTCCGGAAAAACCGTCAATGTCGCCGGAATTCGCCCCGGGGCACCGGCGCATCGGTTGGTGTGCAACGCTGCTCCGGCAACGCCGCGTGTCGCACCTTCGTCGTAGTTGATTGAAATCATTGATGAAAAGGCTTGGTCTGGCCTTTGCTAAGGGATGTGGGTCGCGGGAGTGACGAGCGGTCCGCACGTCGCGTCGGCGCACTAGGGAGCGGTCGAGCGGCCTCTCTGGGGGGGTGGGACCACCAGAGCAAGGGAGAACACAGCAAGATGGAGTACGTCCCGGAACCACCCCCAAGAGCCCGAAGGCGCAAGCATGGTCGCGCTACTCGTCCGGGCGCAGCGCTGGCGTCGCTTCGCCCAGCCATTCTGGCCCTGGCGCCCCTTGCGCTCACCGCATGTTTCGGTTTCAGCCGAGATACCGAGCACGATATCTCGGTGACCATCTCCATTGCCGAGAGCACGCAGAGTGCGCTTGCCCCCGGCCGGAGTCACCTCCTGGTTATCGAAGAGGGCGAGGCAGGAAAGCGCAAGCGTGAACGCAAGGTGCTTATGCGTCTGTGTCCCTCGGACGCGGGGACAGCGAGCTACATCTACAAGACGGAGCGCAGGAACTGCCCCAAGGACGCAGCCTTCCAGGCATTCATTTACGAAACCAATGAGGCCGTTCCCGTGTGCGGCAACGTGGACCTGCCGGAGGCGGTAGACGAGCGTACAAGCCGACTTGTCGCCACATCGAGCGAGGCTGTTTGGAAGAAGCCCAGGGATTGCCGTTCTCGCTCCAGATCTGAAGATACCCGTAGTGACATTGAGGCGGTGATCCGATGAAAGCGGTCCGTCGAAACGCCATCAGGTTCATGCTGATTGGGGGCTGTTTGTTCGGCGTGAGCGCGTGCCAAGAGGTGGCCAGCCTCGAGGCGCAAGTCTTGATCGACGCCTCCGTCCGCAATGAGCTTTGCGCAGATGGTTGCGTCGTGAAGGTGTTTTACGAATCGAATGTCAGAGGGCATTTCTTTCTGGGCGGGGGGACTCGCGTCGTTGCGCAACTCTGTGGTAGGTCCGAGCTCGGTGTACTGCTCGAAACGCGTCTTTCCTTTAGGGAGTGTCCCGTCCAAGGCGAAGTGGTCGCCCAAGTGCAATCCCTAAAGGATGAAATAGCCGCGGGTGCGATTGGTTGCGCTACCGTTCTGGGCGACGCCCTCGGTAGCACACAGTTTCCAAGCTTAAGCGCGGACAACATCGTGGCGGAGCGTCGCGTGCCCGTGCTCGAGGGCGTGAAGCCGCGCAGTGCCGATGACCCCGAGCAAGGCTCCGCCGGCTGCAACGTCGAATTTCCGCCGGTATTGCGCTTCGGTTTCGTCAGCGACTAGGTAATTTTTTAGGGGGCATTTTGCAAAAGGCCCCCGGGTTTTCGGGAGTGAATCCCGCAAACCCTCCCCTAAAAACCTAAAGCTGCGCGCGGGGCCCCAGCGCCCACTTGCTCTTTCCTGCGACGCTTTCGCTGTCTTGACCCCCTGAACGCTTACACTGGACCCCTTTAGTTCGCCTACGCGACTAGACGTCGCTCAGGCGCGGGGCGAGGTCATGTTCTCGGGTTTGACCCAGGCGTCGAAGTCTTCGGCGCTCACGAGGCCGAGCTCCACGGCGGCGGCTTTGAGCGTCTGGCCGTGGGCGAACGCGTGCTTCGCAATCTTGGCAGCGTTGTCGTAGCCGATGTGCGGGTTGAGTGCGGTGACCAGCATGAGCGAGCCGTCGAGGTTGCGCTTGATGGTCTCCGGCACCGCCTCAATGCCCACGGCGCAGTGGTCGTTGAAGGAGCGCATGCTGTCCGCCAGCAACCGCACGGACTGCAAGTAGGCGTTGGCGATGACGGGCTTAAACACATTGAGCTCGAAGTTGCCCTGACTGGCGGCAAAGCCGATGGTCGCGTCGTTGCCCATGACCTGGCAGGCGACCATCGTGATGGCTTCGCACTGCGTGGGGTTTACCTTGCCGGGCATAATCGAGGAGCCCGGCTCGTTCTCCGGAATGCGAATCTCGCCGATGCCGCAGCGTGGCCCGGATGCCAGCCAGCGCACATCGTTGGCAAGCTTCATCAGCGCCGCGGCAAGCTGCTTCAGCGCCCCGCTCGCCAGCACAAAGGCGTCATGCGCGGCGAGCAGCGCGAACTTGTTCTCCGCACTGTGAAAGGCGGTGCCCACGGCGGTGGTGAGGTGGCTGGCGACCTTCGCACCAAAGTCCGGGTGCGCATTGAGGCCGGTACCGACGGCAGTGCCCCCGATAGCCAGGTCACGCAGCGGCTCAAGGGTGCTGACAACGGCGTGGCGCGCGTGCTTAAGCTGAGCGACCCACCCTGAGATTTCCTGGCCAAGGGTGATGGGTGTGGCGTCTTGCAGATGCGTACGCCCAATCTTGACGACGCTCTCAAAGGCTTTTGCCTTCGCATCGAGCGTTGCGATAAGCGGGTCAAGCGCGGGCACCAGCGTCCGCTCCACCTCGACCACCGCCGCGATGTGCATCGCGGTTGGAAAGGTGTCGTTCGAAGACTGGGAAGCATTGACGTGGTCGTTGGGGTGAACAGGTTTCTTCGAGCCGAGCACGCCGCCTTCGAGTTCAATGGCGCGATTGGCGATGACCTCGTTGACGTTCATGTTGCTCTGCGTGCCTGAGCCCGTTTGCCAAACGCGCAGCGGAAAGTGGCTGTCGAGCTTGCCGGAAATCACCTCGTCCGCTGCCTTACAGATGGCTGCGGCCACCGCTGGCTGCAGCTTGCCGAGCTCAAGGTTCGCTTGCGCCGCCGCCCGCTTAAGCTGGGCGAAGGCACGAACAAGCGGCAGGGGCATGCGCTCTTCGCCGATATCGAAGTTGATCATGCTTCGAGCGGTTTGCGCGCCGTAGTACGCCTCCGCCGGCACATCGAGAGTTCCCATCGAATCGCTTTCCTGCCGAACACGCATCACTGCCT
>SLEO01000137.1 GCA_007124745.1 Myxococcales bacterium
GATGGCTAAAAACCGGCAAGCGGGGCCAGGGCGCCCACTTGCTTCTTCCCGCGGCGTTTTCGCTTTCTAGACGCCCCTGAACACTTACCCTTGGCCAGCCACATCTGCAGTAAACGAGGGGTAGTTGAAATACGGCACGTTAAAGGCTTACCATTGAATGGTGAGCAAATATTTATGCTTATGCTGTATATCACCAGCCGTAGCTGCGGTCTTGCTGGCCGTGAGTCTGAGTCTTGGCTGCGGGTTTATTGGTTACGACGCCATTCGTACGCCGGTTGAGGAGCCCGTACTTTCGGGAGACAACGATGAAGTTGACGTGGATGAGGTCCCGCCACTACCGAGCACGAGCGATGAACTCGCCGAAGCCGCTGCTCTGACACGCTCTCGTTGCGAGACTAACGACACCGACTACTTCTGTGACGCATTCGAAGATGCGAGCTTTTTCTCTCTAGGAACGGTCCATCTAGCGGAAGGGAACTCGCTTACAATCACCCCGGATGGGCATATAGGTTCGGCACTACGTGCACAAGCCGACGATGGCGGCAACGCCATGATGCGTATCCCACTACCGGGCATCATTGACGAAGAAGATATTCACGTGCGTTTCTGGTTCTGGCGCAGCGAAGACACTCATCCAACGAACTGGGTCGAGGTCTTCAATCTCGCCGTAAGTGAAAGCGGCTTTAAGGTTGGTTCATTCGATATAATTGGTGAGAACAACATGGCTCTCTATCTGCGCAATCCCGCAGGCGCTGTCACGTATTCTAGAACAGATACAGGAGGAGCGACAGGTTCCATCTTGCAAATTCCCGCAGAGACATGGATTTGTATCGAAAGTGCCCTCCACATGGACCCGGAAGATGGATTTATGGATTTGCGCTTTGATGGAGAGGAAGTGCTCCGAGCATCTCGTGCAGGTCTAAGTTACGCGGACGGGCCCATCAACTCGTTGCAAATCGGCATGGGCACCGCGAATCGCGGGTTTGCTTACGACGTGAAGTTCGACGAGTTCGTCATCAGCAACCAGCCAATCGGTTGCGCCAGCCCCAACTAAGCGCAGCAGCCGATCGATGTTCGTGTCGGCAACAGCGCCTACCGCAGGCGAAGCTCCGTAAACACATCCCAGCAGCTACGTCGCTGCGTCCGGCGCGGACGATAGTGTCTGGTTAGCGCACCAACAACTTAGCTGCGCAGACCTAACGGGGCGTTTTGGTGCACTCGCCTTCGCTTTGGAAGTGGCCTTGGGTGTGGAGCTGGGTCTTGAGCCAGTCGTAGGCGGTGGTGACCGGGATGGGGCAGCCGGCGAAGCTGTAAAGGCTTGCGGGGAAAAGGGCGCTTGCGGGGATGTCGCGCAGCTCCTCGGCGGTCACCTCGCCGCTGCAGTCCAGGTCGGCATTGGCGAGCCATTGGGCGCGCCGGTCCACAAGCTCGATGCCTTCCGGGCAGGAGTCGAAGAACATGTGGTCGCCGTGAATGCTCGCGGCCAGCGTGACCGATCCGTTCTGGGGAACGGCGAAGCCCTCAAGGCCCCCTTCGTCGGATTCACAAGGGCCGTAGTCGGTGTCATTCGGCATATCCAGGGAGAAACGCAGGCTAACCGGGCCTTCGCTCGCTTCGCAACAGCCATCACGCCCCGGCGGGCAGCGCTGACCACTTGCGGCGTTGATCGTGCCTTCAATCACGTAGGTCAACCCGGAGGCTGTCATACGCTCCACCAGCGCGGCCGTGACGCCAGGGCCTGCGACAACGCCCTCACTTGCCGCCGGCGTGCGAAAACCAAAGTAACCCCAGCGGCCCGCTTCGAGGCCAGCGAAGCGACCGATTTCGTCGCCGGAGCTCGGCGTTTGGGCGAGGTCATAGATGGTCACTGCTTTGTCGAGGTCTAGACGTTCCGAGGTGGCGGTGCGGCCAATCGATACCGGGCCTAGGGCCACAAGGTAGCGTTCGAAGTCGACGGACCAGCCGTCGCCCGGCGCCATCTCGGCCACGCGGATGCCATCCGTGATGGTGGATTCCGGCTCGAGAATAACGGTTGCGCGACCGCTCGCGCTATCGCTGGAACAGCCCCCGAACAGAGATGCGGCCGCGATGAGTGTGAATGGCAGGACGGAGCGAGAGCTTAGCGTCGTCATGGTCTGATTTCCTTCGTTCTTTGTGGTAGTTGCAAGGCTTAGCGATGGCCCGCTGACGTGGGGGGGTGTGAGTGAAACTCAAAGCGCGGCAGTGCACTTGAAGTAAGGGCTTGAACGAGTGCCGAATAGGTCGAGCTGTCGGGCTCGAGGGGAATGTCGTCTTCGTCGCCCTCGGCAAGCGACGCAATATCGATTTGAGCGAACCACGCCGAGGGCGAAAGGACGAGTGTGAGCACGGTTTCGCGGCTCAATACGGCGGGTGCGAAGGTCACCGCCCCAGTGCTTCGTCCCGCAGCAGATGGGGCGATGTCAAGACGCCAGTCCAGTGCCTGGCTAGTAGTGGGGGTCTCGAGACGCCCCTCCAGGTGGAGGCTCGCGTGGGCACCCGGCGCGAGCGCAGGCCGCGCGGCGGTCAGGAGCCACTGCACACCGTAGCTGAGCTGAGCCGAGCGCATGACGCGGTCTCCCTGGCCACCGCGCCGGCCTTCGAAGCCTTCGCCCTCGCCGATGCGGATGGGGCCCGGATTGAGCGCGTCCACCACCACCGCAGGCAACATCTCGCCCCGCGCTTCGGCACAGAGGTCGATAGACGCCGTGCTCGACGCACAGAGGTAGATGCCGCTCACGGTGAGTTCGGCCCGCGTCAGCGTCAGCGTTGCTTCCCCCTGAGTGAGCGAAGGCGGGCCCTCGCTGCGTGCCCGCACCTCGAAGGTAATGCGCTCAGCGGGGCTCTCAGCGCAGCCTCCCGTAAGGTTTAGCGACCCGCACACGCCGCCCAGCCAAAACAGGCTGAACCACGTTCTGTAGGCATGGGCTCCCTTCATAGGCGCACTCCGAGATTGGCCATCAGCGTCAGGGGTGGGCCTGCGGCGATGTGGCGCTCGCTCAGCCGTGAGGGCTGCTCGTTCGGTGTCCAGTTAGACGGGAAGGCGAACTCGCTGGCGGCGTATTGGAGATTGAGGAGGTTGAGGGCGCTCAGGTCAAACGTCACGCGCCCCACCTCAAGACCGGCGCGGGCATCCAGCAAGTGCACCGGTGCCGCCGCCGTAGCGAAGGGCAGCGGCCTTGAGCCGAGGTAGGTGTAGCCCGCGCCGCCGAAGGCCGTCACTTCCTGGCCGAACCAGCTGCCGACCGCTTGGCGCGCGCCTAGGTCCTGCCGGTAGAGCCAAGGCGCGACAAACGGCAGGGCCTGACCAGGCACGAAGGGCGGGTCCGGGTCTTCGGCGCTGGGTGGCGGCGGGCTCAGCAGCGTGGCGCGCACGAAGGTCAGCGACGCCTGCGTGAAGAGCCAATGCAGCGGCTCCCAGCGCACGGATCCCTGCGCGCCGAGGCGCTGCGAGGGGCCGACAGATTCGGCCCGGCCTTCGCGTGCCTCGAAGGCGATGTCATCGCTCAGGTGCGTGTAAAAGAAACCCGCGCTGCTGGCGATGGAGCCGATGGGCGTCTCCACGCTGCTGCGCACGCCAAGGTCGACGCTGCGCACCTTGGTGAAGGGTGCGCTCTCGCCATCTTCCAAGAGCCGCGCCTGAGGCGAGCGGTAACCCTCACCGTAGGCTGCCAGCAGGTCGAGGCCGGGTATCAGCGCGTAGGTTGCACTCAGCCGCGGGCCCGCCGCTAGCCCCGCCGCAGACCTGCGGAAGCCATCGATGGTGGTTTCCCGGCGAAAGCGCGGCGTGCGATTGCCGAGATTGTCATCGATATCGTAGAGCAAGAGGTCGCCGCGGAAGCCCGCGCGCACGCGCAAACGCTCAAAGAACGCGAAGTCCACCTCGCCAAAAAGACCCACGTCGACGCCGGTAATGTCGGCGGCAATGCGCTGGTCCCAGGTGGTATTCTGCGGCGCTTGAACGAGATTCTGTGTCTGATTGATGCGGTCGAGGCGCCCGTCGGTGCCGACGCGCACATGGCCCACCGCCCAAGAGGCAGGCTTGTAGGGGCGGGTGACATGCACCGCGCTCAGGCCCGTGCTGAGTTGCCGGTTGCTCTGTTCGATGAGGTCGCCGCGCCCGCGCAAATCCGGGTTGGTGAGGGAGACCTGAGTGAAGCCCGTGAAGTTTTGCTGCGAGCGAAATTCACGCGCTGCCGCCCACGCCTCGAAGGTGGAACGTCCCCCATCGGCGTGATGCAGCCCCAGCCGATAGGTCGCGAACGCCTGCAGCGCGATGGCGTTTTGGTTTTCGGCGGTGGGGAAGGGGTAGCTATCGAAAAAGCCGATGCGCCCTTCGTCGATATCGCGGCGCCTCAGCACGCCCGCAAGCCGGTAGCGCGCACCATAGACGCCGCCGCGTAGCCGGTGCGATACACGCCCTTTGCGCCCCTCCCAGCCGAGCAACGCAGATATCTGGCTGCCGTCGCGGTTCTGGCCAAACCCATCGGTGCTTTGGTAGTCGACCGCCGCGAAGGTACCCGTGCTCGCTTCTTCGGGCGCCCAGAGCACCAGATGCCGCCAGGTATTGAACGACCCGTAGCCGCTCTTGAGCTGCAAGCCGCGTTTCTCCGTTCCCAAGTGAAAGCGTGCGGAGCCCGCAACGGCGAAGTCGCCCTGTTCCGGGTCGTAAACGCCTTCGAGCACATCGATATGGGTGACGAGTTCGGGGATGAGAAAGCCCAGCTCGGCGTAGCCCTGCCCGTGAATGTGGGAAGGCTGGTTGATGGGTAGGCCGTCGACGGAGAAAGCGATGTCCTGGCCGTGTTCGGCGTCAAAGCCCCGCAAGATAATGCGCCCAGCAACCGCGCCGCCTTCCGGGCGCGACATAAAGAAACCCGGTGCGCTCGAGAGCATATCGCCCGCTTCCCGGCGGGGAGCGCTTTCGAGCAGCTTACGGTCCAAGCGGTGCTCCGAGGGCGCACGCGCGTTTTTACCGTGGTCGAAAGGCGCTTCCACGGTCGCCGCGAAGGCAGCGGTGGCCTCATCATCGTCCTGGTCATCCGCGGTGGCCGCTGTCTGTGACCGCTCAATCGTCGTCACCGGCCCCTCTTCGAGCGGACCCGGCAGCACCGGCGAGGAGGCACCCTGACTGAAGCCCGGTGGCTCGAAGTGCACCGCCAGCCGGACGCGTGAGACCACCGCCTCGCCGCCGCGCATAGCCGGCGCAAAGCGCCAGCGCTTCACCGCCTCAACCGCCGCCGCATCAAAGACCGCATCGACGCTCTCCTCCACATGCGCTTCGACGACCTCACCGCTTTCGCCAATGGTCGTATGCACGATGACGGTGGGGTGCTCCGCCGGGTCAGCTCCCTCGGGGAAGTCAGGCTCGGGCGCCTCGAGTACCCGCGGCGGCGTCGCTCCCGCCCGCGCGTCGCTTAGCCCGTCCTTCGAGGCATCAGCGTCCGGCCTTGGGCTACCGGGCTCCAATCCGTCCGGGCCCGCAGCGGCTTCTGCCCCAGGCGTCCGCTCAGCGGGGCGCGGTGCCGCATCCCGAGGTGGGATGCGTTCCGCATTCGCCGGCTTTGGGCCTCCCACGGGCCCGTCACTTCTGGTGCCGGCACCCACGTCTGCCGAAGCGGGCGCTTCGGCGCCGTGAGGCCCTGCGTCGCCTTCCGCTTCCGAGTCCACGCGCCCGTCCGCCTCAGCAGACCGCGTCTCCGCAGGCGCCGCCGCCTGCGCCCAAACCCGTGACGTCGGGCTAAAGCTCGCGACCAGGCTCAGCCCAAGCGCGAGCATCCCGCCATGCAGCGAGTCCAGCCTCCACCGGCTTGGCCTATGCAACCCTCGCCACACAACCCCCGGGTCTAGCGCTCACCCGACCTAGCGCAAGTTGCTTGCAAACCATCCCTTGAGACTCACCTCATGCCTCATTAGGCACGAAACGTGCGTTCCATGTAGGTGTTGCATGGCGCGGTTTGTTGAGAGGTATGTCATCTGGTGTGCATGTGCGGCCGCAGGGGTCGGATGCGCGCTTGCGGATGACACGTCTGAGGACTTGAGGCCCAAGAACACCACCGCGTTGGCGGAACTGAGAGGGCGGACGGTCGCGGTGCTTGAAGCCACGCCGGACCAGGATTCTAAGCTCTTCATGACCAATTGCCCCGAGGCACTGGAGCCCGAGTATTTCAGTACCAGTGCCGTACTCGAACTCCATCGCTATCAGGTCGGCGTTGGGCGTGCGATGCTCACCGCGTCTCACGTCAATAAGGCCCAGCAGACCCTCTTCTACGGTCTGCGAGTCACCCAAGGCGCCCAATGCACTGGCGCAACCTCGATCGATATTGAGGGAGCGGGCTTCGTCAATAGCGTCAATGGGGCACAGGCTTCGGCAGATATGGCGAACGGAAAGGCGTCGCGACGCATCGATCTTAGCGCGAACGCGCCCCAGTGGCTCTTGACCTCCGCGGCAACGCCCGGTGACTTCTTCACCCTTTCGGTCGCGTTGCGGGTCGAAGCCTCTGAGCCGCAATGCCAGGTCGAGGTGTCGGCCGTTGTATCGAAGACCGCACTCACACCCGCCAATGCGTCGTTGCAGGGTAGCTCTTTCGACAGCTGCGATGGCGGATTGTTCAACGACTCCGCCCGCCTTGCACGGGCACGTCCTGATAGTGACCCGCTAGCCTACGTCTACAACGGCGAGTTTCAGAACAGTGGCGTGACGTTCAAGACGCACATCAACCTCGCAGCAAATGTGGACACTCCGGGGCACCTCGACCTCTTTGTGAAAGGTGCGCAAGGAGCGATGCAGGGGCCTTGGAAGTTCTGCCGCCAAGGCATCGCGCGCGTCCACGGCCCGGATTTCAACTGCGGCGACATGGGCGGCCTAACGCTGCCGAATGACTATGTGCTTAGGCCTGACAGCGTGCTCGGTTATCACTTGCCCAATACGGCGAGTTGGTTTTCCGAATCCACCTTCGATGTCACCGTCAACAACGAGTCGGGCCAGAGGCGCATGATCTGTAGTGCGCTCGGCTTCGGCGGTGAAGAGAGCTACGCGAGCTACGCCGTCGCCGCAATGCGACCCGAAGGCGAAGAAGCGCCGCTGCAAGCGGGCCAATACAGCGGCAAAAACGCCCACCCAGCCATTCCCCTAGGCTGCTGCGCCGTGCCCGCAAATGGTCAAGCACGTTGCCAGACCAAAGGCATCCTCGGTGCACCCAGCACCGGCGGCCAACTCCTCTACTTCACCGTCGAGTAGCGCTGTCGAGTAGCGCCATCGCGTAGCGCAAGGGAGTGCTCCCTCAAGGGATGTCGCTGGCGAGCGTGACCATGAGCCTGCGGGCGCTTCCTGGGTCCGTTCGAAGCCGCGCGCGCAACCCGTCCGTTGAGGACTTCAATGGTCCTCACGCGCGTGCAAGCACGCTATAAGCGGGACCATGAGTGGTGTAGTTGACCGACTCCTCGCCTCGGGTGCGCCCGCGGCGACGGTGCTGATACGGCTGATGGTGGGTGGGGTGTTCCTTTCTGAGGGCATCCAGAAGTTTTTGTCACCGGAGAGGCTTGGTTCTGGCAGGTTCGAGAGGATTGGCCTCCCCTTGCCCGAAGTGTTGGGGCCGTTTGTGGGGACGACGGAAATCGTGTGCGGTCTGCTTGTGTTGCTTGGGCTACTGACGCGCCTCGCGGCGCTCCCACTTATCGCGACGATGCTGGTCGCCATGGTGACGATTAAGCTACCGATTGTTCTCGGGCACGGGTTCTGGGGGCTTCAGCTCCGCGAACTTTCGTCCTATGGCGTCTTGAGCATGTTGCACGAAGCACGCACGGACATGTCCATGCTTCTCGGTGCCACCTTTCTCGTTATCGTCGGCTCTGGCCCGCACGCAGTAGATGCGGTGCTCTGGCGCGTCAGGCATCGGTGAGCGGTTCAGCCGTCGACGCAGCGCTCCCGCGATCAATGCCCGCGCTGGCTCGCGTGGTGGGGCTATGGGGCGCTGTGTGGATGGGCCTCGGCTCGATCCTCGGCACCGGGGTGTTCGTGACGCTGGGTATTGCGACGGGCATCATCGGCGCGGGCGTTGTCCTCGCGGTGGTGCTTGCCGCTGTCGTGGCCACAGCGAATGGGCTGTCGAGTGCGCAACTCGCCGCGGCCCATCCCGAAAGTGGCGGCACCTACGAGTACGGCTACGCCTTTGTTCATCCTTTAGCGGGTTTTGCCGCGGGCTTGATGTTCCTTGCGGCCAAGAGTGCATCGGCTGCGACGGCGGCCCTTGGCTGTTCGGGCTACCTGCTGCGAATTCTGGGCCTGCCAGAGAGCGGCATCACGCATATCGGCCTGGCCCTCGCCATTATCCTGCTGCTGACAGCGCTCGTTGCAAGCGGGGTACGGCGTTCGAGCCAGGTCAACAGCGTCATCGTCGCGCTAACGCTCGC
>SLEO01000232.1 GCA_007124745.1 Myxococcales bacterium
TTCCGGCCACCCGGCTCGCAGTGCGGCGCTGAAGCCAATCGCGTGTGTTCCGATGGCGGGGAGTGCATCACCTGCGATGCGCCTCCTGGACCGGAAGTGTGCGATGGGCGGGACAACAACTGCGACGGCACTATCGACAAGGGCCTCACCGCGCCTTTGTGCGAGCTGCAAGCGGGCGTGTGCGCCGGTGCGCGCAAGCGCTGCGGCGGAACCGAGGGCTTCCTTGCCTGCACGGCGGCGGATTACGGTCCCAGCTACCGCGCCGTCGAAGGGCCCAACGATTGTGATGGTCTCGACAACGACTGTGACGGTCAGGTGGACGAGGCCTGCGTTTGCGCAGTCGGCACGACACGTCCGTGTGGTACCAACGTAGGCGCGTGTTCCGCAGGCGTCCAAACCTGCAATCGGCTCCCGAGTGGTGCGTCGGATTGGGGCGCATGCGTCGGCGCAGTACCGCCCACCCCTGAGGTCTGTGACGGCGTAGACAACAACTGCAACGGTGTCACCGATGAAGGCTGCCCGTGCGTCGTCGGCTCGACGCAACCCTGCGGTTCCAACGTCGGCGAATGTCGCGCAGGTACACAAACCTGCACGCCCACTGGTTTCGGTCAGTGCGTAGGCGCCGTCGGGCCCACACCTGAAGTGTGCGATGGCCGGGACAACAACTGTAATGGTGTCGTTGACGACGCCAGCGCGGAAAATGCTCGGACGTGGTACATCGACCGCGACGGCGATGGCTTTGGTACCACCGAGGTCACCAAGCGCGCCTGCACGCGTCCGCCGGGCTATGCGCCGGTTGCGGGCGACTGCGATGACAACAACCCGGCCCGCTTCCCTGGCAACAAGGAAATCTGTGACGGCCTGGACAACAACTGCAATGGCATCGTCGATAGCGGTGGCGTTTGCCCGAACACCTGCTCCGTCGAGCGCTGGCGCGGCAAGTCCTATCTCTTCTGCGAAAACCGGTTGACCTGGGACCAGGCTACGACGTTCTGCTTCTCGCAGGGCTACTACCTCGCCACCATCAACGATGCTGAGGAGCATCTGAAGTGGTCACAGCGCGTCGGTATTGGGCCCGGTGGTGCGGTCTGGATCGGTGGCACCGAGCGTGCGCAACGCGGTGTCTGGCGCTGGATTCAGAACAACGAGCAGTTCTTCCAGTCCGCACCCGCACCTCAACCGTGGGGGCCGCGCAACGGCTACTACACCAACTGGAACTCCGGCGAGCCTAACAACTTCCGTGGTCCGGAGGAATGCCTGCAGATTCGCGAAAACTACGGCCAACGCGGCTGGAACGACGTGAACTGCAATACGGCGAGTCGCTTCCTCTGCGAACGTGACTAGCTCTGTTGGTGGGGGGCATTTTTCAAAATGCCCCCGGGTTATCGGGAGTCAATCCCGCTCTGCCTTAGAGGTGGCCTAAAGCTGCGCGGGGGCCCTAGTGCCCACTTGCAGGCCGTCTGTTCGTTCCTGGTCCCCACCCACGGAACGCCTACCGTCGTCCGAGGCTAGCCTCGCCCCCAGCCCCGCCGCATGCGTTGAGCGTGCGGCGGGGCTTTTCGTTAGGGTACCTTGCGTTCGGTGGCGCGCTGTTTCTCGACGACTGGGGGTTTTCGGCTCACGCTAGGGGGCCGTGAACGAGCCAACGCCCGCTGCATCCAATGCACTTTCTGCCGCTTTACAGCGCGAGGCCTCGGTGATGAGGACAACGCGTGAGACCTCTATCACCGTCGGGGTAAGCCTTGACAGGCCGGGGCGCGCGGACATCGAGACGCCCATTCCCTTTTTGAGCCACATGCTCGATCAAATCGCTCGGCACGGTCGAATCGGGCTCTCGATTGAGGCGCAGGGCGACACGCATATCGATGGTCACCACACGACGGAAGACCTGGCGCTCGCCCTCGGTCAGGCGGTGGCGCAAGCGCTTGGCGACAAACGGGGCATCCGCCGCTACGGGAGCGCCACCTTGCCGATGGACGAAGCCTGCGTGACCTGCGCCATCGACCTGAGCGGGCGGCCTTTCTACGTCGGCCGCCTTGGCTTGCCGAAGGCAACGATAGGCACTTTCGACTGTGACCTCGTCGATGTGTTTTTCGAAGGCTTCGCCCGGGGCGCCGCTTGCAATCTGCACCTCTACAAGTTGGGCGGCGACAACCTGCACCATATCGTCGAGGTCTCCTTCAAAGCCTTCGCGCGGGCGCTCCAGCAGGCGCTTGCTGTCGAGGACCCGGAGGGTGAGGTGCCCAGTACCAAAGGTAGGCTGGCTGAATGAGCGCCGCGCCGCGGACAGCGCTTGTCGACTTGGGTCTCGGTAATCTGCACAGTGTCGCGCGCAGCTTGGGGGCGGCGGGTGCGGACGTCGTGCACCTCGCGGAGCCGGCGGCGCTCAAGGGCTTCGACCGTATCGTTGTTCCGGGGCAGGGTGCCTTTCGGGATGGGGCGGCGGCCCTCGAAGCGGGCTGGCGCGCACCGCTGCTCGAAGCGCTGCACGGCAGCACGCCACTCCTCGGCATCTGCATCGGCATGCAACTCCTCTTTGCGGAGAGTGAGGAAGCGCCGGAAGCGCGCGGACTGGGCTTCATGCCCGGCCGTGTGCGCCGCTTTCCTCGGGATCTCGGACGTGACCCGAAAACCGGTGCACCGCTCAAGGTGCCGCACATGGGCTGGAACCAGCTGCGCACGGCCTCGTCGCTCTTGGGTGAAGGCGCGTATTACTACTTTGTTCACTCATACTTTTGTGACCTAGAGGCAGCGCCGGGGAGTGACGCGCCAGGCGATACCGTCACGGACAGCACGCGCCATCCCGCGTGTGCTGCGGTGGCGCACCACGGTATGGCGTTCTGTGCGGCGCTAGCGCAGGGTCCCCTTTTGGCGGTGCAGTTTCATCCCGAGAAAAGCCACCAAGCGGGCGCGCGTTTGCTTCGGCGTTTTCTCCTGGCTGAAGCAGAAGCCGTGTAGGGCACCGCCAAGTGCCAAGGCCAACCACCCAAGCCCAACCACGTATAGGGTAGGCGACCAGCGAGAAGTGATGTAAGCGTTCAGGGGGGCGGGTAGCAAAAACGCAGCGGTAAAGAGCAAGTGGGCGATGGGGCACCACGCGCAGCTTTAGGTTTTTGGGGGCGGGTTTGCGGGATTCACTCCCGAAAACCCGGGGGCATTTTGTAAAATGCCCCTGAACAGTTACGAAGTCATGATGGAACTCATACCTGCGATCGATATCTTGGATAACAAAGCGGTCCGCCTGCACAAGGGGCGTTACGACTCCGTCACGATTTACGCGGAAGACGTGGTGGCACTAGCCCGTGGTTTCGCGGAAGCCGGTGCGAAACGGCTGCACGTCGTTGACCTCGAAGGTGCTCGGCAGGGTAGACCGGTGCACGGCGAGCTGCTCCGGGCCATCATCGCGGCGACAGCCCTCGAAGTGCAGGTCGCCGGGGGACTAAGGAGCCGGGCGTTAGCGCTCGAATGGCTCGCGCTGGGGGCTGCCCGCGTGGTGGTCGGTACGCTGGCGATCAAGGAGCCCGATGTGGTGCGTGCGTTGTGTCGCGAGTTCCCCGGCCGCATCGTGGTGGCGCTGGATGCGAACCACGGCAAGATTGCAACGGAGGGCTGGCTTGAGGCGAGCGAGCTCGATCTGACCACCGTCGCTTCGGACGTGGCGACGTGGGGGCCGGAATCGATTCTGTGCACGGCTATCGAGCGCGATGGTACCGAGATAGGGCCTGACCTTGAAGCACTCAGCGCACTGCAGCGACGCGTAAGCTGCCCTGTCATTGCCAGTGGCGGCATCGGCACCGTCGAACACCTGACGGCGCTTCAGCGCGCCGGTTTGCCGCTCGCTGTGTGCGGGCGGGCGCTCTACGAACAACGCTTCGGCTACGCCGATGCCTGCCGTGCGCTCGCGGAAGACGCGGCGTTGGAGGAGCTGGATCAGCACGACGCGAGGCCCGGCGAAACCAGCCAGAGCGCCCCCGGCGCGTCGCGGGCCATCACCCCAGGCGAGGCCTCATCGTGTTAGCGCGCCGCATCATTCCCTGTCTCGATGTGAAGGATGGTCGCGTCGTGAAGGGCGTGAACTTCGTCGGTTTGCGCGATGCGGGTGACCCTATCGCGTGCGCGAAGCGCTACTCCGACGAGGGGGCGGATGAAATCACGTTCCTGGATATTTCGGCGTCCGTCGAAGGTAGAAGCACCTTGCTGCAGGTGGTCGAGGCGACGGCTTCCGAGGTCCACGTGCCGCTCACGGTGGGCGGCGGCGTGCGGGCGGTGGCGGACGTGCGGACGCTCCTGCTGCATGGCGCTGATAAGGTGTCGATGAACACCGCCGCGCTGCAGAACCCGGCGCTCATCGCCGATGCGGCTGGACGCTTCGGCTCGCAAGCCATTGTCGTCGCGATCGATGCCAAGCGCGTGTCTGGCCCAGGTGAAGAGGCGCGCTGGGAGGTGTTCACGCACGGCGGTCGCCAGGGGACGGGGATGGACGCGCTCACTTGGGCTGGGCGGGTGTGCGAGCTCGGCTGCGGCGAAATACTGCTGACCAGCATGGACCGCGACGGTACCGGCCTCGGTTACGACCTGGAACTTACGCGCCGCGTCGCAGAGCTGGCGAGCGTCCCGGTTATCGCCTCGGGCGGCGTGGGCGGCCCGGAACACCTTCTCGCGGGCTTTGTCGAAGGCTTCGCGGATGCGGTGCTTGCGGCGACCATCTTCCACGACGGTCTGCACAAAGTTGCAGATGTGAAGGCTTTTTTGCATGCTCAAGGCGTGCACGTTCGCTTGGTTGAGCCACAGTAAAAGGTCGCTGTGACCGGTCGGGCTCGCCGTGCTGCGACGAAGTCAGCTCTGCAGGACTAGGCGTGCACTTCGTGCCGTCGCGGCTGAAACGGGCGGGTACGCAGCGGTGATGCGCTACAGTGTTAGGGTAGCGAACAGTAGGAGCGCAAGCGAGATGACGCCTGAGATACCCGAACTTCCGTTAGGCGGCGAGAGCCTTTCAGGTCGGCGGTCTGAGGGCATGGAGGCTCGCTCGACGAGCCCCCGAGGCGAGACCGCTGCGTTGTCTCTGGCAGACTTGCTTGAGGCGAGCTGCGCTTATCGCGCACCCATTTCACCCGAAACCGCGCTTTACCTAGCGCTTGAGGTATGGGAGATCGGTCAACGAAGAGGACTAAGCGGTGTGACCGCTTCCTCCGTATTCATCGACGGCTTGGGCGGTGTACACATCGCGGCATCCGAGGGAAGTCAGGTTAGGCGCCTCGACCTCCCCGAAACCACCCTGCGCGCATCGGTGCTGGTGATGTTGGCGGACCTGTTGGTCCGCGCAGCGCCGCCGCTTCCCGAGGGCATGCTCGCACTGCTTGACCCCGCATCCGCACCGAGTTCGGAGGAAGCGCTGGGGCGCGCGCTGCATGACGCGCTTGTACCACTGAATCGGCCCGCCGCGGCGCGGATCCTGGCGCGTCTGCGGCGTCAAGTGCTGCAGTTGGGTGCCCCGCCCGCATATGGCGTGCCCGCGGTCCCTGTGGAACAGCAGGCCCTCGATGCGGAACTCGATGCCTGGCTGGACACGGCTGCTTGGGACCGGAAAGATGCGGTTTCAGTCGAGCAAAGCCGCAGCAGCGTCGGGTTTGCCGATACGCCTGCCCGGGATGTCTCGGTCCCTACAGGCGACGATGGCGGGCTGCCGGCCGACGCGGGCCGGCGCGCTTCGGTCGCTCAGGGGATGCCCTCGACGTTTCTTCCGCTCTGCGATACGCCATCTCGGCGAGAGCCGTCGCAAAGCTTCGCAGCTGAGTCGGTGACAGATCTCCACGAGTCGTCGGAATCCGCGCCGTTGGGCGCGCAACCCAAGCTGGATCGCAGCCCCGTGGTGGCTCGGACGCGCCACGTGAGCGCGCGTCAGACCATCGGCTGGTTTGCCGTGGCCGGCGTGGGCATCATTCTGATGGGGCTTGCCTACGCGTTAGTGCGATTCTGGTCCCGTACGCAGTAACGCGTCGAGCGCCCCAAGGTCGCGGCCGTCGGTGGCGAGTGCGAAGCACGCTTCTTGGCCGAGGCCAAGGGGTGCGAGTGCGGGCATGACCAGTTCGAGTTTGCCTCGCTCGAAGTCGAGGCTCCCGGACCAGTGCGAGCCGAGGCCGCCCACGCGAACGCCGCGGAAACTCGCTTGGAGGCCCAGTGCCCCGGAGAGCTCCCACCGGCCGCAGCGCGGTGCTACCGACTTGGCGTCCTGCACTTCGAGGAGAATCGGTCCATTAATCTGATACGCCGAACTCGGCTCCGGCGTGACCGTCACTTCGATGCGTGCTTTCGGTTCCCAGAGAATGCAGCAGGTGCAGGCGCACGCGTCGGCACCCGTTAGGTGGGCGCCCTGGCCCTCCAGCGGTGGGACCGCGACAATTCGATCAGACCTGTTGCGCATTCCGTTGCCGGTTGTCAGCGTATTCGGCAGCCAGGTGTCCCTCGTTAGCCACTGTTTGAAGGTCTTGGTAATTAGCATAAGGAACCGAGTTGCTTGAGTAAATCGTCCGCGAAGCCCGCGTTTCTCCCGCGCTGGAGCATGCCCCTTCGGCGCCGGGCGTCCTTTTGAGGGGGAGCAAATACCATACCGACCCTGTCAACAAAAACGCACAGAAAGGCCCTGTGGACAAATTGTGAATTGCATCACCGCGCGTTCTTAGCTAAGCGCTCCCGCATGGGGCAGGGGAGTTCGCCCGAGGGGGCTACACGGTCGAAATTAAAGCGGCTGCTGACGATCCGCGGCTTCGCCACGCTTGAGCGTGACCAGCTTCAGCGCATCTTCGGTGGCGCGGAGTTGCGCACTCCGGACGTTCCACGTGGCGGTGTGGGCCTCACCCCGTCGGCCGGCTCTGCGGTGCGCGCGGAATCCGAACCTGTTGCGCAAACTCCCAAAGGCGCCACGACCTAGCCAGCGCCTTCCTTACGCTTGGCCGCTTTGCCAGATGGGGAGAGCCGCGCGCCCTTGGCTTTGGGGCGGTAACGCGTGGGCGTGGCCGGTTTGGTCGAGGGCGCGCAGGCCGGCGTCGCGCAGGAGCGCTAGGTCCTTGTCGCGGTCGGGGTTCGGTGTCGTGAGCAACTGGTCACCGAAAAAGAGGCTGTTGGCGCCGGCCATAAAGCACAGGACCTGGGCTTCGCGGGAGAGAAGTTCTCGGCCCGCGGAGAGGCGCACCCGTGCCTTGGGCATGGCGAGGCGTGCAAGCGCGCACATCCTGACAAGGACGAGCGGGTCGACGGGTGCCTGATCGGCTAGTGGCGTGCCTTTAACGGCGACGAGCGCGTTGATCGGTACGCTCTCGGGCTGAGGGTCGAGGTTTGCGAGGGTAAAGATGAGGTCGATGCGGTCGTCGTCGGATTCACCCATGCCCACGATGCCGCCGGAGCAGACGGAAATGCCCGACGCGCCGACCCGTTGCAGCGTTTCGAGGCGGTCGCGGTAGGTGCGTGTCGTAATGATCTCGTCGTAGAACGCTTCGGAGGTGTCGAGATTGTGGTTGTAGGCGCTCAGCCCCGCCGCCTTGAGCTCCGCCACCTCCTCGTCGTTGAGCATGCCCAGGGTCACGCAGGCCTCGAGTTCGAGGGCGCGCACGCCGCGGATCATCGCCAGGACGCGTTGAAAAGCCGGGCCTCGGGCGGGCGTACGCCAGGCAGCGCCCATGCAGAAACGGGTAGCGCCTGCGGCTTTCGCACGCTGCGCTTGTGCGAGAACGGCATCGACATCGAGGAGGCGTTCGGCCTCTACCTCCGTGGCGTGCTTCGAGCTCTGCGGGCAGTAGGCGCAGTCTTCAGGGCACGCGCCGGTTTTAATCGATAGCAACGTGCAGAGCTGGACCGCGTCCGGCGTGTGATGCTGGCGGTGCACCGTTTGCGCGCGCTGTACCAGGTCCGTTATGGGCAAGTGGTAGAGTTCGGCGAGGTCTTCGCGGCGCATTGGCTTGGGTGTGCCTGCAGTGGCGCTGGTGCTGGGCGCAACCCCTGCGATAGTCTCAGCAATCATGACGGGCCTTCTAGCGAGCGCAGGCGCTGCGCGCCAGCAGCGAGACCTAGCCACCGGTCCGCCGACTTCCGCGCCTTCGCTTGTCGGGCGCCCCTGGGCCTGGGGTGCCGAGCTCTTTTATGCCTGCGCGGCGCTCGCGTTGGCACACCGTTCGATAGGTAGCGCACTGGCGCTCTTGAGCACGGGCGTTACCACAGAAGTGCTGCGTTTCGGATGGCGCAGCGCCACCGTCGTTCGCGGTGTCGCCGTGTGTCTCGGGTTGGTGAGCGCCGGCATTTGGCTGGTACACGCGATGGACCAACGCCTGCGACAGCGCGCCGCACCCACGCTGTTTCAATGGTGGCTGCTCGGTGCCTGCTTCGTTGCGCTACGTCTAGTGCTTACGCCAGAGGAGCGCCTCCAAGGGGAGGAGGTGTTGGTGCTGGCGGTACTTGTCCTTCCGCCCGTCCTGAAGGCGGCTAGCCAAACATGGGGTGCGGTGCGTGTCCGTGGGGGCGGAGGCCTCAAGACCGTGCTGCCGCGCTTGGGATTGACGGCGCTTTGGCTTTGGTTGCTGGCCTTTGGTCTGACCTGCGTTGGCAGGTTTGCCCTATGGCATCAAGACGATGTGCGCCTCGCTCTGTGGGTACGTGCGCTCCGCGGCTTTGGCGAGATCGCCTACCTGAGCATGCACGGTAGCATCGCACTTTATGTGATTTGGGTGGCGTGCTCGAAGGTGCCACGCCGGCTCTCTGTCGCGGTTGCATCGAGCGCCACCGCGGCGGCGTCTGTCACGGCCTTCTGGCGACCCTCGCGTGACGTTCTAGAGAGCGGTCTGGTCGCGTGGGGAATCGGCGTCGTCACACTTCCCTTGTGGCTCATCGTGGCGCTGTTGGCCTTAGGAGCGACGACCATCGCCGCCGTCGTCCTGCGCCCCGAGGCCACTCCCCGAGTGCACGCTTTGCACTTGAGCCAGTGGGCGCTTCTGCTGGCCGCTGGGGCAATGCCCCTCAACGGAACCAGCGTGGTCTACCTGATGCTCGCCAGCGCGCCCGCGGTCCTCCAGCACCGGGCCCGCAAGCACGGCGAAGACCCCAGCGAGACCGATGTTTGAGAGCGCGTCGCCTCAGGCCCCCGCGCGTAGACGCATACACGCGGCGTTGAGCCGGCGAAGCCCCTCTTCGATGGTGGTTTCGCTCGTGGCGTAGGAAGCCCGCAGATAGCCGGGCGCCCCGAAGGCTTCGCCGGGCACGAAAGCGCATCCCGTTTCGTTGAGCAACCAGGTGCACAGTTCAATGTCGGTGCGCGGGGCGCCGGGGACCGAGCTCGTAAGTAAGCCTTTCACGTTGGGAAATGCATAGAAGGCGCCCTCGGGCATGCGGCAAGTCACGCCATCGAGGGCGTCGAGTCCCGTCACCAGAAGGTGCCGGCGCCGCTCGAAGGCGGCGCGCATCTGCTCGACGGGCTCACTCGGACCATTGAGGGCGGCGAGGGCGGCGTACTGCGCCGGCGTACACGGGTTGGTTGTGCTTTGGCCTTGGAGCGTGTCGCAGGCTTTGGCGACCGCTTTGGGCGCCAGCATCCAGCCAATACGCCAACCGGTCATGGCGAAGGTTTTCGAAACACCGTCGACGATGATGATACGATCCTTGAGTTCCGGTGCGAGGCTCAAGGGAGATCGATGTTTGAAAGTTCCGTAGACGAGTTCCCCGTAGATCTCGTCGACGATGAGCCAGACATCGTTGGCGGCGACCCAAGCTAGGATGTCGCGTAGACTGGCTTCGTCGTAGCCCGCACCCGTCGGATTCGATGGCGTGCAAAGCACAAGCGCACGGGTGCGTGGCGTCGTGACGGCGTCGAGACTTGCCCGCGATACGCAAAACCCCGATGCCTCGGTCGTGTCGATGATAACGGGCTTGGCACCCGCCAGCGCGATCTGTTCCGGGTAGGAAACCCAATAGGGCGCCGGCACAATGACCTCCGCACCGGGTTCGAAGAGCGCGAATGCCAGATTGAAAAGCGTGTGTTTCGCGCCGACGGACACCACGACTTCATCAGGGGTGTGCGCGACGCCCCGGCGCGCTGCGGATACCCGGCAGATCGCTTCGCGTAGCTCGGGGACGCCGCGCACGGCCGTGTAACGCGTCTTTCCGTCGTGCATGGCACGTATCGCGGCCTCGGTGATGTGCGCCGGGGTGTTGAAGTCTGGCTCGCCGACGCTGAAGGAAAGAATATCGCGACCGGCGGCCTTGAGCTCCGCCGCGCGCGTCGCGACAGCGACAGTGGCGGAGGGCTGGAGGAGCGACATGCGCTGGGCGAGTTTAGGCTGTTGGGTATCTGTCATGGTTCGAAGTTTGCCGGGTGAACGGGCGCCGAAGAATACCGCGCGCAGTGCAGCAGGTCCTGGAAAATGTGATCGTAACGACAGTGTCGGGTAGGTGGTCCTAGCGTACGACGCGCCGAGGACCGGGTTCCGTCTTGCGCCATCCCTCCATACTGGGTGTGCCTGCTTGACATTAGCGGCTTTTGCTCAAAGCCTTCCTTGCGCAGAGCTGGGGTACACGCTGAGGAAGTGAACCTCTCAGCCCCGGTCCATGCGTAGGTTCAAGGGAGAAAGCTAGAATGACGTACCTTATTTCCACTTTGTTTAGCGGGCGGAGGGCCAGCAAGTTCGGTGCCCTTGGTTACGCGCTGGGGCTCGGACTGTTGCTTGCCGCGGGCAGCGCTTGCGGACCTAAGTACCCCAACTGTGAGGCTGACGGCGATTGCAAAGAAGCCGAGTTCTGCGTGAACGGCCTCTGTCAGCAGTGCCGCTCCGACTCCGACTGTGCTGCCGGCCAGTCCTGTAATGCGGGCCGATGCGAAACCGTCGAAGGTTACTGCGAGAGCAACTCGGATTGTCCCGATGGCGAAGAGTGCTTGAACAACATGTGCACTGTGGCCGTGTCCCAGAACGAGACCCTGCCTCCCCCCGAGGAAGGTGGCGATACCGGTTGTGAACTCCAGACTGTGTTTTTCGGCTATGACTCAGACAACCTCGAAGCCAGCGCTCGGTCCACACTTCAGGCGAACGCACGTTGCCTGAAGGACCGAGGTCTCGCGCAGTTTCGCGTGACCGGCCACGCCGACCCGCGCGGTACGGAAGAGTACAACATGGCCCTCGGCGACCGCCGTGCGGCCGCTGTCGCAAAGTACCTTCAGACCCTAGGGCTCCAGAAGAAGTCCATTCTGACGTCGAGCGCTGGCGAGGAAATGGCCTCTGGCACCGACGAGAGTTCCTGGGCACGTGACCGCAAAGTCGACTTCTCAGCGGCTTACTAGCGCGACTGTGCTTAGCCACACCTAGCCATGTGGCTGACATACGCGGGCCAGGCTTCGACGGAGATCACGTCAGGGCCTGGCCCGCATGCATTTAGGGAGTTTGTGATGGCCAGCAGCGATGATCGATATGGACCGTTGGGTGCACCACTGGCTGGATTAGCATTCGGCGTCAGGCGCGTGTTGGGGACGCTGGTTGCGCTCAGTCTCATGCTCGGGCTCAGCCACTGCACCTACTTCATGACCCGTGAGGAAGGGGACGCGCTGGCGGAGCTCGGTCGCAAGCGCGACGAGCGCATTCGGACCCTTGAAGGCGGGCTGACCGAAGATATCGACGCGGCGCGCGTGAAACTGGCAGAGCTTCAGGCGCAGATGCAAGAGGCGACGGACAAGCTGAGTCGCAACGATGCGGACGTCGAAGCCGACCTGCGCCAACTTGAGCGTCAGGTCAATGGTGTCCAAGGCCACCTAGCGGAGCTGACTCAGACGCTTGAGACGCTGCGCGCGGCGCTGGATGCGCTGACCGCCGCACAGGCAGCAGGTCCGAAGCCCATCATCGATGAAGCCCAAGTGCCCGGACAGCCGGGACCACACTACGAGATGGCCGTGCGTGCCCATAAGCAGGGGAACTTCCCCGCGGCACGCGCGCTCTTTACCCTCTTCACCGAGCGCTACCCCAACCACGATAATGTGGACAAGGCTAACTATTGGATCGGTGATGCCTACTTGAAGGAAAACTCGCCGGCACGCGCGCTCGGCGCCTTCCGCCGTGTGATTACCGATTACCCCAAGAGCGACGCGGTTGACCGCTCTCTACTCGGGATGGCGCGTTCATTTATGGCCTTGCGCGCCTGTTCGGATGCGAAGGCAGCTCTCGGCACGCTCCTTAAGCGCAAACCAGACCGTGCGTTGCAGAAAGAAGCGCAAGACCTTGTCAGCCAGATTGGACGTCTCGATAAGTCTCAGTGTGTGAGCTGAACGGCGACGCCTGAGGGTCGCCACGATACTGGCAGCGCCGGCAGAAGTAGCTCGGGCGGTTCTGAGCGCCAACGTACGTGCGCGCGACGGGTGTTTGGCAGCGCAAGCACGGGCGGTGTTCGCGGCCATAAACCCACAAACGTGCGAGACCATGTCGAGCGCCCGGTGCGACGGTGACGCGCCGCCCGCGCGGCAGGTTGGCGCGGAGCATGCTGCCAGCATCGCGGTAGAGGGCGTGCCAGCGTTTTGGGCCGAGCAGCGAAGGCGGCGCGTAGGGGCTGAGTGCGTGCTTAAAGAGCAGCTCGCATTTGAACACGTTGCCGATACCCGCGGCGATGCGCTGGTCGAGCAAGACTTCGCCTACGGTGGTGTGTTCTCCCTGGAGCGCCCGGACGCCGGCGACAATGCGGTCGAAGTCTGGGGCCTCGTGCATGAGGTCTGGCCCAACGCGTCCCGCGAGGCTCGGTGCAAGGTGAAGACGCGGCCCGATTTCGACCTCCGCGGCGTCAAAGCACACGACATCGCAAGTGTCCGTCCTCAGCCACGCGCTCGCATACGCTGCGTGGCGCCGCCAGCGCTCGCCAAAGCCGTAGCGGTGCCAGGTGCCGCCCATGCCAAGATGGGTGCGCAGGGAAAGGCACCCGGCGAAGTCTATCCAGAGGTGCTTGCCCTCGGCGCGGATGCGCTCGACGCGCACGCCTTCGAGCTGCGGACGAAAGCCCCACCCACGGCCGGTCAAGAAAGTGAGCTGCGCTCCCTCGAGATGCGGCTGGAGTGCGAGGGCCACCTTGTGGATGGTATCTCCCTCAGGCACGAGACCCGGCGCCTCCTAAAGGTTCGCTGCGGGGCGCACGTGCTAGCCCGCTGTTACTCCGGCTATTGAACACCGGCGGACTGTGGGGCGGACTGTGGGGCGGACGGTGCGGCGGACGGCGCGGCGGAGCGCGGCGCGGGCTGGCCGACAATGTCGAGGCGTCGCTGTCCCAAGCCGTTCGTGGCGCCCGAGCGCGCCTCCGTTGCCAGTGCGTGCTCGGCGCCGTGAAAGACGTGTGCGGCCTGCTGGTCGCGAAAGCGGTCGAAGGCGGACGCCTGATGCACGCAGGCGATGGTACAGAAAGGCGCACACGCTTTGGGCTCGTGGTAGGCGCGCTTGATATCATCAAGGCCGTATGCTTCGAGGGGCGTGCCGGGATAACCCCGTTGCTGCGAGCAGTAGTGCACCAGACCTTCCTCGCAGATGTAGAGAAAGCGTGACCCCGCACGGCACTTCCAAGGGTTGGGCTTGCCTGCAGCAAGGTTAGTCTGAAACGTGTTGTTGAAGCGCGTCAGACTGAAGCGCGTCAAGTGCTGGAATGTGTCGAAAACGCGGCGCTCCGCCGGGCCTAGGGCCTTGAGGTGGCCCGTGTGGTCGTGAATGACGCCCATCGTCGACGTGAAGCCGAGGTCGAGGGCTCTGCGCGCAATGGTCAAGGCGTCTTCGGGATGGGCTACGCCTGCGCCGACCACGACGTTGATGTTGACCTCGAAGCGCGCGTGTTTCGCAAGGCGGACGAGCTTAGAGTCGAGCACCTTGAGGCTTTTTTTCGAGACTTCATCAGGATTGACGTTGTCGATGCTGACCTGCAGACGGTCCAGGCCTGCTTCACCGAGTTGCTCAATTTGCTTCACCGTCAGCAGGTAGCCGTTGGTGATCAGCGTAGACACCATGCCGAGGTCGTGGATACGACCGATGATGACCGTGAGTTCAGGATGAAGCAGCGGTTCTCCTCCGCTGATGGTAACCACCGCCGTGCCCAGCCTGCTCAGGTGCTCTACCCGCCGCAGCATCTCGGCAGTCGGAACCGGTTCCGAGGTCGCATCGTATTCGTTGCAGTAGGCGCAGGCGAGGTTGCAGCGGCGCATCGGGATGATCTGCGCCAGCAGCGGACGATAGGGGTATAGAGCCGCCGTAGCGACCTTACGTTTTTCGCGGAAAGAACGCCGCAGGGATCGGCGCTGGCCGCTTTGCAACTTGAGTGACACCCAAAGAATTAGCAGCCATTCGCCGCGAGGGTCAAATTGGGGACGGGGAAATGCCCGCGATACGAGGCGTGCTTCCCCTCGGACAAATGAAGCGGGTCTGAGCGGCATGCGCGCTCGCCTCTACCTGTGCGCTACGCCGCTATGCTACGCCGCCAGGTTTGGGTGCCATGCTTGGGCGCCTTCTGCGAAGCGTCGAGCTGCCCCGGCCGGGGCAGGTGTGGCGGGGCGGGTGGGTCCGCGCACGGAAGGCCGATTTCGCTGGGTCTTTCGTCCCGCCAGCGCTGGGGGGGGTGTTCAGCCTCCGAATGGCTAGCGACCGGGTAGCTTCGTGGCCAGGCGTGTGAGCTGCTCTGCGCTGCGGAGCGCCAGGTAACTCGCACGCCCTCGCCAATGCGGGAGAGCCTTATCAAGGGGTCGTGTGCTGGCGAGGTCGGGCTCGAGCACCGTCGCGCGAAAGTGCTGCACGAGCGCCGGGTCCGATATCAGGGCGACGATTTCATCCTCAGCGTGATAGCTGACAAAGTCGAAGTTTGAGGAGCCTAGAATAAGGACGGCGTCATCGATCAGGATGGCCTTCATGTGACCCATCTTCTCCTGTAGCCGGACATCGAAGCCCGCGCGGTCCGCTGCCCAGAGCAGGTAGTCGCGGATGATGGGCTTGTTGTTGGGCCAGGGCGTGAGCAGCGTGACCTTCGCGCCTCGGGCCTGCGCGCTAGCCAGCGCGGCGTCGAAGGGGAAGGTTAGGTAGGGGCTGATGACTTGCACGGAGCGCTGGGCTTGGGCGATGCGTTCCAAGATGGGGGCGAAAAGCCGGGCATTTGAGCGGCCGTCGAGGGAGAGGACCTCGAGCTGGTCAAAATGAAAGGCGCCCGCAATGGGGCGCCCTTGCCAGGACGCCTCAAAGTCCGCTGCGAGGGTTTGCGCGACCTCCCGGTCGTCGATGCGAAGCATCAAGTCGTGCCAGGCGAAGTTGTGTTCGCTGAAGTTCACCCCTCCGAAGTAGGCGACATCATCAATCACCATGAGTTTCTTATGGTTACGTGAGGGATAGCGGCAGAAGGCCCAGCCCACGCGGTTCGTAAAACGCACGCCCACGCCCGCGGCCTCGAGCGCCCGAAACATCGCCCGCGTCGCCCGCGCCTCCGCCACCAGGCCGCGGTCGAGCATGGCCAGTGGGCTGAACAAAAACCGGTCGTTGATCACGTAACGCGTATAGGCATCCACCAGCACGCGTTTGTCTGCCGCTGTGCTCACGTGGAGTGCGCGACTGACCTCCTGGCCTACAGCATCGCCCTCGAAGGTCATGACCTGGAGACACACGCGATGCTGGGCTTCGCTGATGTCTCGCTTCAGGCGTTCCCAAAACGCCTGGGCCCCTACCAATAACTGGAATCGTGCCATTGATCCGCTGACCTAGCAGAGAGTCTCGTGGCGATCGAGAACGGAGCCGCGCGCGCCTCTGTCGCCGACGGCCAAGCCATCGCTCCCCTCTCCAGGCCGGGTGTCAGCGGCATCCGTGCTAGGCTCTTGCGGCACGATGCGCCCGAAACAGCCCAGACACGCCCATCGCAGCGCCTCTTCCCGCGACACTTACGGTGAACGCTGGTGAGTCGCACAGCGGAGATGTCCGGGGACCGCGGTGCAGACCTGCGCCATGCGGGTCGAGGTGCGCTCACTAACCTCATCAACGTCGTGGGTGCCTTGTCGCTCCCGCTGCTGCACGCGCTCATCCTCTGGGGCTACGGGCCGGAGATCTATGGCCTCTACGCCGTGGCCTACACCGTCGCCGAAATGGCGTCCAAGTTCGGCACGATCGGTTTGGACAAAGGGCTGCTGCGCTTTATCCCCATCGCGCGCTTTTCGCACGACGAGGCTGGTGTGCGCGCCGCCCTTTCCACCGCTTCGATTACGGCCCTTGTTGCGTCTCTCGCCGCGACGGGTGCGGTGGTCTTCTTTGCCGGGCATCTCTCGCCGCTCTTCGGCGAGGGCGATTACGCCCAAGCCATCGTCTGGTGCGCTGGCGCTATCCCCTTCATCGCCATCATTAATGTGGCGGTGCCAGCGACCCTTGCCGCCAAAATTGTGCGGTACAACATTCTGGTCCGCAGCGTGGCGCAGCCGCTCTTCACCGGCTTGTTTGTCCTGCTCTTCGCAATCTCGCCTTCGATGGAGAGCCTTTGCGTTGCTATCGTCATCGCGAGCTGCTTGACCGCGCTTGTCGCCTACATGGGTATGCGGCGCACTTTCCCGCCGGACGGACGCCCCGCACGTTGGCGAGGTGATGTCGTGCGCTTTTCGCTCCCCATGGGCTTCTCCGAAGGGATGAACCTGGTGACGCACCGCGCGCCGCTTATGCTCCTCGCCTTCTACGTCACACCCGCGCAGGTCGGTGCCTACGCGGCCTGCGACATGATCGTGCGCTCCGTGGCGGGTATCCGCACCGCGTTCGACCCGATCCTCTCGCCCGTCCTTGCCGAGGCGCTCTCCGCCAAGGACAACGACCGCGTCAGCTACAATCTCAAGCTGATGACCCGCTGGGTCCTCCTCATCATGCTGCCGCTTGCGATAGGTATCTTCTTTCTAGGTTCCGAGGTGCTCGCTCTCCTCAGTAGTGACTTCCGCAGTGCCGGGCTGGCCCTCTCGCTGCTCTGCGCCGGCTACATTTTCAACGGCTCCCTGGGGCTGACGGGGTGGGTGCTCGTGATGAGCGGCCGTTCATGGGTCTCGCTCTTCAACAACGTGGTCAGCGCCGTCCTGAACGTGCTGCTGTGCCTGTGGCTCATCCCGCTTTGGGGCATCGTCGGCGCGGCGGTGGCGACCGCTGCGAGCGTTACGGCGATGGAGCTGCTTTTTCTGGCGCAAGTCGGCTACTTGTTTCGGCTGCAGCCACTGTCCTGGCAAAGCGCGCGCATTGTAGGCGTGGGTGTCGCAAGTGCGCTCGTTCTCGCGTTTGCGTTGATCTGGCTTCCGGACACCGGCGTGCTTCGGCTGGCGCTTGGTATGGGCGTGCTCTTGCTCGCCTACGGTCTCGGCTGGCGTCTGCTTGCTTTCGAGGTGCAAGACCGGCACATCGTTGGCAGAGGCATTCCATCTTCCGGCGGCTTGGGTTAACTTCGCGCCATGGTCAATGCTTGGGTTCTGGCGCTGAACACCTTCCGCGAAGCCACCCGCGATCGGGTGACGCATGCCTTGCTCGCGGCGGGCGTGTTCTTGATTTTCGCGGCTTTCGGCATCGCGCAACTCAGCCTCGACCAGCAGGTCCGCGTGCTGATCGATGTGGGTATCGCGGCGCTCTCCCTGATGACCCTTGTCGGCGCATTGGTGCTTTCTGCGCCGCTGATTCATCGGGAGGTCGAGCGGCGAACACTTTACATGATGCTTACCCGCCCCTTGGCGCGCACGAGCTTCACCGCGGGCAAGTACGCCGGGGTACTGCTCACACTCGCCGTGACGTGCGCGCTGCTGGGAACGCTGCTGCTTTGGCTGCTCGTGGTGCAGGTCGGCAAAGCCTCGCTGAGCCTGGCTTTGGTCATGGCGCTTACCCTCGCAGCGGGCATAGCGACGGGATGGCTTCAACGAAAGTATACAGCTTCCGTGCTGGTCTTCGGCGTTGCGGCCCTACTCGCCGCCCTTGCGCTGGCGGCCCAGGCCACGCCGCTGTGGTTGCCTGTTGCGTTGCTTGTCCTGCTTGCGGCGCTTGAGGGTGCTCTACTCGCTGGCCTCACCCTAGGGCTTGCTTCGTTTTCGACGCCCATGCTGAGTGCGCTGATGGCGACGGGCATTTGGATAGCAGGTCGCAGTGCGGATCTGATGGCGACGACGCAATCCAAGGTGCTGCCGGATGCTATCAAGAGTGCCTTGCGCGTGACGGCACGGGTCGTACCCAACTTCCAGCTCTACGCGCCGAAGCGCCATGTGATCGAATCCATGGTGTTGAGCCCCGCCGGTGTTCAGCCCTACCTGCTCCAGGTGGGCCTCTACACGGTGGCGTATGCAGGCGGCCTCGTTTTGCTGGCGGCCCTTATCTTTCGGCGACGCAACTTGGCGTGACCCTGAGCCATCACCCAGGGTGAGCCTGGGGGACGAAAGTCGCGGGGAAATGGGCCTTCCGTGCGCGGACCCACCCACCCCACCATACTTACTCCAGGCCCATTTCCCCGCGACTTTCTGCGTCTCGAGTTCATGAGGGGATCGCTCAGGGCGTGACCAGGTCTTGCTGCGAGCACGTCATCGCGAAGGAGGCGCTTGCGTGAAGCGGAGCCCGGGATGCCGACGGGGTGCGGCATTCGCAGGCGGGCCCAAACCTAGCTTGCTAGTGTAGCGGCGATGCGCTTTCTGACTTCGAGCTTGGCCCGCGGGAACGACACAGCGGGTGGGCCAGGGGTACCTCGGCTAGCAGGAGCACCTCGGCTACGGGGCGTGATGTGGCGCGGGCTTCTGGTGGCGGCATGCCTTCTCGCGCCCCTCGGCGCGCGCGTATCGTGGGAGGGGCACTCAGCGCTTGCACGCGCGCGTGATGCGGAGGCGGCGGGGACCTTTGACCTGGCGGTGCTGCACTACCGTGAGGCCGCACGCTGGTACCTGCCCGGCGCGCCTTGGGTCGCAAGCGGCCTCACCGCTCTCCAGAGGCTTGGCGAAGCGCGGGAGCGCGCGGGCGATACGGATGCCGCGCTGTTCGCGTGGCGCGCGCTACGCGGTGCCATTTTGGCGACGCGTTCCCTCTACACGCCGCACGCCCACAGGCTGGCCACCGCGAATGGCCAGATTGCGGCCCTCATGGCGTCGCTACCGCCGCCGGGGGTCGACGCGGGCAAGTCCTTGCCGACACTTGAAGCGGAGCACCGCGCACTGCTTGAGCAGAGCCGTCGGGCGCACCCGCTCTGGGGCCTCCTCGCGACCACCGGCTTTGGGGTGATGGTCTGGCTGCTCTACCGCGCGACGGTGACCGACCGTGACCGCGGCCGCTATCTTCTCGGCGCCCTTGGCGCTGCGTCCGCCTATGTCATTGGGCTGCTGCTCGCCTAGCATGGGCCCTTGGCACCCCGCAGGTTCTGCGGCACGCTAAGCCGGCTGGATATGGTGAATGTACTTGAAGCGATGCGGCGGCGCCTAGTAGCCGCCGGGCGCGTCGCGCCGTTCCTGGAGGCGTCACGCTACGAGGCGCTCTTCCGTGGAGCCCGCCGGATGCCGGCGGTCAGCCGGCGTATCGCGCCTATTGTGCAGCACACCGCTGGCGAGCTGCTTCGTTATCCTTACCGGCCGCTTCCACCTGAACTCCTCGAACGCTGGGCAAGGCGTGTGGTGTCCGTCTTCGTGTCCGAACTCATCGAGGTGGGGCGTCCGCCGGAGGTGCTGCCGCCTATCATCGTCGCCACCCATCGCTCGGCGCTCGATATTCTTGTGCTTCTCTCGCGGACGCCCGGACGATTCCTCTCGCGGCACGACCTCACCGCCTGGCCCGTGGTCGGCCCGCTCGCGCGGGCGGCGGGCACCCACTTCGTCGAGCGAGGCAACCCGGACAGCGGGCGGGCCGCCCTGCGCGCCCTGCGTGCCCTCGTCGCCCAGGGCGAGCGCGTCATTCTCTTCCCCGAAGGCGGGACGGCGACGGGCCCCAGCGTCGGGCCGCTCAAAGGCGGCGCGCTGGCACTGGCGCGGGTGACCGGTGCGCCCCTCTTGCCCGTCGGCATTGCCTACCCGCCGAGCTTAGAATACGGCCAATCGGACTTTCTCCAGCACTGCGCCGGCCTGATGTCCGTGCCACCCGCGCGCGTCGCGCTCGTTTGGGGTGAGGCTTGCAGCGCACAGGAGACCTCAAGCGAAGCGCTGAGACAGCGACTCGAAGCCTTGCTGGGCCGCGCTCACCAGGCATTGGAGGCCTAACATGGTGAACGCGCATGTGCAGATAGACTGTGCGGCAACGGACCGGCGGGGCGGGAGCAGTCACTCTAGGAGCCGAACCGTTTTGGGCCTCTCGCGAGGGCTACCGCAGACGCGGGGTGCGGGGCGTTCTTCTCGCAGAGCATGGAGGACGCGCCGCGCTCTGCCCTGTGAAGCGCTAAAGGCTACCGACAGCGTGCCTGCGCTCCAGCGGGGGATCGCGTTTTGGGCAAGCCTGTTCACGCTGATCCTTGGGAGCTGTCAGGTGACCGGGCCCACATCGGTCAAGCGCGGCCGCGAACGCTACAATGAGGTGGTCCAGCGCACGAACGCCGAGCAGCTCTTGCTTAATCTCGTACGCCTGCGCTACCGGGATTCGCTCTATTTTCTCAACGTTTCGAGTGTATCGACAAGCTTTAGTTTTGATGTCGACGTCGGCACACGCGCTCAGTTTGGGCTCGGTAGTGGCGACGACAACCTAGGGGCCAACACGGGCATGCGCTACGGCGAGCGCCCGACCATCACCTACCTGCCCGTCCAGGGTGAGCTCTTCGTGCGCCAATTCATGACGCCCGTCGATACGAACACGCTGCTGCTTCTCTACCATTCGGGCTGGAGCATCGACCGCATTCTGCGCATTTGCGTATCTTACTTGGGCCCCTTCAAGAACGCGCCGAGCGCTTCCGGTCCCATGCCCTCCCTGCCGCCCACCTACAAGGAGTTTCTGCGCCTCGCGACCATCGTGCAGTCACTGCAGAACAAGGGGCTGCTGGAGTTCGTGATGGTCCCTGGCGAGAGTGACGCGGTGGCTCTCGAGATTATGCCCGAGGCCTTGGAGCAGCCGGAAGGACGCCTCCTTGCGCGCTTGGCCAACCTGGCGCCGGAGCAACGCCGTATCGTGCTCCACGGCCGCACCCGCTTCTTTTCGGAAGCTGAGCAGGACCTGCGCTTGCCCATCGTCACGCGTTCCCTGTCGGCGACGCTCTTTTTTCTGTCGCAGGCCATTGAGGTGCCCGAAGCTCACGAGCGCGCTGGCATTGTGAGCATTACCCGCTACCCGGATGGCAATCGCTTCGATTGGAAGCACGTCTCCGGCGACCTCTTTCAGGTCCGGGCCTCCGCCGAGAAGCCCGACGACAGTTTCATCAGCATCAAGTACCGCGACCACTGGTTCTCGATTGCCGACGACAACCTCACGGCGAAGTCCACCTTTGCGCTGCTGTCGCAGCTCTTTGCCCTGAAAGCCGGCGACGCCAACATCAGTGCAAGCCCGCTCCTCACCCTTCCGGTTCAGTAGGGATTGGCCGGGGGGCGCGTTCCCGAATGACACAAACCGCGCATCTACCGCGCTTTGGAAGCCAACCAGCGGGCTGGTCGCTTAGTTGGACGACCTGCGCGCTTGCGACCGTCTCGGTTGGAGCCCCCCTCCTTTTTTGCCGTGGGTCACTTTGTCGAGCACGCCTCGATTGTCGTACCGTCGCCGGGTCGAACCGCATCGAACTCAAGGTAGGCATCGCGAAACACCGACGCTGCCTCAAGGGCACTCGTCGCATCCCACGTCGTACAGTGAATGTGGTCTGCGGTGGCGAGTGACCGCTGAACCGCGCTGTCGCGATCATCGGTGTCATAAAGCGCTGAAGCAAGACTCGCTGCCCCGAGATTTGCCTGCACCAGGCGCGCAAATGCGCCCTCGCCGCCCCGCTTGGTCACATAGGCAATGTCATCGCACGTCTCTTCGCCCAGAGCGCGCAGGACGAGCGTCGGGTGCGGGTCGGACCAGCCACCTACGGAGACCAGCGGCCTCCCGCTCTCCGCACTTGCGGTCGAAGGCAGGTGTACACCGCGGGCGAGCCCGGGTTCCGCTGGAGACGCGGATAGTATCTCACGCCAGGTAGCGGGCCCCAGCGCGAAGAAAAGCCGGCTCTTAACGTCTGCTTGCGCTGACCGGTCGAGTGCGGTCTCGATGCGGGCCAAGTGCTCACTGCTTCCCCAGTAACCCATCATGACATCCGAGGGCGCGCCCGCGATTGGATCACGCATCACAACCGCATTGTTCCACAACGCCTCCGGGACCTCCACATCTGCCGCGTAGGCAGCCAGCCCAGCGTCAAACGCGTCGAGCGCACGTTCCGTGACCAGCACCGAAGTTGTCGCAAGTGTCGCGATGCGACTCGGAACATTGCCTAGCATGGCAATAGTGTCATCTGCGCGATTATAGAAGGCCTCCTCATCGCTAAGAAATGCTTCGCGATAGTTAGCTGCTAATGCGCCGAACACTGCGCCGCAGGTACTGTCATAAAGCGGCAGATCAGCCACCTCTGACCACTCAAGGCCCACGCCGGCCTCGGAGCAATGATCTAGAAATGCCCGATAGCCCTGATCAAAGCTTTGAACCTGCGACGGGAGACCGGCAAGTCCTTCGTTTGCTCCCTCACTGCTTGTGAGTTCAAAATACGGTCCATAGCCATTAAAGGCAAGCGTATCCATTAACTCTGAGCGCAGTCGATGACGCTCTGGAACTACCAGGGAATCGGGTGCGTTCCGCAAGGCCGGTCCTGCGTAAAAACTCGCGATACGTCCGAAGCGAAGTGCTAGCTCTTCAAAGTCAACTAGGCCAGGGCGGATAAACATATGATGATCGGCGGGGTTAAAAGCGATCGCATCCTTCACTGCTCCCGCGATGTCACGTGCAAAAGCAACAGATTTCGTTGGGTTGTTGGCCATAAGTTCAAGGATGGTGTCCGCAGCAAGTATTGCGCGAACATCTCGCGAATTGATAAGTGTTAAGAGGCCGCGAAAGGCTTGAAGTGCAGGATGGCTTTCGTGCTGTTCTTCCGGAACAGAAGATGGGTCTACTGCCTCTAAGTCGGCGAATACGCCATCCTGTTCGCCGGCTTCATCTACCGCGCGCAGCGCGGCGATGGCACCAAATGCCGTCACTTCCGCGCTTGCCGTCAGCGTGTCTAGATAGCCTAAAAAGGACTTATACATGAGCGCAGCTCGAAGACGTGACTGGCGCGGTGTGCAGCGCTCTGCATCGCTCAATGCGTTCGGATCAACGACCGCGCTGACAATCGGAATGTCGAGATCGAGTGGAAAATGTTCCACAGATACATAGTCCGCTTCGGAGCGACAATCATGGATAAGTGGATTGTTCATGATGCTCTCGGTCAGCATGCTTGAAATGCTTCCAGAGCTTCCGCCAGCGACACCGTGTACCATGGCACGTTCCTCTAACAGATGTGCCATCGCACCGAAATGTGAGGTGATATATGGTCCGTTTCCGCGAAGACCCACACACATGTTCTCAATGGGACGTGGTTCGTCTACAGAAACTTGATCCGCGCATTCAGCATTCGTTGGTCCTCGGCAGCCCGCCTCGTCGAGCGCCAGTCCATCACATGCGGATAGAGCCATGGCACTGAGACTCGCAGTCAGAAGGAGGAAGGGTGCGTAGTGAGCGCGCAACGGTGTCCCGAAGCGTAATCGGTGAGGTGAGCATGTGACAAAAGTCCCCCGGGTTGTCGGGAATAAATGCTGCAAAGCCTCCCCCAATGTACCTTTGGCGAGTGGCCTAACGCTACTTGTGGGGACGCAGCCGCCACGTATTCTTTCCTGCAGCGGTGCGGCTTTATTGTCGTCTTTAGCGCTTGGCCCACAGCGTCCAAGAGCAATCGATGCTCCGAAACGCCGTAGGCGCTTCCCGGTGCTCGTCAATCGCGTATATCCAATCATCGTACCTCATCCTCCCCTTTTTTACTCCAGATGCACCGATGCCTTGTTCGTTCGTAGCCGTTCAGGGGCGGTATGTTGCACGCATGCCCCACCCCGCGTTTCGGGGGTACATGCCACGCTGTTGTCCGGAGCCTCCCCCTAAGCACCTTTGGCGAGTGACCTAAAGCTGCGTGTGGGGCCGCACTGGCCACCGGCTTTTTACTGCAGTGTTATTCCGTCTAACAACCCCTAAACTCTGGCCCACGTCGTAGCCACCGATAAGTCCTTGTCCGCAAGGTGTGTGCCCACGTGTGTCGGTGCGCTTCACTCATCCATCTCACCCGAGTGATCACCTGGAAGAGTCGGTTAGTGAATCCTGATGTTAGTTAGTGATCAACGATAGATACGTGCACTCATCGGAGTGCCGGTTATCGGGGTAGCCCGCATCCTCAGCCGATGCGCCCCGGGCAGGTTAGGCGCAGCGCACGCGCCAACGCGTTGCGCGCGGCACGTGCCAGGCGCCAGGCACCGTGAGTCTGTGAGGGCTAAGCGTTCAGGGGGTGGATAAAGCGAAACCGCTACAGGGAAGAGCAAGTGGGTGATGTGGCACCATGCGTGTCCGGTTAAGGGCCTGAGCCGGCCGTGCGCTGACTCGTGATCACATCTCGGCCTCGGCGTGCTTGAGCTGCAAAGCGAGGCGAAATCCGGTGACGTAGTCGGCGAGCCTGGACCATCCTAGCCACATGGTGGCCCATCCGACGCGCCCGGTGCGTTTGGAATCGTACCAGCCACCGAGCTTGGCGATGGCGAAATAGGCCCACCGGCAGGATGGCGGGTGCTTAGGCAGCGCTTTACCACGTTCGGTGTGGAGCCAGAGGCACTGCCACTGGTCGGTCTCAA
>SLEO01000373.1 GCA_007124745.1 Myxococcales bacterium
GGCCTGAGCCGGCTTACGTCCTCGCCAAAAATCCCGCGCGTTCCTTAAGTTCGCTGCGGTTTTTGGCTGTGGGCGCTCGAGCACAGACCCTCAACCGGACACGCAGCTCGCTTAACCGATCGCGCATGGGCAGGGGGTTTAGGCCATGTTCGCTGCCGGGAGCGCATCGCGCAGCCATCTCGGCCACGAAGGCGCCGTGATCCTGAAGCGCGTGCTTGGAGTGGTTAAGGAGAGTCGTTGAGGAGAGCAGTTGAGGATCGTGCTCGGCAGCTCTAGGCTCCGGCGCATGTTTACCGGATTGGTTGAGCGGTCGCTGCAAGTGCTGCGCGTCGAGACGCAGGCGGCGGGCTTGCGGGTGACCACGGAGAATCCCTACGCCGACATCGTGCTCGGCGAGTCCATCGCGCTCAACGGGGCCTGTCTGACGGTCGCTGAGGTCACGTTGGAGGCTCTCGCTTTTGACCTCTCGCCTGAGACCCTTGAGCGCACGACATTCGGCACTTTTTTTCCTGACCGGCATCCCGAATATGTGCACAGCGAGCGGGCGCTGCAGGTCGGCGCGCGCCTCGGCGGCCACTTCGTCACCGGTCACGTTGATGCCCGCTCCCGCGTTGTGTCGAGGGAAGGTGATGCGGACGGCTGTGCCTTGTCGGTAGCGCTTGAGCCGGCCGCGCGCCCGTGGCTTGTAGAGAAGGGTTCGGTCACCGTCGACGGCGTTAGTCTGACGGTCAATGCGGTGGAGGACGCGAGCTTTGCGCTTTGGCTGATTCCCCACACGCTTGCGGTCACCCAACTCGGGCAGCTCGCCCCTGGTATGGAAGTCAACGTTGAGTACGATATGCTCGGAAAATACGCCGTCCAGGCCATGCAGCTAAGCGGCGGTTTTTCAGGGGGCATTTTACAAAATGCCCCCTGATGTTCGGGAGTGAATCCCGCAAACCCTCCCCCGCGCTGCCCCTAAGGTGGCCTAAAGCTGCGCGTGGGGCCAGGGCGCCCACTTGCTTTTTCCCGCAGCGTGTTCGCGCTCTAGACCCTCAGAGCGCTTGCGCTAAGCACACTCGCCTCCATCAGAATGTTAATCGCAGGACACGGCCGACTTTCTAGTTTCCAAAGCACAATGCGCGTCTCCACAGCGCACGGCCTGAGGGTCACCACTTCATGAATCAAGCACAGCCAAACATGCATGCGCCCGAACAGGCCGCTTTTCACCAACGCATCAGCGAGGCCATCGCGGCCTTTGCCAAGGGTGAAATGCTTGTTCTAGTCGACGATGAGGACCGGGAAAACGAGGGCGACTTGGTGCTCGCCGCCAGCTTCGTCACGCCGGAAGCCATCAACTTTATGGCCACCCATGCGCGGGGCCTGATCTGCCTGGCGTTGACGGAGGACCGGGTAAGGCGCCTGGGCATTCCGCTGATGGTCGCCCACAACCACTCCAATCGCTCCACTGCTTTTACGGTGTCGATCGAGGCAAGCGAAGGCGTCACCACCGGCATCAGCGCCTCGGACCGCGCCCACACCGTGCGCGTAGCCTGTGCCCCCGCGGCAAGCGCCGGCGATATTGTGTCACCCGGGCACATTTTCCCGCTTCAAGCGCGTCCCGGCGGCGTCCTTCAGCGCAGCGGGCACACCGAAGGCGCCGTTGACCTTGCCCGTCTGGCTGGCGTAGAGCCCGCTGCCGTCATCTGCGAGATCATGAACGAAGACGGCACTATGGCGCGCATGCCTGATTTGAAGGCTTATGCCGAACGCCACAAGCTGCGCGTGCTCAGCGTCGCCGACCTTATCACCTACCGCTTGAGCACCGAGTCGCTCGTGAGCATTGCGGAGGAGGGCACCCTGGCGCTGCCCGTCGAGGGTTCGCGTTCCGGCGAGCGTCGGAGCTGGCGGACGGTGCTACTGGAGAGCCCGCTTGCCGAACGGCCGATGCTCGCGCTCGTGCTTGGCGACGTTGCCGGCTCTGAGGCCCCGACCCTCGTGCGGGTCCACAAAGCGAACGTCCTCGGAGACATTTTCGGGGCTGCGGCCCCCGGCCGCACGCCGCTCGCTGCGGCCAAAGCAGCTATCGAAGAAGCGGGATCCGGCGTCATTTTGCTCATTCCCGAATACCTCGACTTGCGCTCGGAGTTTTCGAGCTACGTCGAGGGAAGCGCGCCGAATGCGCGCCGTGAGCAGGGCGACGTGCTGCGCGAGTACGGCCTTGGTGCCCAGGCACTACGGCTGCTTGGGCTCGGTCGCTTGCGTCTGCTGACCAATCACATCCGGCGTCTTCCTAGCCTTGATGCCTTCGGTATCTGCGTTGAAGACCAACTTGAGCTACCTTCGATTCCGCGCGCAGCGGGGTAAATGCCCCCGGCAGCGATGCTGCGTCGGGCCACATCTCGACAAGGCCTTGGAAGCGTTGGGATGGCGCCATGGTAGCGAGTCCTTACTTGACGCCAACGAGGCTTCATCGACGCGCCGCCGTGTTGCGAAAACACCTGCCCAACGTAAGCCAGGCGCCGCGAACAGGAACCCATGACGACAAGTACACATATCGAAGGCCTGCCGACTCCGCCGGCGGGCACGCGTTTCGGCATCGTTGCCTCCCGTTTCAACGGCCTCGTCACCGATGCTTTGGTCGCAGGCGCCCTGCACACCTTCGCGCGGCATGGCGTTAGCGAGGACCGCGTCACGGTGGTGCGGGTACCTGGCGTCTGGGAGCTGCCCCTTGCCGCGCGCTGGCTCCTGGAGGCCCAGCCCCTCGACGGAATTGTCGCCCTCGCTTGCGTGATACGGGGCGCTACCGCCCACTTTGACCAGATCGTCGGTGGCGCAACAAGTGCGCTGAGGGCGCTCACCGAAAGCACGCACGTGCCCATTGCACACGGCATTGTCGCAACGGACGACGCGGAGGACGCGCTCAGCCGCGCTGGCCTTAAGCACGGTAACAAGGGCGAGGAAGCCGTGTTGGCGGCGCTAGAAATGGCCAGCCTAAGAGCGCGCTTGAAGAGCCTATGAGCTCGCGCCGCCAACAGCGCGATGCGCTGCTCAAGCTGCTCTACGCCTGGGATGTAGGTCATCAGTCCGCGCGACTTGTCGCGCTGCTGCCCGAGTACGTCGCATCGTTTGGTCCTCCGGATCTCGCCGCTGCGCCTTACGTCTCGCGCGTGATCGATACCTTTGATGAAGAGCACAGCCGTCTCGACGACGCGCTGCGCGGAGCGCTCTCCACCTGGCGTCTCGAACGTCTTGGCGGCATCGAACGCGCGGCGATGCGCCTTGGCGCCGCGGAGCTCGTCGCCTGTAGCGAAACCCCCGTCGACGTGATTATCGCGGAGATGGTAACCCTGGTGCAAAGCTACGGGGGAGAAGAAAGTTTTAAGCTTGTCCACGCGGTCCTCGACCGCGCCCAGAGTGCACTGCGTCCAAACGAGGCGGCTTCGGTCGAAGACGCCCACTCGTCCGCATTTTCAACTGAAAGCGAGCACTTATCGGCCGCGGACAACGCGGGTGCTGAACGCATGCCTGCATCTGGGAGCACGACCCGCGCTGACGATGCAGAGGTGCAGATCGATGCACAAAAGTCGGGCGAGGCATGGGACTGAGCGCCTCTAAGCGCCAAGGGCTATTTTTGCCTCAGGCGCTCGACCTGGAGGCAAGCCAGCGCGAAACGATTGTGATCACATCCTTCGCCGACGAGGCGCCACTCGCAGGCATCAATCACGTCATCGACTGGGGCCTCGCCGGCTGGGTTTCTCGGCTAATAGCCCGCGGCTGGATCGAGCGCGCCTTTGGCGACCTAAGCCTACTATCTCCCGCTCCTGGTCATGGCTACCGGCGGCTGTTGCACCTCGGTCTCGGACCGAGCACCGCCTTTTCGCCGCGAAAAGCTCAACGCGCCGGCAGCCTGGTGCTGAAGACCCTTGAAAAGCAGCAACTGAGCAGTGCTGCCCTCATCCTGCCGGGACGTTCCCTAGGTGTCGTCTCCGCGACCGACGCCTACCACTCACTGCTGGCGTTGCTCGATGCGGGGCATCACAAAAGCAAGGCCGGGGTCCACCTCGACCTCAGCGTTATTGAGCCTCCACCCGCCGCGGAAGAAATCCGAAGCCTCCGCGACACGCTCCTCCGGCGGCGGCGCGATGAGCAACTGTTGCGCTGAGTCCGGCGCAAAGTCTCCGGCTGGCTATGGCCGAAAACCGCGGCGCAGCCTAGGCTTGAGGCTAGGATGAAGGGGCCGTCACACGCATCGCCACAAGGTGCCCCGCTGGATGCGGGTACGGGCCAACCGGCAGAGGTCCACCCGGACGAAGAGCCGGTGGAGCGCTTTCCCGAGGGGCTCCTCGATGGTCTTGTCGTCCCGCCCTTCAGCACCGATGTCCTTCCGCTCGACCCGCCCCGAAGCGCCGTGCCGGACAAGCGAGACGGCGCGCCTCACCTGCGGGCAGGCGCTTCCGAACCCCTGAAAACATCTTCGGGCGAGTCTGCGCCAGGTGTGCCCTGGGATAGCGGCTCAACACCGCCGCCCACCGCGATGTCTAAAGTGCCCGGTACCGAGCGGGGCACTGGTGCCTTGCAACAGCGTCTACGTGTCTGGGCCCAACGCCTAGGCACCAGTCTCACCGGAAGCGGTGATACACCCAAGCGCGTTGCTGGGGGCGTGGCACTGGGGGTGTTTATCGCCTTCACGCCGACGCTCGGACTACAGATGTTGATCTACGCCGCCGCTGCCGCGGTGCTTCCGGTCAATAAGCTCGCTGGGTTCCCAGCGTTGTTTATTTCGAACCCGCTTACGGCTGTGCCCATCTACTATGCGGGCTGGTGGGTTGGGGCGCGCGTGCTGCGCTCGGGGCCTGAAGGCGCTGCAGTCCTCCTAGGCGAGAATGAACACAGTGGTCAAGGAGCGATGTGGAGTCGGCTTTGGGATGCGCTGCTCTCGGTAGGCGCGGAAGTATGGGTAGGGTCGGTGCTGCTGGGATGCATTGCTGCGGTTGTCGCCTATCTGCTGACCTTCCGCTACGTACTCCGGCACACTTAGCGCACGTACCCTCGCTCCTGCCGCGGCGATGTGCCATACCGCGCCGGCCTTTGGCAGGCTGCCACGCGGCCGCGGCTGGATGTATTTGGACATGCAAAAAATAACAAAGAAAGTCCTCGGTATCGCGCTTGTCGCCACCATCGGCCTGACATGGCTTGACCTTGCGACCAAAGATTGGGCGCTGGAGGCCCTTTCCGTCGAGCGCCAACACAATAAACCGCCCCTTTGCGAGCGGGCCTCCGACGGCTACATCCACATTCAACGTCTGCGAACGGCGCCCATTGTCCTCATCGACGGCTACCTTGAGTTCCGTTACGCGGAGAACTGCGGCGCTGCCTTCGGCATGCTCCACGATGCGCCGGAGTGGGTGCGAAGTACGCTCTTTACGGCAGCGGCGCTCGTCGCGACGGGTGTGCTCGGTTTCCTCCTGGTGTCCGGGCGCGGCGGACCGCTTTTCGTCTGGTCCGTCCCGCTTGTCGTCTCCGGTGCTCTCGGCAACCTCATCGACCGGTTTCGCTACGGCTACGTGGTTGATTTTATCCGCTTCCACCTGCAAAACGGCTGGGAGTGGCCTACCTTTAACGTCGCCGACATCACCATCTCCATCGGCGTGGGCCTGATGCTACTAGACTCGTTCCTGCAGCCAAAACCGGTGCGCCACACCGATGCCTCCCCGGAGCCCGAGCAGCCCCCGCACTCCGCCGCCTAGCGCGTGGCAGCGCCGCCGCCGAACAGGCCGCACCCCCGGGCGACTCGGGACGCTCCCGCCCACGCAGACCAACAACCGCTTGTCCACGCCAGGCTCAACCTGCGGTTTCACCGTTCTAGGCGTTGGGTTCAAGCGCGATCGAGACCCAGTCTGTGGAGGTGATTTCGTGGAGCGTGGGGGCGCCGGGTCGTTCGTCGGGAAGCACTTGTAGCGACCCTGAGAGCGTTTCAGCCTGAATCTGCCGCAGCAGTTCGGCTTTTCCGATGACGCTCGCGAGGCGTGGATCCTGCGTGCGTACTGTCGTGGCGACGCGGGCCTCGTAGGGAAGGTTGAGGTCTTTTCGCGCGCGCTGGATGCGGTTGATGAGCTCGCGCGCGAGGCCTTCGTCGACGAGCGCATCGTCGAGGGCGAGGTCCAGGGCGACCATGATGCCGAACGAGGAAGCGGCAGCGAAGCCAGATTTGGGCGTGACGCGCACTTCAATCTCGTCCGGACCAACCTGGAAGGTCTCGCCTTCCAAGTCGATGTCTACGCTCTGCCCCCGCAAAAGGCGTTGGTAGGTCGCTTCACCATCCAATGCCGCGAGCGCGCCCCGGCACTTGGGCATCTTGGCACCTAGTTTGGGTCCAAGAAGCCGAAAGTTGGGCACAAGGGCAATCTCTGCGAAGTCGGAAACGCGTTCAGCGAAGTCCAGCGCTTTGACGTTCAGCTCGGCTTTGATGTCCTCAGCGAAGGCCTCAAGTTGCGGCCGCTCGCTAGGCGTACACACGAGGACGGCACTCCGCAGTGGTTGGCGCACGCGCACTTTATGTTCCGCGCGCACCCGCTGCCCGAGCGCGACGGCCTCGCGCACTTGGGTCACCGCTGCTCGGAGCGGCGCATCCGCGGGCAGCGGAGCGGCGGACGGGAAGAGGGCATCGTGCACGCTAGCCGGTGCATCCTCGCCGCGACGCAAGTTCTGGTAGAGCGCCTCGCTCAGGTGGGGCAAAAAGGGCGCTATCATTCGGCTCAGGTCGAGAAGGACCGTGTACAAGGTGGCGAAAGCTGCCGCCTTGTCCGCGTCAATCCCGCCGCGCCAGAAGCGGTCTCGCGAGCGCCGGATGTACCAATTGGTAAGGCCGTCAACAAAGCGCGTCACCGCACGCGCGGCGACATGTGGCTCAAGCGCTTCAATTGCCTGAGCGATGTCCTGCGCCGTAGCGCGCGTTTCCGCTTGAATCCAAGCATCCAGGCCGCCAAAGGCTTCGGGGAGCGCGCTTTGCTCACCAGGCGTGCCACTCAGCGCGCGTGGTGCTCCCCCTGGGTGCGCTAACCCGCCTGCGGATGCGCCAGCCGCGTCCACGGCGTAGGCAGGCTTCAAGCCTATCGCCGCCACTAGCTCTGCGTCGGGCTCCCACGCATCGATATTCGCGTAGGTTACAAAAAAGGAATAGGCGTTCCAGACCTTCAGAAGAATCTCGCGGGTGGCTTCTGTCACGGCGCGCTCGTGCCAACGCGTGCCCTGGCCGGGCACGGTGCTCGCGTAGAGTGCCCAACGCACCGCATCCGCGCCGTGGCGTTCGATGAGCGGCAGCGGATCTTCGTAGTTTTTCAGAGATTTTGAGAGTTTTTGGCCCTTCTCGTCACTGATGATGCCCAGCACCAGCGCGCGCCGGAACGGGTGGGGCAGCGGGCGCGTTTGGCCGAAGAGGAGGGTGCTGACGGCGAGCATGGCGTAAAACCAGCCGCGCGTTTGGTCGACCGCTTCCGAGATAAAGTCGGCCGTGGCGTTCGCCGCGTAGGCCTCGGCATTCTGATGGGGATAGCCCCACTGCGCGAAAGGCATGCAGCCCGAATCAAACCAGCAGTCGATGACCTCCGGAACCCGCCTGAACACGCCGGGGCTGTCCGCCTTCGTGAAGGTGACCTCGTCGATCCACGGCTTGTGCACCATGAGGTCTTCGGCGGGTATCTCACCGCGGCGCTTGGCCGCCTCAAAATGCGGAAATGCCTCTGGATTCAGCTCACGTAGCGCGTCTGCGGAGCTTATCGCGACTTTCTCGCCGGTTTCGTCGTTGACCCAAATGGGAAGGGGAGTCCCCCAGAAACGTTCGCGGGAAACCGCCCAGTCCACATTGCCCGCAAGGAAAGCGCCAAAGCGTCCGTCGCGGATGTGCTCTGGCGACCACTGGATGCCCGCGTTGTTGCCGAGAAGCTCCGCGACAAAGTCACTGGTTCGGATGAACCAGGATTTGCGGGCGTATTGAATCAGAGGGTCCGAGTCTCGGCGCCAGCAGAAGGGGTATTCGTGCTTGTAGGCCTTTTCGCTAAAGAGCAGGCCGCGCGCCTGCAGGTCGCGAATGATCGGGCGGTCGGCGTCTTTGCAGAAGAGCCCCGCAAAGGGCCCGCAGGCGGCACTGAGGCAGCCATCGGGCTCCACAAGCTGCAGAAAGCCGAGCCCCTGCGCTTTGGCGGCCTTGAAGTCATCTTCGCCGAATGCGGGGGCCAAGTGCACAAGGCCCGTGCCCGCATCGAGGGTGACGAAATCCGCC
>SLEO01000014.1 GCA_007124745.1 Myxococcales bacterium
TCGATGAGAAGTCGATGTACGTCCTGCCGTCGATACGCACCAGCGGAGCCCCTAGCGAGACAACGGGTGTCAGCGTGCGCTGAGTCAACGCCCGCTTTCGCGCCGCTGACCACGCAGCACAGCGCCTTTCGAGTGACGTCATGCTGTTCATTCCAGACCCACCCTTCCGACCCAATCCCGTGCACCGCGCCGCGTATCCTTGCGCCGCGTATCCTTGCGCCAAGTATCCATGCGCGACGTATCGATGCACCCTAAACTCAAAGCACCGCACGCGAACGTTCACGACCTCTGCTTATGCGTCAACCACCTCCGAACGCGACGAGATATCATTGAAGCAACGTACGCCCACATCCATCGCGGGCCTTAGCTCACTCACTTGCCCCAAGCGTGCAGACACTACACGCACGCCCCCGCTGCGTCTCACGGCCGGCCTATTGCTGGAACCAGGGGGGCATGGTACGACCTCCCAGTGAATTCTGGCGTCGAAAGCGAGCGCTTACCGCGACACATCGCCATTGTCATGGATGGCAATGGCCGTTGGGCGCACTCCATCGGCCAGCCGCGTACGTCCGGCCACGCTACCGGCTCGAAGGCTGTGCGCCGCGTGGTGACCGCCTGTCGCAAGCGCGGAGTTGAGGCGCTCACGCTCTACGCTTTCAGCGAGCAAAACTGGCAAAGGCCTGCTGCGGAAGTGCACGCGCTGATGTGCCTGCTCCGGGACTTTCTCGAATCTGAGCGCCGAGAGATACTCGATAACCACATCAAACTACGCGCGGTTGGGCGGATCGAACGCCTTCCGCCGCTCGTTCGTGCCATCTTAGACCCTCTGCTCGAAGAGAGCCGCAACAATACGGGTATGGTGCTGACGTTGGCACTCTCTTATGGCGGTCGAGAGGAAATAGCCGACGCTGCGCGACGTCTCGCGACCCGCGCGGCCGCGGGCGAACTCGACCCCTCTAGCATCGACGAAGCGTTGTTTGAGACCGCCCTACCGTCGATGGAGGTAGGTCCCGTGGACCTGCTTATCCGCACCGGCGGCGAGCAACGTGTCAGCAACTTCCTGCTCTGGGGTCTCGCCTACGCCGAACTCTATTTTTGCGACAAGCTGTGGCCGGACATGACAGATGTGGACTTGGAAGCCGCCATCGCCGCCTATCAGCGGCGTGAACGGCGCTTCGGTCGCGTTTGCAACGAGCCTTTGGTGACAAGCCCAACAACCACACGACGACGAGAACCCCGATTCAGCCTCTCGGTGCCTGAAGCCAGTGGCATAGCCCTCCGCGCCCGAGGCTAAGTTTCGCATGGCATCCAAAGCATCCAATCTGGCCCTGCGGCTTCTTTCAGCCGCGATCATCTCCCCCCCGCTCCTCTGGGTCCTGTTTCGCGGTCCGCGCTGGGGCTGGCTGATTATCGTCGCCGTCGTGGCCACCCTTGCGAGCCGCGAACTCTACCGCATGGTGATCCCGAACGCCTTGTCCTGGCGTTTGGCGGGTAATGGACTCACCCTCGCCTGGATCGCCGCCCTCATATTTGCGCCATCGATACCCACGCTCATCAGTGCGCAAGTGGTCATCACAACGGTGATCATGGTACTCACCGTGTTCCGGCCGGTGCCTGTAGAGAGCGCGCATATCCGCGTAGGCTGGCTGCTCGCCGGTCCCCTCTACATCGGCGGCGGCATGGCTGCCGCCGCGCTGCTTCAGGTCCTTGACCACGGCCCCTCCTGGCTCCTGCTCTCGATGATGCTCGCCTGGTTCAGCGACACCGGCGCCTACTTCGTCGGCAAGCGCTTCGGCAAGCGGCCACTGTTGCCGAGTGTGTCCCCATCGAAAACCATTGAAGGCAGCCTAGGCGGGCTGGGCGGCTCGGTGCTTGGGGCCTACGTCGCCGCCTTCACCTACCTCCCCGTATTGCCCCTCGACCGGGCCCTACTCTTGGGCCTCGTGGTGGGCGCCATTGGCCAGTGCGGCGACCTCTTCGAATCACTCATCAAGCGCGCCACAGGCGTCAAAGACAGCGGCTCTGTCCTCCCGGGCCACGGCGGCATGCTGGACCGCATCGACGCCTTCCTCTTCACCACCATCGCCACCTGGCTTTACGTCGTCTGGCTGCACTAGTCCTTGTGTCACCGTGAAGGGGAGGCATTTCGTCGCGCAGGGCTCCCCGCAGGGCTCCCTGGGAGGTTCTCACGCAAGTCACCGAGGCGTTCGGCGACGTTCTCGAGCAGGGGCATCCTACCATGTTTGTGGCGGCGCCAGGGCATCTTGGTAACGCGTGGAAGATGGCTTGCATCTGGCGTGAGTTGAGGGAAGCTTCCGCCTACGAAACATATCGGCAACATTGCGATGCCTTCATCGCGGTTGCCGCAGGAGTATCATGGCGAGCACACCCAAGAGCGAGACGGCAGCAGCGGAACCCATGGCGAGTAGCGATGCGCAGAGCGCCGCCAAAGCACGCGCCAAGCGTCTGACACACAAGGCTTTTCTCGAAGCTGTCAGCCTGCACCTCCGCGCCGCAGGCAAGGTCACCAACGTTCCCGAACATGTGCTCTCCATTGCGGAACACACGAAGAACGAAATCATCGTGAATTTTCCTGTCCGGATGGACGACGGCACCATCCGCATGTTTGCGGGCTTTCGCGTGCAGCACAACAACGTGCTTGGGCCCTTCAAGGGCGGCATGCGCTTTCATCCCAGTGTCAGCCTCGATGACCTCAAGGCCCTAGCCGCGATGATGACCTGGAAGTGCGCGCTGATGGATATCCCCTTCGGTGGCGGCAAGGGTGGCGTGCAGTGCGACCCCCGCAGCATGAGCCAGGCGGAGTTGATGCGCGTGACGCGTCGCTTCACCCATGCCCTCGGCTCCAACATCGGGCCGGACTACGACATCCCCGCACCGGACGTAGGCACCAACGCCCAGGTCATGGTGTGGATGATGGACACCTATATGAATACGGTGGGGCACGTCCAGAAGAACGCGCAGCGAGCGGTCGTGACGGGCAAAACGCTCAACTCCGGCGGTTCGAAAGGGCGTGAAAAGGCCACCGCCGCTGGCCTTGTGCACTGCCTCGTCGAATGGGCCAAAGCCAATGAAGTGCCGCTCGAGGGCAAAACGGCCGCCATCCAAGGCTTCGGCAACGTGGGCGGCAATGCGGCGCTCATCCTGACGAAGTACGGTGTTTCTACCGTCGCCGTCGGCGACCACACCGGTTACGCCCACAACCCGGAAGGCTTTAACCCGCACATGCTGCTCGACCACGTCAAGGAGCACGGCGGCATCGCGGACTACGGGCGCTCCACACCGATCAGTCGCGAGGCGTTCTTTTCCACGCCCGTCGACTTTTTCATCCCCGCAGCCCTTGAGAACCAAATCGACGAAGACGAGGCGCGGTCGATGAAGACTCGCATCGTGCTCGAGGCGGCCAATGGCCCCATCACGCCCGCCGGCGAAGCCGTACTGCTCAGCCGCGGCATCGAAATCATCCCGGACCTTCTGGCCAACTCCGGCGGCGTTATCGTCTCCTACTACGAGTGGGTGCAGAACAAGCGCAACGAAAGCTGGTCGAGCGAAAAGGTCGCCGAAAAGCTCGAGCAAGCCATGGTCCACGGCTACACCAAGGTGTCGGCTTTTGCGCGCCAACACCAGTGCCCTTGGCGCACCGCAGCCTACGCCATCGCCCTTGAAAATCTCGCCACGGCCTACGCCGAGCGCGGCATATTCCCGTAATCGCTGAGCTTATCGATGACCGCCGCACGCCAGGCCAGCTCGGGGCAGCTCCCCCCGTGCGTGCGCGCCCGGCCGCCCCTTGGTGAAAATGTCCCTATCGCTCCGCGAGATTATGGGTCTAAGGATTGGGCGAGGGCGATGCGCGCTTCGACCGTCATGGGGAGCTCAGGCAACGCTTCGATGGCTTCGAGCCGGTGCGCGAGGCCGGCTTGATTGGCGAGCTGAATGGCAAGCCCGGGCCGTGCGTTGCCTTCGAGAAGTACGGGGCCTCGTTTGGCATCAAGGACGATATCGACGCCCAGGTAGCCTAAGTTGAGCGCATCGGAAACGCGCACAGCCAAGGTCAGACATTCAGGCCAAAGCGGCAGCGCGACGCCTAGTAGCGCCACGCCCGAATCGGGATGGTGACTTAGGCTGTGCCCGCGGCGCATGGCGAAGTGCGTCACACCAGAGGCGAGCGAGACTCCAATGCCCACCGCCCCTTGGTGAAGGTTCGCACGCCCTCGTGACTCCAGCGTTGCCACCCGCAACATGGCCATGACGGGCACCCCGCGCAGCAGAATAATCCGTATATCAGGCACGCCTCCCTCGGAAAGGCGCGCGATGCGTGCATCGCACTCGATGCGCTCCTGAAAAATCGCCCGGTCTTGGTTGCCGTCTAGCGAAAAGAGGCCTGAGAGAATGGTGGCGACGTGATAATTGAGCTGTTTTAGCTCCCACACGCGACCACCGCCCACGGCAAAGCGCGGCGCGCCCTCAACCTGCTCCATCCGGCGCGCCACGATAATGCCATTGCCCATCGACCCAGATGCGGGCTTGACGACGAAATCAGGCAAGCCTTCAAGGCGCCGCTCGAGCCCACGAACCTCACTATTGAAGCGAAGCGTTAGGTAACTCCGCGGCATCGGCAGGCCGTGGGCCTCGGCCAGCTCCGCCGTCAGCGCTTTATCATCCACTCTTGGCAGCAGCGACCGTGGGTTGTAGCGCTGAACGTAGTTCGATATGCGCCGATTGATGCCGAGCACCCCTCGCGAGCGCAATGCCGAAGGCGAAGCTAGGAACGCGGCCATTACGCCTTCCCCCCGGGTTCGATGGCGGCATCTTCGTCGTCGGCGTTCCCGTCGACGTTCACCGGGCCATCCGCCAAATCTTCGCTGGCTGCCGCCACGCTACCGGGCGGTGGCGAGGCGACGGTGCCGGAGCGCCCCGTGGTGGTCCCCACGCTGCCCGACGGTCCCGAGGGCGCCCCCCCCAGCGCAGCAAAACGACGTAACTCGGAGAGCCGGTAGCCTCTGTAAGCCCCGAGGAGCAGCAGCGCGCTCATGCAGGCGAGGATGGTCTCCGGGTGCGTGAGCAGGAACAGCTTTAACTCGCTCGCACTAAGCACACCGAAGGTCGCTAGGGCGATGACCAGCGTCCCGGCGAGGTCTCGCGCGGTGTTGAATACGCCTTCTTCGGCGTAGGTGACGCTGAAGCGCTCGATGAACACCGTCAGAATCACCAGCGGGAAAAACGAAAGTTGCTCAGGCGCGACCCACCCCAAGGCCTGATTCTGCACAGCGAAAAGCAGCATCCCGAGGATGATGAGCGACATAATGATGGCGAGGCGCGGCACCGCTAGCAGCCGAAGCCGGTCGAGCAACGCTCGGCCTAACGCGCCGACAAGGACGACGATGCCGAAGAACGCGAGACCCACGGCAAGCGACGCTTCTTCGAAGAAGAGGCCGAGCAGCACCGGCGTGAAGATGCCGAAGCTCGGTATCCCAACCACCACCCGCAGGGATGCGAGCACCAGAGAACTGATAGGCAAAAGCAACAGGAGCGCGAAGTAACTTTGTTGCTGTATCGGTAGGCTCAGCAGCGAGAACATGCGGTAGAAGGCGTGCCCCCGAAGGACATCGGAGTAGTTTTCCTTGCCTTGACCGGTGACCACCCGGCGCGCTTGAACGCGCAAGTCAACGTTGATACGCGCGCTATCGAAGAGCGCCCCCTGAGCCATGATATCCCGTGCAATCACCCAGAAACTCGAGTCCCACGTGCCCCAGGTCCCACGGTTCGGGTCTACGGGTATCCACCCGGCACCATCTTTGATTTCGACTGCAAAGCGCAACGGAAGCGATGACTTTGCGGTGCGGTCATCGAGATAGGCGCCCCACGCGATGCGCGCTGGCACACCCTGCTGGCGTGCAAGCATGACCAGCAGCTTCGCACGAACGAAGGAGCTGCCCCGACGACGGCTGATCGCCTGACTCAGCGTCTCACCCTGTCTATGCGGCGAGATCTCCTCATAGATGAAGTAAAAGTAACGCTTAACGATTTCAAGCGCCGAGGGTCTGTCGCGAGCTTCACCCTCGCGCACGACTGGCATACCGTGTAGTAGGACGCGAAGCGCTTCGAGCGCCTCCCTATCCTCTTCGGAGACAAAGGTCTTCCAGTCCAGGTAGGGCGCCGCGTCCGTCTCCGCGGACGGACCAAGGGGCGGAACCTCTGGCCGGGCTGCCTGCGCCACTAGGTGACCGGAAAGTAACGCAATGGAGGTGCCGGGCTTCGCTTGCCGCCGTGGCACCAACCGCAGGAAATCCGCGCCGTTGCGACCCACGACATCGGCGCGTTCAGCACGCCAATGCAGGTGATTCACCTGAAAGCGCTGCTCGGTTCGGCGCGATGGCATGGGGATGAGCAGCTCTGACGGCGCTTCGGCCGACGTAGGCTCGGACCCGTGATTGAAGCGTAGTTGGAATGACCAGTTATCCGTCGCTTCCACCGGCAACAGCGGAAGCTCCAAAACCTGGGTCTTGTGGTAAAGCGTCGCACTTGGGACCAGGAAACCTGCGAGCACCAGGCCGATAAAAAAGATACGCATCGGAAACCAAGCGGCAGCCTACAGCGAAGCGCTCCTTCGTTCACCGCAAAAGAAGCTCACTGGGGAGGCGCAGGCGCGAGGCTCTGTTTAATCTTGGTCGTCTTCCTCGATATCCTGTAGCGACGCGTCGCCCAAAGGGAGTTGGCCCTGTTCGGGGAATGGTCCCAGAGCGTGCGAAAAGGCAACGTCCACTGTGTAGTTTCCCAGTAACAGATTGCGCCCGATCAGCATCTTGTACTGCATGGAGCTGCGGTCGTTAAGATTCACCTCGACATCGTGCTCGCGGTCACCCACCCGCAGCTTCGCTTTAATCACAAAACGCTCGGAAATCGCTCCGTTCGAACTCTTGACCTTCTTAACGTAGAGCACTTCCCGCAACAGGGACCGTTTCTGACCGCGGTCATCGGTTGTGTCGAACTGGACGTAAAGCTTCTCGTCGCGGTGGACCTTCTTGATGTGACGGGCATGCATCGAACACATCTTGGCGCCCGTATCGACCCGGGCATCGAGCCACAGATCCGCCTGCGGCAAAAAGACAGCCTCAATCCTGCCCATGAGATCCTTCGTGGGCACCTCCTTCTCGTCGATGTCCTGTGGCGGGACCTCCACAGCCCGTGCCACACCCGCCAACCACGGGCCCGCGCCCGCTCCGGCGAGCAGAAGCGTAGCGCCGACAAGTAGGCGGGCGGCAACAGCGAACCCTGCGCGGTTCGGCGCCCAAGTCATGAAGAAGCGTGGCGTAGTCTCTGTCTCCATCCGGTCGATTGCTTAGCCTCTCGCGTTACCAATGAAAACGAAGGACGGCGTCGGTGGTGCTGTTATTCTCGTTGTAGCGATAAAAGCCGTTGACCGGGCTTCCGCGGTAGAGCCGATAGGATCCCGCCAGATCCGCGTATTTAAACCGGAATACGATACCCACGTCGGTGATCAGTTCCGCCCGGCTGAGCGCTACAAAGCTGTTGACCTGCTGCGTCAGGGATACGCGAAACAGGCGCATGCCAAAGTCTTTCGGCCGGCCAATGTCAAGCGCGCCACCCGCCGTGAGGCCGAAATAGGTACCCGCGAAGCCAAGGGTGCCGGGAATGACCCGCATCACCGTCTCCCCGGAACCGAGGAGACTGGCAGCAAGCCAAGGCTTGATGCGCCACTGAGGGGCCGCATCAAGCCCACCCGTGGCGAGCAGTCCCGCGTGCACGCCACCGCCGTCGTCCTGGTGATCATACTGCGGAATATTCCTGGGCAGAATCGCGTTGCGCACCGCGTGGAAAGCGTATTGCTGCCCAGTGGCCGCGGGCGAACGCGAACGGCGGTTTGAGATCACAAGACCGCCCTCGGCGCGCCAGCGTAACCACGGAAAACGCCAGGCGCTGGCGGCCTGAACCGAAAGCGTTGTAATCTCGTGAAACCACACGGCGGTGCGGTTGATGTCGCGCACGGAGAAGGTATCCTCACCGGGGTCAACCTCGACGAGGCGCCCTTCAGCATCGACGAACGCCGCAGGCACAAATACTACCTGTTCGCCGTTGGCGTCGCGGAACTGGCCGCCTTCCCTCCGCACCTCGCGTGTCGGCCGTAGCTGACCGTCCGTCGTTACATAACTTGGGCCTGCAAA
>SLEO01000247.1 GCA_007124745.1 Myxococcales bacterium
CATGCTCCGGCGACCTGAGAAGCACCGGCTCCTCGGCCGCGCTTGCTGAGACCGGGCCCTCGGTCGAGGACTACAGGCTTGGTTTTGTCTCTCTGCGCTGAAGGTCTAGCGCGACGCCAACTTGCGCACACGCGCCTCAACATCGCGGCGCTCGTCGCTCTCCAAGGCGTCCGGGGCGTCTAGTAGCGCCTGATAAAGTTTGAGCGCGCCATCATGTCTCCCCGCTAGTTCAAGATGCACGCCCAGTTGCTTGGTAGCCTCGTGGCGCCAGTTGACGGAGCCCGTCACCGGGGACGACTTAGGTTCGGCGAGCGCGCGCTCGAAGGCTGCAATAGCGTCATTAAGCTGGCCGAGCTCGGAGTACATCCTTCCGAGCTGGAAGTGCCAGCGTCCTTCCCTTGGGTCGAGTTCCGTGGCGCGTTTGAGTCGCTCCGCCGCAGCCCTGCGATTGCCCAGCTCGTGCTCGGCGTCTGCGAGCGTGGCGATGTACTCGGCACGCTCCTGAATCTTGAGGGAGCGTGCGATAAGTTGTTTGGCGCTGCCCGGGGCACCAAAGCGTAACTGAAGCTGTGCAAGCACCCAAAGTCCGAGGTGGCTTATCTTTTTGTCGGCCTCTAGTGGTTCGATGACGCGCATCGCCGCGCCAAGGTTGCCCGCGCGTAACTGCGTGAGCGCAAGCCACTCGGCAAAGCGGAGTTCTGTGGGAGAGAGCGTCGTTGCGCGGCCCATTTCGCGGACAGCCGCTGAATCGTCGCCTTCGGCGAGCAGGACCCGCCCGAGCAGCCAGACCGCCTCACCATCTGACGGTGTCAGTTTAAGCACCGCTTCGACAATTTCCCGCGCGTCCGCCGTCTTTCCCAGGTCTAGAAGCGTTCGTGCAATGCTGCGGCGTAGCGTCAGGTCTTCAGAGCCATTCGCCTCGGCGTCTCGGTAGTATTTGAGTGCTTTGTTGGCGTCACCTTGATGCTCTGCGAGTTCACCGAGCAGCCGAATCCGCTCGCCGTGATCAGGTGCGACGCGCTTGAGTCGCTCTAGACTGGTCTCTGCCTGTTCGTACTTGCCTTGCATGATCAGCGCCTTTGCTTCGACGATCATCGCCTCGGCTCGCGGCTGCTCAGCGCCGAGAAGTGTTGAGATTCGTTGAACCGCGGCGTCGGGTTTGCCGAGAAATAGGTCGAGTTTTGCGAGTTCGACCGCGCCCTCAGGGGTAGGTGTGACCTGCGCATCGGCCTGCTCCAGCAGATTGTCGAGCTCATCGCGACGCTCCGGGATGGTGGCAATTACCTCGGCAAGCGCAAGATAGGGTTGGAGTGCGCTTGGGTCCTCGGCAATGGCGAGGCGGTAGGACGCTTCGGCGTCACTTCTGCGGCCCAGCATCATGAGGATGCGCCCGCGGTGAAGATGCCAGGGAAGCAAGAGCGCACTACCTGCGACGGGGGGATGTGCCTCAATCACCTTGAGAGCCTCATCACCTTGGCCCTGGTGGTAGTAAGCTTTCGCTTGAAGTAGCGCCGCATCTGCGCGGAAGGATGGGGAGTAGCGACCGCCCTGGACCAAAGCGGACTCGGCCCGGGTTTCCGCTGCCTTAAACGCGCCCCGTTCGAGCTGGGCCTTGCCCGCGAGGACCAAGGCTTCCCCGTTGCCCGCCTCGAGTGCGAGGGAGCGCTCTGCCGCGGCTAGCGCTTGCTGCCAAGCGCGCATGGCCAACGCCGTTTCAGCCTGTAGTCGCCAAGCTTCCGCCTTTTGCGCTGGAGAAGGTTGAAGGGTGAGGCCGCTCACCGGGTGTTCTCCCGTCGCCTCGGCAGCCAAAGTGGACGCTTGGGCGAGCTCCCCTTTGTCGAGCGCCCAGCGGCTGGCGAGCAGCCGCCAGCCGACGTGCCAGGGGTAGGCTGAAGCAGCGTCCACGAACAACGGCTCGGCCTCTTCTGCCCGGGCAGGGATTCGGCTCAGCGCCACCAGCCTCCCTTGAAACGCCAACGCCCCGCCCCCGAGAGACTTTTCAGCCTTTTGGAAGAGATCAACCGCTTCGGGCAACTTGCCGAGTTCGAGCGCCAACCAGCCGGCTAGCAGCGCTGCTTCTAGCGCGTAGTTTTGCTGGGTGCTTCCACCGAGCTGTGCGCGCGCTTTGGTCATGTCCCCCTGGGCCATGGCGAATGCACCGACAACGACTTCAAGTTCGGGCCCCGCCTTGAGGCGCGGCTTGAGGCGAGCGTGAAGCGCATCGATGCGCTGCTGCGAGCCAAAGAGGTCGCCATGTCTGAGAAAGATCAAGACCTCATGTACCAGGCTTGTGACGAGGAGCTCGCGATTGAGGCCGTGATCCTTGCGTAGGTTTCCGAGCAAGCGCAGCGATGACTCGGCGGATTTGTAGTCGTCCCGGGCGAGGAGCTCGCGGATGTCCTGGCGTACCTGTGTCCATTTTCCTGGCGTTTGGCCCGCGGGAAGCAGCTGTTCGATGGCGTAGCCGGCGAAGAGTCCGTAGCTGGTCCAGTGTAGGCCTATGCCCGCAGCGCAGAGGCTAAGCGCAGCTCCCAGCGCGCCAAAGCCAATGCGGCGACGAAGGCGCCGTTTTTTGTCAACGCGTCCTTCCGCCGTGTCCTGCGCGTCTGGCTTGAGGGGAGCCGCGAGCGCTTGGTCCGGCGCCGCAGCGAAAGCCGGCTCCTCCGTGTCATCGGCTCCTTGAAGGCCGAGGTCTGCTTCGCCTTCGTAGCGGTCGTCAAACGCGACGGCCTGTTCACTCCCTGGGTCCGCCGGCTCCTCCGCGTCGTCTAGGGCGTCGAGCCGCTCTCGCCTGGAATCGACCTCTGCGAAAAGGTCGGAGTGCGACGGTCCATCGGCGACAGGAGGGAGGGAGTCCGGTAAAATGAGACCCGAAAGCTGAAGATCATCGCTTCGGAGTCCGCCCCCAGCAAGTGTTTGTGGCAGGTCCATCGCGCCGAGATCCCAGGCATCTGGTGAGTATCCTGCATCGAGCTCATCATCATAGGCCGCAAGCTCTCGGTCCTTGCGCGGAATGAGTCCGTCCTCGCGTTCGATGCGCTGCGGCAGGTCTTCAGCGCTTGGCTCGACCTGAATCAATCGCGACACAGGCAAATCAACGCGTTGCGCCTGAGGAAGCTGCGCGTCGCGGGTCGTCGGCAGGTCAGTCTCCTCCCTGCGCTGCGGAAGATCGATATCGCTACGCCGTTGGGGTAGGTCCGCATCACCCCTCGCTGCCGCGGGATTCCGCCGTCCTGGAAGATCCATCCGAGGGGCAGCTTTGCGCGCTGGCAGGTCTGGTTGAGGCTGAGTCGCATCGCGAGTCGCTGCCCGTGGCAGCGCTGGCAGGTCGACCTCGCGGCGTGCCGGTAGGTCCGCATCATTGCTGACCTCTCGTCCTGTAGCCTTGGGAGGACGGAGGCTGGGCACTTGCGCGCTTGATTTCGCAGCGCTCGGCTTGAACGAGGGAAGTGCCTTGGATGGCAGCGATGGTTTCCGGGAGCGGAGCGTGGGAGGCGGAATGGATACCTTCGGACCAACACTTCGTGCTGGACTTGGAGGCACAGCAAGGGGGGGGCCAGCAGGGCGTGCTTTCGGTGGTGCCCCAGCGGCTTGCGGGAGGGCTTTGCGGGCAGGCAGGTCTGCTGAGCGCGCGGCGGGAGGCGCAATGCGCTGCGCCATCATGGTCGCCGCATCATCCTCCTCGCCGTCATCCTGACCGTCAGCGGCATCGAGTAGCGCGTTGAGCTCGTCAAACGCCCAGGATTCTTCGTCCGGTTCCCCTTGATTCATGATGCGCGTGTCCAGTCCCGGGCCCTGGCTCTCGATTTGCCAAGGTTTCCGCTTTCACTTTCATCATACTTTATCAATGTAACGGTGCTTATGGCAACGCAAACCTTAACGCTCGGAGTGCGCGTGAGGTGCTGCCGTGCCCGACCCTATCGATTGGCCCCGTCGTTTGACCGCGACCTTTCGCGAATGATAGGCTCGCGCTTGATGGTAGCGCGGCCGCAACATGTGGAGCTAGCCGGGGGGCGCTATCGGGTGCTCTCCGATCTGTCGCCCGCCGAGCTTTCCGCGTTGGCCCAGCTCGTCAACGACCGCGTCTCCAGTTTAGGGCCCCGAGTGACGCAGACGGCAGCCCCCGCACATATCCTCGCGGTGGTTGCCTTGGAGCTAGCTCAAGATTTGCAAACGCTTCAGCGCGACTACGCGACGCTGCTCCGAAAAGTCAGCGCGCAACTCGAGCCCCTGCTCGCTGACACCGAAGACGAAAAACGTTCGGCAGGCACTACTCTCACAAACACGCATGCGGTCGCGGGCACGGAGGTTGGCGTGAGTGAGCGGGCCTCTCTTCGAAGTCCGTCAGCGCTCCGGCTTGCGACCCTACAAACGCCGGACCGAAGTCAGTGAATGTTGACAAGGCCGAGCGTGAACCGCAGGAGGTTCTCGCTCGCACACAAGTGCGCTCGCACCTGCGCGCCCGCATGAAGGCTCTACGCCAGGCGTTGCCGGATGCAGAGCATCGAAGTCGCAGTGCGCGCTGTGTTGAGCGGATCCAAGCGGCATTATCCCGTCGGCGGAATGAAGTGTGGGCACTTTACGCGGCTCACCGCGGCGAAGTCGATCTATCTGAGCTCATGGCGGAACGGCAAGCCGGCGATCTCGCCACGGTGCTACCGCGCAGCACTTCAGGTGGAGGCCTTGCCTTTGCCGCGGCTCGGAGTGACTCGCTAGTCCGGGGCGCATTTGGTATCGCCGAACCAGGTGCTGCTGCTGAGGTGGTCGCTTCCCACGACATTGCCGTGGTGATGGTGCCCGCGCTCGCCGTCGACCCTGCCGGCGGGCGCCTGGGCTGGGGGAACGGGTACTACGACCGCTGGCTTGCCACGGCGCCTCACGTACTTAAGGTGGGTGTGGTGTTTGATTTTCAGTTGGTGTGCGAGCTGCCGGTGGAAGCGCACGACGTCCCCCTAGACTTTGTGGTTACCGACCAGCGAATGATAGATTGCAGCAAGGGCACCTAGAATATGTCCGTACCATCACAAGACTCGCCGCAGGGCTCGCCACACGACTTGGAGGCTTGGGAGGCTGTTGAGGATGGCGTTGAACTCATCCGCGAGGGATTTCTCGATGAAGCCCAGGCCTTTTTGGAGGGGCTAGAAGCGTCCCAGCCCGACAATGCCTACGTGCACGCGCACCTTGGCCATATTGCCTTCCAGAAAGAACACTTTGCGGCGGCCTTGAAGCATTACGTGCAGGCGCTCAAGCTCCAGCCGCGCTTCCTATCCGTGTCTTTGGGGTGCGTTTGGACGCTCCGACATCTCAACAGGAGCGACGAGGCCGTTCGCCTCGCCGTTGAAGCCTTGCGCTTTTACCCCGAAGATTCCGACCTACTCTATGCGCTAGGGACGCTTCATCACGCCCGCGGAGAGCTAACGGCTGCCCGTCATTTTCTCGAGGCGTGGCGCAAGTTCGGCCGCAACGCTGAGCAAGGTGCGGTGGTAAGTGCGCTTCTCGCGGATATGGACGGGCCGGACCCCGACGCCATCGAAGTGGACATGAACTAGCGCAGGCTTGCGTCGGCGCTGCTGCTGCCCGTTTGGGCGGATTCAAGCCAATCGAGTAGGCGCTTTAGGCGCATGAGCCGGTAGCGGTCTCCTGGTGAGAAGTACGGGGTTCCGCGATTGAGGTTCGCCAGGTAAGACGCGACATGCACCGACTTAAGGCCGCCCACGCTTGCGGCGACGTCCGCTAGCAGGTTGATCAGCGAGGTGCTGACGAGTTCACGGTTCCGGCTGAGGATTTCACCGGCCAGGCCCAACCATTGGGCCTCATTTTTGTGGTGAGCGACCTTGATGCATGCGCGCATGCAGTTTTCTACGAGCTCGGCGGGCGGCGCGGGTTGCTCTCCGCTCTCCAGCAACACCATCACTTTGTGGACTTTGGCCTGGAAGCGCGAAAGAATTCCAGGAATTGCGCAATACCTAGCAGTGTCACGCGTTAGAACGGCGATGGCCTGCGCATCCAGTGCGGCGCTGCGAAGCGCCCCCTCAAGCTCAAGTTCGTCGAGACGCGTCGGCACGGTCTCCTCGGCGTGCCGTCGGTCGGTCGCCGTCTCGGAGGGCATGGGCTTTTCAAGCGACTCCGGCATCCCCGCATGGCAACGCACAACGCGCAAGGACTCCTTGCCGAGCTGAACGGCATCGCCCGCCTTCAATACGTGTGTCTGAACGCGCGTGCCGTTGACGACGAGGCCGTTGCGGCTTCCGAGATCCTCGATCAGCGGTCCGTCGCTACCGCCCACAACCACGAGCGCGTGCTGGCGAGAGATGCAAGGGTCCGAAACGCAAATCCGACATTGGGGACTGCGGCCGATGAGGTAGTCCCCCGCATCGAGCTCGATGGTCTGACCTTGGACCTCAATTGTGAGCAATGTCATGGCACAGGTCTCCGAGGCCTCGCAGCAATATAGTCTCTAGACGTGAGTGGGTGCACACAGTGCCACCGCGACGTTCGGTCCCGCATCAGAACGAGAAGACAGGCTTAACCTCTTGCTCAACCTTCGTGAGTTCTTCGAGGACCTCGCGGCCCTTCGCATCCGCGACGGTGAGTTGGCGCGCTAGGGATTCGAGGCGTCCCCGATACTCGTCGAAAGCGGACGTTTGCCGGCCCAATACGGCTCTCGAACGCCCCGCATCGATAATGATGGCGTGGCGCGCATCAAGGTCTCCGGATTGGTAGGCCTCTTTGTCGATAGCAGCGCCGCCGGACGTTTCGGAAACCGCAATCGTTCCCGAGTTCAAGTTGCTCTTCTCTTCGTTAATGAAGGCCAGCGCACAGCGGGCCGGTCCCTTGCCACCGAGCGGGATGCAGGCCGTGGCACTGGAAGCACCGGCCCCGGAGCTCTTTGCTGCTGCGGCGAGATCCTTACGGGCCGCAGGAGACATCGCGATGGACTTCAGGCGCGTCACGTCCTGCCAGGCGAGGGTAAGGGCATTGTAGTACTGGAAGAGCGAATCGACCGTCGCAGGGTTGAGCGCGGAGTAGCGTCGACGCGAAAACTCCCCGGCTTTGAAGGGCTGCTCAAGGGCAAACAGTGCGTCGAGGGCAGCGGTGTCGACGGAAGGCTTCGCGTCTGCTCCGGAAGCCGCCGAAAGTGCGTCCCCAACATGTTTGCGGGCCGCAGTCACTTTCGGTGCGGCGTCGTCGACTTTGGTCTTGATCCGCAGCGCGTCCTCAAGCGCTAGGTTAAAGAGCTTACGGTCACCGAGGGACGATCCGAAACCGCCGCCCATCAGAGCGCCCAACACGAAGACAGCGAGCAGTGCAACTACGGACCGAAGCCAACGCTTCTGTCCGGCGTGAGCGCGCGCGATATCCGCTTCGTCGATCGTGAGGCGAACCTCTTGAACGGGCTGGGCTACCCCGCCTGCGACCCCAAAGACATCGTCTTCGCCGGAGCGCTCAGCAGCGGCGTTATCGGTGCCGAAGGGGACCTTGGGGGAGGAGGACATCCCACCGAACCCTTTGGGTGCTGCTACCGGACGTGCCGGTGCCCGGCTGGGCCGCTTGGGAGTACTTTTGCCGAGGCGTTCCTTGAGATCGTCGAGACTTTTCGGCTTTTTGGGCTCATCCGCCATAATGTTCCGCCTTCTAACGACACGGTGGTAACAGGCTGAGGCTGGACCGCGTGGCTGCGCTGCCGCTCCATGCTTCTCCTGTCGAGCTTTGAAGCTATCGAGCGCGGCTAAATTCTGTCAAGCGTTGCGATTCTCGGGGCGCATTGACCGGGAAAAACCGCGGCACTGGATCGGCTGCGTAAAGTGACAGGGTGATGGTAAGGGGATCGCATTTTTCGCGCGGCGTAGTAAGTCTGAGACTATGGCGACGGTTCCCACAGGTGAGGGGCGCACTCAAGTTAGGGGCCCTATCGTAGTGATCGATAACTACGATTCCTTTACCTATAATCTCGTGCAGTACCTGGGGGTGCTAGGGGCTGCGGTGCGCGTGTTTCGCAACGACGCGCTCACCGTCGCGGAGCTTGAAGCAATGCGCCCCCTCGGCGTTGTGCTTAGCCCCGGACCCGGACGCCCAGAAGATGCCGGCTTAACGCCGGCGATTTTAGGTGCCCACGCCCATAAGTGGCCGGTATTTGGCGTGTGCCTTGGGCACCAGGCGCTCGGGCAGGCGTTCGGTGGCCAGGTCGTGCGGGCGCAGCGTATCATGCACGGCAAAACCGACAGCGTGACGCATGACGGCCAGGGCGTGTTTTTCGGTCTGCCATCCCCTCTGACGGTCACGCGTTACCATTCGTTAGTTGTCGACCCGGAGCAGCTAGCCCCGGAGATGGTGGTGAGTGCACGCACGGCGGATGGCACCGTCATGGGGCTCAGGCACGCCACGCTTCCGCTTGAGGGCGTACAGTTCCATCCTGAATCCTTCATGACCGAGGAGGGGCTGAAGCTGATGGGCAACTGGGTCGCGTTCGCGTGCCGCTGGTGGGAGGCGCAGGGCGTGGCGGTGCGACCTTTGGAGGTGCCGCCGCACTATCGACCGTCAGTGGCGGGGCTGACGCCCATGGGTGCCCGTTTGCCTGATGTGAGTGCCGTCGCTGGGCGGACCGCCCCTCCGCGAGAGGCGCAGTCATGACAGCAAGCGCGCTTCCCTGGGGGCAGGCTCTGCGGTCGCTCGTTCGGGGCGAGCAACCGCTATGGTCCGTGACAGAGACGCTTCTCGATAGCGTGTTGTGTGAGGGGACCGCGCCTGAGGAGGCCCCCTTGGCTGCCTGGCTCGCGCTGAACGCCGCGTTGGGCGAGCCGCCCGAGTTGCTCGCCGCCGCTGTGACGCGACTGCGTGAACGCGTGCCGCCGGTACCCGCGTTTGTTGCGGACTGGGCGTGTATTGACACCTGCGGCACGGGCGGGGATGATGCCGGTCTCTTTAACGTCTCCACGGCAGCGGCCCTGATGGTAGCTGCGTGTGACGTGCCTGTGGCCAAGCACGGCAATCGGTCCGTCTCGTCGCGTTCCGGGAGTGCGGACGTTCTGAGTGCCCTAGGGCTTCCGGTAGCCCTGGAGGACAAGGTTCATGAGCGGTCGCTGCGCGAGGCAGGGCTTACCTTTCTCTACGCGCCTTCCTACCATGGAGCGCTCCGTAGCTTCGCACCCCTGCGCCGCTCTCTCGGGGTTCGGACGCTATTCAATCAGCTGGGGCCGCTTCTGCACCCTTGGGGGGTGCGACGGCAGCTTATCGGCGCGTACAGCGTCGAGCGTGCCAAGGCGCTCGCGGAGGCTGCCCGTCAACTCGGCACAGAGCGCACCTGGGTCGTGTGCTCCGCCGGTCTCGACGAGATCAATCCCTTCGGAGTGACGGATGTCTTCGATGTACAAGCGGACCAAGTGACCCATTTTCAGCTGGGTCCCTCGGATTTCGACCAGCTAGCCGGAGACATTCACGCGTTAGTCCCAAGCTGCTCGGGTCCCGAGGCGAGTGCGGCGCTTATACTGGAAGTGTGGCAGGGGCGAGGTGGCGCCGCGCGGACGCTCGCCAGCGCCAATGCGGCGGCGGCACTGGTAGTTTCCGGAACAGTAGCGGACCTAAGTGCCGCGTGGCAACGGGTGAATGCCGCACTCGATCGAGGCGACGTCGCTGCGCGCCTTGCGGCTTGGCGTAAGGTGGCGAGTCAGTGAGCACGGACTTCTTGGCCACCATCATCGCGCGTAAACAGCGTGAGGTCGCTGCACGCCGGCGCCATGGGCGTGCCTGGGCCGCGAGCAACGAAGGCGTGTCTCCTGAGGTGCGCGGCGATGCGGTAACGGCGCTGGCAGCTCGACTAACGCGCGAGGGGTCCCAGCCTCGCGTGATTGCTGAAATCAAGTACGCGTCCCCAAGCGCAGGACAAATTGCCGAGCGACGTCCAGGAGGCCTCGAAGCCCGGGCGCGCGCCTATATGGAAGCAGGTGTTGACGCAATTTCCGTCCTCGCCGATGGGCCAGGGTTCGGCGGCAGCGTGCTCGATGTGCGCCGTGCCGCGCGTGCGACTTCGACACCTATTCTGTTCAAGGAGTTCGTGATCGATCCTCTTCAGGTAGAGGTTGCGGCCGCGGCGGGCGCGAGCTTGGTCTTGCTGATCGTGAGGGCGCTACCGGAAGCGGGACAGTTGGAACGGCTCATGGCTGCTTGCGCGCGTCTCGGGCTCTTACCTCTTGTGGAGGTGTTTGACCTCAGCGACCTTAAGCGCGCAGAGGACGCGGGCGCGCACGTCATTGGCGTGAACGCGCGGGACCTCTCGCGCTTTGTTGTCGATGAGACGCACGCGGCAGAGGTAGCCTTAGCGGCGGGACGCTGCGCTCGCTGCGTGTATTGGCTCAGTGGCGTGAAGTCGGCGGCGGACTTTGGGCGGGTCGCGCGCCTCGGGGTTGATGGCATTCTCGTCGGTGAGGCGATGATGAAGTCGGCAGATCCGGGTCAAACGCTGCGTGAGTGGCGGCGAGCCGTAGACGTTGACGGCGGCTGGAGCTAAAGATGACCGCGACCATGGGCGCTAGCGACTCTTCCACTTCCTACAAGCGTGTATTGGTGACCGGTGCGTCGGGGACCATCGGGCGCTACGTGGCGAGTCTTGCCGACGCGCTTGGGTACTACGTTGTTGCGAGTGACAAGCGCCGCTCGGGCATCGCAACACCAATCCGAGGCGAGGTCAGAACCGCAGACCTGACCGACGCCGCCGCGTGCGAGTCGCTGGTTCAGGGTTGCGACGCGGTGATCCACACGGCCTCCGAACTCAGTGTAGATGCGACGCCCGCCTCGCTGACAGCGGTCAATACGGATGCGGTCGTCGCACTCTTCGAGGCCGCCCGCCGGGCCGGCGTCGGGCGCTTCTTGCACGTATCCACCGCAGGGCTCTATGCGCCTACGGCGCGGCCTGAGGGGCTCACCGAGGACGCACCCCTCGCGCCCCGCGGCAAATTTGGCCAATCGAAGCACGGCGCAGAGATCTTTTTGAGGGCGCAAACGGACGGTCCTGCCTGGACGATTGTTCGGCCAGCACCGCTCTACGGTAAGCGTGGCCGGTATTTCGCCGCGAGCCTGCTCGTCATCGCGCCGATTCTCAAGGCGGTGCTGCATCGCGTACCGCATTGGGAGGGGGGGCCGGACGCTACGATGGTGCACGCGGAGGATGTAGCCCGGGCGTTGCTATTTCTTTTGCCACACGCAGGCGCCACGCGAGAGGTGTTTAACGTATCTGACGGCGATGTGCTCTCGTTAGGCGAGCGCATCTCTATCACGCTGGACGCCTATGGGATTCCGCGCTCCCGCGTGCTGCGGCCCTCGCCTTGGCTGCTTGAGCACCTCGGCAAATCGATGGGACGAGACACCACCTACCGCATCTGCGACCGCCTGGCGGTGGTCTTGTGGCAGGCGCTCGCTGCACGGCACGGGCTTAAGCCGGCCCTGCGGCCGCGCCTCGACCGCGAGTCCATGGCGCTCCTCTACGACCACATGGTCGTGGACGCCTCGAAACTTAGAGCTCTGGGTTGGGTGCCTCGCTTCGGCAACTTTGCCGAGGCGTGGCGCGAGGTTCTCAAGTGGTACCAGGCGGAACGCTGGGTCCCGCGCTATCTCTAGTTGAACGCGCTAGGGCTGGCTGACGGAGAGCGGCTGGCGTGAGGAGTTGGGCGTAAGAGTCGTCGTGACAACGCCCACGCGCTCGGGTTATCCTCCCAATGTGGTAGAGGGTTCGAATCGAGACCGCGAACTGAGCGAACTCGGGCAGAAAGGCTCGGAAGGCTTGGAGCCCATCGACCCTCTTGAGGACCAGCCAACCCGGCAGCGTGTGCCAAGCACGGCCCAGCAGGGCGGTCGGGCGTTAGTTGCCCCTAGCCGAAGCACCAACCCGCCTAGTGCGCTAGAACCAGCACCCTGGTCGAACGATGTCACCGTACCGCGTGGCCCGGTCGTGCAGGGTAGTCAGGTTGCGCAGGGCGGCCAGATTGCGCAGGGCGGTCAGTTTGTGCAGGGCGGTCAGGTCGCCCAGGCCGGCGCGGATGCGGAACCCCGGCGCGACGTGAGCGCACCCGCTCGAGAGTCAGAGGCGGGTACGCCCGACGTGTTTGCGGCGGTCGATGGCGGGCGCGGGCAGGCTCATTGGGCCTCGACCGCGCCCGGACCCATCCCAGAGCGCACTTCCGACTTCGCGCAGGCCAGGCCGTCGGTGCCCGCGGCTGTGCCAGAGCCCGCAGACGTGCCAGAGCCCGCGGCGCAAGCGGTTCACTCGCTCGGCGACGTGCTTTTGGCACAACGACCGGGTCCCACCGACCCTGGAGAGTCGACTCAATCCGTCAGCGGTGCACACCTGCCTTCCAGCGGCCCACTTCCACACGTTGGGCCCGGTGGTCACGGATCGATGCGTCACGTTGACCCATTTCAGGCTGCCAGAAGCCCCACTACTGGCACTACACCGCATGAACCCAGCGCGTCGGCTTCAAGGGACGCGCTCCCCGCTCCGAGCCCAAAAACAGACGTGTCCGCATCCATGGTGGACCGTGGTGTAGTGGCCTCGAGTGCTCCGCCTCCACCACCGCGGCTTGGAGGCAGAAGCAGTGCACCTCCGGCACAATCGAGGGTAGGCGTTGAATCTGCGGCGATAGATGCGCCACGCCCGCACACCCCAAGCACCCAGCCTGCCGCGTCGACGGAGGTCGTGCCGGCGGGATTTCATCCGCTTTACACAGAGGTAGGGTACAAGGCGCAGCGCGAACTCGATACGGGGCGGCTGCTGGCGCAAGGGGTGAGGCTGCGCACGCGTCGTGTTGTGCTGGGGGCGGCTCTCGCGCTAGGTGCGCTTGCGGTTGCGGTGTCTATTCGAAGCTACCGGGCGCGTCAGGCCGTGCAAAAGCGAGAGCAGGCACTGCCCTTGCTTGTGGAGGCGCGGACCGAGCCCCCGAGTGAACGCGGTCGTGCGCGCGTCGCGGGAGCGGCCGTATCGCTCCGGGGACGTCTCGTGCCCGTTGATGTCTCGGTTATCGAGCAGAATCGTCTCGAAAGTCTCTCCGCTGCGAACCGTAGCGCATGGGGTCCTGGTACACCGGGATTTGGCGTACTTCTTCCTCCATGGCACCCCAGGTTTGGCTCTGCAGACGGAGATGCGGAGTCACGCGCGGCCAACTTGCTTCTTAAGGGCGATTGGCCGGCAGCGAAGGCCGCTTATGAGGCGTTGCTCGTTAAGCACCCCGGAAAACTAGCCTTTCACTTTGCGCTGGCGGAGGTCGCTGAGCGCATCAAGTCCGAATGCGATCAGGCCCCGGGACTCGCCCCAGAGTGGTGTGGCGGGTTAGCGCAACCGGAACCGGGAGACGCGGGCGGCGAACGTACCGCCGGGGTGCCGGACGCCCCGAAGGAGGCATCCGGCGCGCAAGCAGGGGGGACGGGGCTATGAGGCGGCACATCGCAATTGACGCCGCCGGTAACGTGCACGGCGCACGCGTAGGTCTCCCGAGGTGCTGCGCCGGTGTTCTGGCCCTTGGGGTAGTGCTTTCGAGTGCCTGCGCAGCCGATGAAGGCGAGGCACGGCAAGGATTCAGCCTTTCGTTCAAGGCGAGCGAGCGCGATCAGCCCCTTCCTGGTGTGCGCATTAAGCTAGCGGATGAGGCTCTAGGTGAAACCGACGACGAGGGGCTCCTCAACGTGGTGATACGAGCTCACGAAGGCGATATCCTTGCGGTGGATGCCGAATGCCCCGAGCGCTTCTCGCTTGTCGAGGCCCCCGCGACCGTACTTGTTCATCGCGTCAACACGCTGGGTAATGCCGCAGGCGCTGAGGACCGAGGGCTAAGGACGGTTGTGCGTTGCGAGCCAAAGCTGTGGGAGCAGCTCATTATTGTGCGGACGGAAGGGGCTAGCGTAGGCGGATTGCCAGTGCGCCTCAATGGTGCGGAAGTAGGCCGCCTCGGAGCGGGTGGTACGACGCACCTTGTCGTTCGTGGTGTTGAGCAACGGCCGTGGGTGATAACGCTCAACACGGATTCGCGCCCGGATCTCATTCCGCAGAACCCTCAGCTCTCGGCGAGTATCGACCGCACACAGACCGTGATCCAGCTGAGGCAGCAGTTTTCAGTAGAGCGCGTCAAAAAGAAGGTCCGAAAGGTCCGCCGGATTGAACGCCCACAGCGTATAGAGTAGCCGTAATCGTTCAGGGGGGATGGTGCGTCCAGTGGCACCCAACCTTGGCAGCCTGCCACGGCGGTCCTAAGCTGCCGGCGAACCGGGGGACGTGCCCCACTAGACATGAGGAGACTGCAATGAACGGAACCGTCTTGCGCACGTTGGGTGTCGCACTTTCACTAACCTTTGCTGCAAGCGGAGCATTTGCCCAGGATGCTAAAACAGCGCCCAAGGGCGCGAAGGCACCGCAAAGCGTGGAATGGTCACTCGACGCGGTGCATTCCAATGTCGGTTTCGTCGCTCGCCACCTCGGTTTCGCAAAGGTGAAAGGCGAGTTTAAGGACTACAGCGCGACGGTATCGGCGCATCCTCAAACGGGAAAGATCACCGGTCTGACTGCGCGTGCGAAGGTGGCTTCGGTCACCACGGGTATGTCTAAGCGCGACGACCATCTTCGCGCCGATGACTTCTTCAACGCAGAAAAGTTTCCGGAGATGAAACTTGAGCTCAAGAGTATTCGGTGGGCAGGCAAGAAGTTCCGCGCTCAGGTAGAGCTTACCATCCGTGACGTGACGAAGGTGGTGCCCTTCACCGGTGAACTCCTCGGACTGCACAAAGCTGACTTTGGCGGGGGTGACGCGCTGCACGCAGGCTACGAGGCCACCGCCACCATTAACCGGCAGGATTTCGGCTTGTCTTTCTCCAAAGTGGCCGAGGGTGTGGCAGTGGTGTCGGACAAAGTAGACATCCGACTCAACGTCGAGATCTCGCGCAAGCTTTAGGCCTTAGATCTGAGCCATCCCCCCATAAGCGCCGAAGGACGAAAGACCCGGGGAAATGGGCCTGGAATAAGTATGGTGGGGCGAGCAGGGTCCGCGCACGGAAGGCCCATTTCCCCGGGTCTTTCTACATCTCGAGACATCAGGGAATCGCTCAGGCCATAGATGCCTTCCCTGGCCCGGCTCCTCTGACCCCTAACCGCCTGCCGGTCAGTAACTGTTCAGGGGGGCATTTTACAAAATGCCCCCGGGTTTACGGGAGTGAATCCCGCAAACCCGCCCCCGCTGTGCTTTTAAGGTGGCCTAAAGCTGCGCGCGGGGCCCCAACGCCCACTTGCTTCTTCCCGCAGCGTTTTCGCTTTTTAGACCCCCTGAACGGTTACGCCGGTCATTAGGGGGCGGCTGCATCCCGCAGTAGCAACGTCTAACGCATGCGGTTTCCGCACACACATGCGAATGCTGCAGTGCGGCGAGCGGTCGCGATGCCGGCAGTCTGCAGAAAAGCAAATGATTGTCATGGGATAGTGGTTGGCATAGCGGCTGCTTATACACTTGGTGTCGGCAAGGGTGCACAGCGCATCTAGGTGGTGTCGGCGCAGGAGGATTTGTGTATGAGAATCATCAAGCAAGCCGCGCTCGTGGGCGTAGTTACCTTTGCCACGGCCAGCGCGTTTTCGGCGCTGGTGCTCGCTCAACCAGGAGCGCAGGACGGAAGGCGAGGTCATGGGAAGTCTGGAGAGGCGCACGGCCACAAGGGCGTCCACGGAAAGCACAAGGGGCACGCAAAAAGCGAGCATCTCGCCCAGCTAAAGACCGAGCTCGGCCTTAGCGACGCGCAGGTGCAGGCGCTTCAGGCCGCACGCGCCGAAGCACAGCAAGCTCGCGCACAAGGCGAGGGCGCTGCCGAATCCTGGCAGTCGATGCGCCGGGCCTTCGAGTCGATTCTGACGCCCGAACAGCTTGCTACGTTCGAAACCCTCAAGGTCAACATGAAGGAGCGGCACGCGGCAAAGAAGGTGGAGCGCTTGACCGCCGCCCTTGAGCAGACGCCCCAGCAGCAGACGCAGGTCAGGGAGATCATCACTGCCAAGTTTCAAGATCGTGGTGAGCGAGGCGCCGAGGGCAATCGTGAGGCGTGGCAAGCGAAGCGCGCCGCCGTGCGCGAGGAGATTCGCGCGGTGCTGACGGACGCCCAGCGTCAACGCTTTGATGCCATGAAGCGGGAAGGACGCAAAAACAAGTGGCAACAGGGCTCAAGCGCCTAGGGCGCTGGCGCTCTGCGCGGTGGGCCCGCTACCCACGCGCTCTAGCGTGGGTAGCGGGCTACGCGAACGCTGCGCTGTATTGGTTTCACTGGCTTAGGACCTGCTCGAGTTCGATGTTGTCCTGGAGGCGTCTCGACCGACCCCAGGTTTCCCCTTCTCTGTTCCCCCAAAGCAGGCAAACCCTCGGGGCAGCGTTGGGTTCGAGCAGGTCCTAAGCCACGGTGAAGCAACGCGGTGAAGCAAAACGGTGAAGCAACACGCCCCAAGCGCGTTACGCGCGTACTTTCGGGGGGCTTTTTGCCAACACGGAAGGCTCACGTCTTGCGTCGGAGCTGTCCGCAACCTGCACCTCAAGTTGGGGCTGAGCGAGAGAGAAGCCGCCTTCCGTGAGCTGCTGCCAAGCCACGTGGAGCAGCCGAGACTTAATCTCCGCCTCGCGCCATGGCTCGATGATCCATACGCGTGCTTCGAAGAGGGCGTAGCTTTCTCCGAGCTCAAGAAGCACCACGCGCGGAGGCGGGTCAATGATGCCACCCTCGAAGTTATCGACACAATCCTGGAGCAACGCCTGAGCGTCGGTGAGATTGGCGGTGTAGCGGATACGCACTTGCGCTCGCATGCGCACGGCAGGGTGCCGCAGCGTGAAGTTCTTGACGGTTGAGTGGATCAAGATTGCGTTGGGGATAATCAGTGCCTCGCCGTCGAGTGATTCCACAACGGTAGCTCTGATCCCGAGATGCTTCACTTGGACGATCTCGCCCTGCACTTCAAGAATATCTCCAGGCTTTATCGAGCGTTCGGCCATTAGGATGACGCCCCCGATAAAGCTCTGGGTGATGTGTTGCATCGCAAGCCCGAGGCCCACCGCAAAGACCGCGCTGGCAGCGAAGAGTGTCCGTAGGCTGATGCCAAGGGTCTCAAGCGCGATGCTCAACCCGATAATGATGAAAACGTAGTGAAGAAAACGCGTGAGAACGCCCGCGGTGCCTTGGGTCGTAAACCCCCGCATGAGCAAGACGCGCTGCAGGGCGCGTCCTGTGATCGCAGAGGCCGCGAAGGTGGCAATGACGATACCGAGAGCGGTCAGCGCGGTGGCAAAGGAGATGGAAGTCCCGCCTATTTCCACAAAAGGTCGGCTGATGGCGCGAGCGGATTCCTTCGAGAGTTCAAGCAGCGTCATCGGAAAAAAGAACCACTCATCGGCGGCACCGCTAGGTCTCAAGCCGCCGCTAGGGGTAGTGCCTGCGGAGGACCGCGTCGGTGCCTCGGCCCTATAGTGCGCTACACATCGCAGGTTGGGTCAAGCTTTTCGCTGTGGATGCACCGCAGCGGACGCGCGCATTCAACCGAGACGCGCCCTAATCTTGGAGCGCGTAGCTAGTCCATGGGGCCGAGGCCCTGTCTGAGCACTTCAGGAGGAAGCTCGGTGCAGTCGAGCACGGTGGTGGGCAGTCGCCCGCCGACACCCGCGTCGATAAACACCTCCGCCTCGTGGTAGGTGCGGGCAAGTTCATCAGGGTCAAAGAGCACCTCGCCGTCCTCACTCGCGGAGGCACAAATCAGTGGGCCGTCGAGGAGTGCCAGTAGCCCGCTCACCACGGGATGGTCCACGACCCGGACGCCGACCTGCTTGCGCTTCATCTGCAGCTTCTTGGGCACTGCCCGTGATGCTTCTAGAATGAACGTGTAGGGTCCTGGTGTGAGGCGCCGGATGAGGCGGAAGGTCGCATCGGGCAGGAGCGCGTACTTCGCAACGCAGCTGATGTCTGGGCAGAGCAGTGTCAGCGGATGACTCTTGGGTAGCTGACGGACGGCCCAAATCGCCGTCGCCGCATTGGGGTCAAGCGCGGCACCTGCAATCGTGTACACAGAATCTGTGGGTAAAATGACCAGTTTCCCACGCATGACTGCCTCTGCGGCGAGACGGAGTGCACGCGGGTCGGGATGCTCGGGTCTGATCGGAAGTCGTTGCATAGTCGATGGCGTAGTCGAAGGCGTAGTCGCGAACGTGGCTGCCACTACCCGGATCCCGAAGTATTGCGCGTGGACGTTAGTGGTTGACGCCAGATGGACGCGTCCTGCTCTGTGCCGCGCAACTCGCGTCCGGTGGGCGCAGAGTAGGGCGGCGGCTTGGAAACGTCTAGTCACGATAGTGCCCCGGTCCGCCAGCGCCCGTGGCCAGTCGGGCACGAAGGGGCAGCGCGCCGGGTAGCGGTCCGGAGTCAAGGCGACGGGCCCCAAGGGTGGCTGGCCACTAGGGTGAGTCGCTGGACTCGATGCGTAGGGCCTTCGCCGAGAAGACAAGATCCTTGCGTTCGCTGACCGTGCGCAGCGCGCGCGTCACGGCACCGAGGTTGGCGCGGTGGGTTAGCATGACTACCGAGGCGCGGTGCTCAGGGTCGCCAGCCCCGCGACGTTGCACCATGCGTTCGATGGAGACGCTCTCTTCGCCAAGTCGAGTCGCAAGGAAGCCCAGGACGCCCGGACGGTCCTCAACCTCGAAGCGTAGGTAGGCACGCGCCCAAGCGTCGTCGCGCCGCGCGATGCTCGCGCCTTCCATCGCGTCCGTTGGGTAGGCGCGTGGCGGCACGCGGCCCTGCGCACCCGCCTGAAGGTTTCGGCTGACATCAATGACATCGCTGACGACGCTCATCGCCGTCGGTAGCGAACCGGCGCCTGGGCCCGCAAGCAGCGAACTCCCAAGGCCGAGGCTCTCCACTTCAATCGCATTCATCGCGCCGTGAATGTTTGCAAGACCGCTCTCCTTGGCGACGAGCATCGGCTCAACGGACAGTTCGAGCTCTCCGGACTCGGTCGTAGCAGCACGGGCGAGATGCTTGATCACATAGCCAAATCCCTGAGCGATATCGTGGTCACCCGCGGAGATGTCTGTAATGCCCACTGTTGGGATGCGGCTGAGGTCTACGTGCACGCCGAAGGCGAGCGAGGCCAGAATCGCTAGCTTGTGTGCCGCGTCGCCGCCGCCCACGTCGAGGGTAGGATCCGCCTCTGCAAAGCCCGCCGCTTGGGCCGCGGTCAGCGCCTCCTCGAAGCTCATGCCCTCTCGCGACATGCGGGAGAGGATGTAGTTTGATGTACCGTTAACGATGCCGCGCAGCCGCAGGACGCGGTCGGCGGACAGCCCCTCTCGCAGCACGCGAATGATGGGAATGCCGCCTGCGACGGCGGCCTCGAAGTACAAGTCCGTATGCCGCTGCTCGGCGAGATCGAGCAGCGCCGTTCCCTGTTCGGCGAGAAGCGCCTTGTTGGCCGTGACTACGGGTTTGCCCGCCTCGAGGGCCCGGCGCAGTAGGCTGCCGGCGGGCTCAAGGCCTCCCATCACTTCGACCACGAGGTCTACCTCAGGGTCGTCGACGAGGGCGAGTGGATCGGTAGTGAACGTCGCGTTGCGAGCAGCCTCACTCAAGGTTCGAACGCGGTCCGGGTGCCGGACTGCAATACGCGTGACCTCGGGCACCGTGCCCAGGCGCCGCTCGATCAAGCCTGCGTTGCGGCTCAACAGCTCAATGACGCCGCCACCTACGACGCCACAACCAGCCATCCCAATACGAATCTTTTTGCCCATATCGCCCTAGCGTTTGCTGCTCAGCTAGTCACCGTTCAGCGGGGCGCGCACTGCGCGCAGCCGCTCGACGTTTTGGAAGTGAATCCCGCTAGCCTGACCTCCGCCCTTGCCAGGGCGAGCCTTAGCACGTTCACGGCAGGCGTTCTGCCCTGCCTCGGGATTGACACCCAGCTCGTTGGGCGATCGCACGCGCTTCGCACTTGAATCTGAACACAGGCCTCTTCATGCTGAGTTGTCACGAGGTTTCGAGCGAGTTGTGGACCAGAACTTAACGTGGTGGTTGGCCTGGGTAGTGACGCTTGCGCTGTGGCTCCTCTGCCACTTCGCGTGCGCTTGGACGGTATGGGACTCGCGCCGCCTCGATACGTGGGAGCGTTGGGCCGGCATGATTCCGCTACTTACGCCCTGGTTTGCGTACCGCGCTCGGCGCCGGATTCGCTGTATTCTATGGGGAGTTTGTGGTGTGACCTACGTTGTGTTGAGAATGCTTGCGCCAGGTGGAGAGACTTTATGAGCGACGAGACATCCAGTTCGGATGAGACCGACGGCTTGCGCACAGGGCTGAGACCTGCGCTGGGTGCTGCTAGGGCAGATGGTGCGGCGCTGCCGGGTGTTCGCCCCGACCCGTTGCCGGATTCGGCGCTTGCGGCGACAAAACACCATGTGTTGCGCGTGCGCGTCGACGCCTCCGAGGCCGAGGGGGTGGGTGTGGAAGCCTTTGAGTTCGGCGCCGTGGCTGTCGAAGAGCGTGACACCACCACGATGGTTGTGCCCGAGGCTGCTGACAGCGACCGGGTGGGTGAAGCCCGCGTCGAGGCAGCGGCCGGCCACGTCGAACTCCTGATGTCCTTCGCCGATGATGAAAGCTTGGGCGCGGCAGTAGCGGCCTGGGAGGGGCGCTACGCGCTTGCGCAGGAAGTCATCACCGGGAGCCCCTGGCTAACGTCGTGGCGCGAGTTCTTCCAGCCCATCCAACTGCGTCCGGATCTCTGGCTGGTGGCCCCGTGGGCCACGGACGCCGTGCCCGAGGGCGCGCGCGCCATCATCATTGAGCCTGAGCAGGCCTTTGGAACCGGGCAGCATGTTTCGACCCGCCTCGCCCTAGATGCCCTCTTTTCTATCGAAGTGCGCGACAGGTCGATTCTTGATGTCGGCTCAGGTACGGGCGTGCTTGGGCTGACCGCGCTTCTTCAGGGCGCGCGCGAGGTCACCTTTGTCGATATCTGCCCGCACGCTCGCGCCGCTTGCCTGCGCAACGCTGAGCGCAATCGACTCGCTGACCGCGTGAACGTTCCGGTCCACGAAAGCCTCGAGACCTGCACAGGGCACTTTGATGTGGTTGTTGCGAATATCGAGCTTCTACCGCTGCTCAGCCTCGCCCCTTCGCTGCTGCAGCGCGTAGCGCCCACCGGCAACATTGTCTTGAGTGGCCTACTCGATGAGCACGTCGCTGAGATGCAGTCGGCACTTCCCGGAAACTTAAGCCGCATTCGTCTGAGCCTTGATGGTTGGTCGGCGATTATCGTTCTGCCATCAATGCCTGCGGATAGCGAGACCAGCGATGCCAGTGGCGTTTGGGGAGCCATGCGTGGTCCCCAGCGCTGACACTTCGGCCCAGGACAGGTCGCCGGCCCCAGACGGGCACCCAGCTATCGACGAGGCCGAGCCGTCGGGGGAAAGCGCGGAGGCGCGCACGGTGGCGCGCACGGTGGCGGGCGGGCCCACACGGCCCGTCTCCGCGCGGGAGCGCCGCGTGCCTCGCTTCCATGCACCGTTGCTGCCTGCAGCCGGCACCACACTCCCACTCGCGGCGGACGCCGCGCAGCACGCACGTGTGTTGCGCGTAGCCGCAGGCGACACCCTAGCGCTCTTCGACGGTACCGGGGTCGAGGCATGGGCGACGGTGATGGGCACCGAGCCGTACACTGTCGAGGTAGGCGAGGCGCGTACTTACGCTGCGGGGCCAGAACTCGTGCTGATTCAAGCGATTCCCAAGGGGAGCAAGCTCGACCTGATTGTGCGCATGGCGACGGAGATCGGCGCGACTACGATCGTTTGTGTTGAGACCGCGCGGACGCTTGGCGGGCTTTCGGCAAGCAAGCGCGAACGCCTGCAGCGCATCGCAGCGGAAGCGGCTCGGCAGAGTGGACGGAGCGCCGTACCCCGCATCGAAGGTCCGTGTTCGCTTGCCGAGTCCGTCGCGTTCATCGCGCCGGACACACAGCGTTTCGTGTTCTGGGAAGGTGCGCTCACACCCTTCGCGCCTCATGGCCAGCTCGAGGGGCAAGGTGTCGCTTGCGTCGTGGGGGCAGAAGGCGGTCTCTCCGCGACGGAAGTCGCTGGGCTAGAAGCGCAGGGATTTGCACCCGTTGGCCTGCCGCTTCCGATTCTGCGCGTTGAGACAGCCGCCCCGGTAGCGTTAGGCCTTGTCGCCTTTCATCAGACTGCACACGAGGTTGTCTGACGTCTTGAGCGGGTCGCGCAGTTTGGCCGAGATTGCAATGCGTTGGGCGAAGCTCGGCGGCAGCGTCTGCGGTCAGAGGCGAGGGGGACCACGCGCGGACTCCGTTCGTCGCGCGTGCGGAGGCCCCGCTAACGTGTTTGAAGCGCACCGGCACCCTTGAAAATGAAGTTTGGGCCTAGCACCCTGGGGAGTGCGCCGCCGGGTACGAGATAGTCCTGGAGCGCAACCCCGGCTTTGTTGTTAGGCTGCGGGCATGGCAAAGGTTCGAAAGAAACGGCGACGGCCCAAGGTTGAGGGTGCGGCGCGGCGAGGTGGCGCCCTATCCGGCATGGTGCGTGGGTTTCGCCGCGGTGTTCGCGGTAAGCGCGGTAGCCGTCGGGAAGTCGCCACCCGGCTTGTGCTTGCGCTCGGCGTCGTAGTCCTGGTTTTGGCGGTGATCTTCTGGAGGTCCCGCTGACAGGGAGCTTTCGACCGCCGACGATGCTGCTCGCGTGTCCGCGTTAGAGAATACGAAGGCTCAAGACGCGTCTCAAGGCTCGCTGACCGGAGATCGGTGTTTCAGAGGTGTTTCGGTATGGTGTCGGGTCAGTGGTGAGGGGCGGTCCTTGTGGCTATCCCTCGCGTGGTGCTAGGGTCCGGGGTCTGGTCGGCTGCCGAGGCAACTTCAGCGACTTAGAGTGAAAGAGATTGGAGATTAGTATGCAGAACCATTTATTTTGGCCAAGTGTCGGAGGCAGGGCCCAGCGCCGTGTCCTCGGTCTATTGGGCGCGGCCGCGCTCCTAACGTTTGCGACGTCCTGTGAGGACAATGCCATCGCCGAGCAATGCGGCCTGACATGTCCCGTAGATGGCGTCCTTGAGGGAAACGCTAGCATCTCAGGCCTTTCGAACGTCGATGCCTTTTTCGGCGCAGTCGTCAGCGTTAACCAAGCCTCCATCGAACTTGAGAACTCCGTTGTCGCGGAACTCCGCGGCATCGCTGGGCTGCTGGGGCTTGAGGGCACAGCCGAGCTCCCAACAGCCGAGCTTGCGGCTGCAGTTAAGGCAGGCCTCGATGCCAAGTTCGCGGCAAACGTAGAGGGCAACCTTAACGTCCGTTTTCAACCACCCCGTTGCCAGGCCGACCTTGAAGTCACGGCCACTGCCGCGGCGCAGTGCGATGCGAGTGTCACGCCGGGCTCGGTCCGAGCAACTTGCTCGGGAAGCTGCGAGATTTCTGTAGAAGCGCAGGCCGAGTGCCAGGCCAACGGCACACTTGAGTGCCGCGGGCAAGCGCCGAACCTTCGGTGCGAGGGCACGTGCCAAGGTTCGTGCCAACTTGAGGCCGCGGCTGCATGTGAGGGTGTGTGTAACGGTACCTGCAACGGCACTTGTTCATCGGAGAATGCCTCTGGCCAGTGTAACGGTACTTGCAATGGCACCTGTCAAGGTACCTGTGAACTGAGTGCTGGCGGGAACTGCTCGCAAAGCTGTGAAGGCGAGTGCACTTACACCCCGCCGAGCGGAACCTGCGAAGCTAGCGCTCAGGCCAGCTGCGAGTTCAACGCCGATGCTGAGGCAAGTTGTTCGGGCAAGTGCGAAGGGGAAGTCGTCCCGCCGGAAGTCAGCGCGGAATGTAAGGCTTCTGTGGAAGCAAAAGCGAAGGCCGAGCTTGTTTGTCGTCCACCGGAACTCGATATTCAGTTTCAGTTCAGAGTGACCGGGGACGCTGAGGCTGACGCCAGGGCACACGCGGAGTTCCGCGCTTTCTTGCGTGGTTTCAGGGGCCGGTTCGCGGCGCTGTTAGCGGTTCAGGCTCGTCTGCAGGCCTTGGGTTCGGCATCTGCGAACTTGGGTGTCGCTGCTGAGGGTGCTGTCCAGCAGTCCTTCAACACGATTCTGCGTTCCGACGCCAACCTGAAGGCAACCATCGGCGTTGGTTGCGCCTTAGGTCAGCTGAGCGCTGTTGGCGAAGCCACGCAGCAGGCTGCTGGACGCGTTCAGACCAGCGTCGCCGCTGTGGCCACCGTCAGCTCCGGCATCGTGTCGGGTAGCTAGGCCTTAGACACCAAGCGCGCGTGTCGTAAGGTCACAACAGAACTTACGCGCGTGCCGCGAGTAAAGGCCCGCTCACATTACGTGAGCGGGCCTTTTTTTATTCGCTTCCCGTTCACAGCGAGACTCTGAACGACCGCCCATCGATA
>SLEO01000334.1 GCA_007124745.1 Myxococcales bacterium
CCCGAGACCTGCAACACCGCTGCAACGGAAGTATGGGTCAAGACAGATGAAGCAAACGCATCACCACGGCAGTTGATGCTTTACTGGTCGCAAGATGACTCCGAAGGGCAGGCACTCAGCACGGTGGCTGGCGCTGAGGTGTTTCCCTTCTTTGATGATTTCTCTGGCAATGTAGTGGACACGAGCCGCTGGGAGGTCCTCGGCTCCGCGGAAGCGACAGTCGCCGATGGCACACTGACAAGCTTTGGGGAGTTTGGCCTCCAAAGCGCCGTCTATCGCGCAACGCAAGGCGACGTCGCGTTGCGCGTTCGCGGGCGCCTAGCGAGCCGGCATACGACGGACGTCGACATCGGCTTTGGACGGTTGGATTCGCCCACCAGCCTTCACAGTGGCTCGCGGGGCTGGCAGGGCGCCACCGCGCTCTCCTGGAACGAATCCTACGGCATGTTCAGTAATAGTGCCGATGGCGCCGTTAACTGCTGGACGATAGGCACGGACAACTGGGCAACGCGCTGGGTCAACGCGCCAGAGAGCAACGACAGCTTTCGTGACATCAGGATCTTCCTCGGCATGCATCAAGGGAGCGCGCAGCTGCGTTTAGAAAATGACCTCGGCTTTGTCGCGGACTGGACGGCCGCCGAAGGCTGCGTGATGCCTCAAGACGCGCCCCTACTGCTGGTCCTCGATCACAGCAACGGTGACGCTGGCTCCGGCCAGCCCACCCAAACACTCGACTACGTGTTCACCTACCGCCCCCTAGATCCGCGTGACCTTAACCGCATCGTTGTGGCCAGCACCGACGCCCCCGAGCACATCTCCGCCCCAACTACGGCCAGCTGCCTTAATCCATGAGAGCAATCCAACTTATTGCACCCCGCATTCAATTGACGGTGGGTGCACTTTCCTCGACCCTGAATGAGTGAGGCGAGTCGTGGCGTATAGCGGAGTAGGCTGGTGCTGCGTGGTCTTTAGCGCCGGCTGTGGTTTCATTGGCTACGAAACGGTAGATGGCAACGCGCGGCATAGCGACACCACTTCCCAAGAATCCAGTACCGTCGCCGCGGGCAGCCCAGTCGCCGAAGAACTAACCTCGAGCCACTCGGCCGCCGAACCTCAGTCGCAGGAAGTCGCCCTGATAGACCCCGACCATTGCGCCGAGCATCCCGATGCATTTGCGTGCGCTTCCTTCGTCGAAGGTGATCCACTAGTTCTCGAACCGATTGTGGGCACGGGGGCGATACTGCGTACGACCCAAGAGGGATTCTCGGGTTCGGGGATTGAGGTCTTCTCCACCAGTGAGGAAGACGTTTACAAGTCTGCGAACATCACATTGCGCTTCTCCCCGGTGACGGAGGAGAGCGACCTTTATGCGCGTTTCTGGTTTTGGAAAAGTAGTGACACCTTTATCACGAACTTCTCCGAGCACCTGGCGTTTCATTCAAACGGAGGCAATCCGAAGCATGCTTCCTTCGACCTGCAGGATGGCATGAAGTTCGCGGTGTACCTAAATCCAGAGAATGCTGATGCTAGAAGCCGCCGCTCGGCTCCCGGGGTGACGATGCCTAGCGAAGAGTGGGTGTGTATCCAACTTGAGCTTCGCCTAAGGCAGCCCGGCAGTGCGCGGCTCTTAGTCAACGGCGTGGAAGAGGCGCGCGAGCCCGAATCCGATATCGACCTGCGCTTCCAAGAACCCATCGAGCGCATCAGCTTTGGCGCAGCCGTGGTGGGCGACACGGACTCCTTCCACTACAAGCTCGACGAACTCGTCATCGCGCATGTGCCGGTACCCTGCACGTTGTAACAAAGCCTCGGCCCGGGCCTGCTGCTGTCGCGTTTGGTCCGTGGGCATATGCGAGAGGGCAGTTAGGGAGAGGGCATGACGCTTAGGGTGAGCACAAGCCTTGTCACGCCTGAGGCTTCTATTTCAGGGGAGCGGTGGACGAGGCCGGGGGTACCGTCGCCGTAGCGCTCACCCTTCATCATGAGCACGTTCCCGGGCTGCGCACGCTGAACGGCGGCTGCGTCGATAAGGAGCGCCGCATTGTCGGCGAGCGGGCTGGTGGACGGCTTGGCCAACGCGGCACGGCGAAGGGCGCGCTCCGGCAGCCACTCGGTTCCTGGGCCGACGTAGGTGCAAAGTAGGCGTAGTGCGATGTGATCGACGTGAAACTTTGGACACTGGGTGCGGTTGACCGGGCCAAAGGCGAAGCGAATCTGGTCGACTTGGGCAAGCCGCATGTAAAGCGCGCTTAGCACGGTCAGGTCGCTGGCGAGCCAGTCGCGGGTCGGACCTTCGGGCAGGCCAGTCAGCGCTTCGAGAGGAACGGCATCGCCCCGCTTGAGTTGCACGTCGATGCGGGCGGCCAGCGTCCGCGTCCAATGCGTGAGTTCAGCTTCTGTTCCCTCCGGAAGCGCGCGCTCCCAATTGCAAAGATTGAGGCCCTGCTGGACTATCTGCTCCAGCACCTCACTGCTTTCGCCCGAGGCAGCCTCACCCGCGACGTGGCGCGGTTGCTCGCTTCGCTCTGCTCTGCCCATTCCCTGAATGGTAGGGTGCCGCATCAATATACGCAAGCGACTTGCATGTAATGAATAGAGCGCACCCTGAAGCCGCCCTCTCGCGGGAGGCACAAGAGGATGGTGTCAGGGTGCCGGGCCGCGCTCCCAAGGCGGCGGTGTCATGTGCTCTCGAAGATGGTCTAGGAAGGCACGGACTTTAGGCGACAGGTGACGGGTGCTTGGGTACACCGCGGTCAGAGGGGGCTCGTGGGTTGACCATTCGCCCAGTACCCGGCACAAGGTACGCGTCAGCAGATCACCGCGACAACGGAACAGCGGCACTAGAGCGAGGCCAAGACCCTGACGCACGGCAGCATCCAGGATCTCGAAGTCGTTCGCGATGAGCCGCGGCGTCACTTCTATGGTGACGCGCTTGCCGCCACGCGTGAGCTCCCAGGCTGTTCGCTGCGCCCCCGCACCAAAGGCAAGTGTTGGGCAGCGCACTAGGTCCTCGGGTTGGGCGGGCGTACCGTAGCGCTTCAAGAAAGCGGGGCTGGCTACCAGGACGCGCTTCAGCGTGCCCAGGTGGCGTGCGACGAGCGAGGAGTCGCGCAGGGTGCCGGCACGGAGAGCGACATCGAAGCCCTCGTCCACGAGGTCAACGACGCGGTCGGTGGCGACGACGTCGAGCTGCACATCCGGGTAGCGCTGCATGAAAGCCGTGAGCATCGGCGCAAGGAAGCTCAGGCTAAAGGGGATGGTGAGGCGCAGCAGGCCTTGGGGCGTCGACTGCTTGCGGGTGACGGCAAGCTCGGCCTCGTCGACCTCGCCTGCAATGCGCAGCGCGTACTGGTAGTAGGTTCGGCCAACGTCCGTAAGGCTGAGCGTGCGGGTGGTGCGTTGGAGCAGTCTCGCCTCAAGACGCGCTTCCAGCGCCGAGACCCGGCGGCTCACGGTGGATTTGGGCATCTCCAGCTCGCGTGCGGCGGCGACGAAGCTGCCCGCTTGCACCACCTTGGCGAACACCAGGATGTCATTGAGGTCGAGGGTCACAGTGCCCATTGTTCCATACACGGGACAGTCCTTCCATAACAAGGGGACTAATCACGAGAGCGGGACAAGGTTAGCTTCATCCTGTTGGTTCAAAAGAGCCGGCGCTAGCTGCGGTGTGACCCTAGGCGCGGCTGGCTGCGAGACAAAGACACACGACAGGAGACACCCCTATGGAACCCCAACTCTGGAACATCGACACCACCCATTCCGCCATTAACTTCTCGGTGAAGCACATGGTGTTCGCCAAGGTCCGCGGGCGCTTCGCTCAGTGGAGCGGCGCTTTGCGCTTGGATACGAGCGACATGACTCGTTCCAGCGTCGAGGTGGATATCGATGCAGCGAGCATCGACACCGGTGTGGCCGACCGCGACAATCACCTGCGCTCCGGCGATTTCTTCGACACCGAGCGCTTCCCCAAGCTGCGCTTCAAGAGCCTTGGCGTCGAGAAAAGCGACGACACGCATCTCAAGTTGCGCGGGCAGCTGACCATCCGCGATGTCACCCGAGAAGTCGTGCTGGACGTGGAGTACGGCGGCCAAGCCAAAGACCCCTGGGGCAACACACGGGCAGCCTTTACCGCGAAGACCGCCATCCAACGACCAGACTTCGGCCTCACGTGGAACCAAGTCCTCGAAGCGGGTGGCGTGCTCGTCGGAGAACGCATCGACATCGAAGTCGAGATTCAAGCGGTGAAAGCCGCCGCCTAGTAGGCTACAAGACACGGTCCGAGCCAGTGTCGCCCATCGGCTCAGCGAGCTTGGCTGCGCGAGCGTCCCGAGTCGCACACGGGGGTGCAGCAGCCTCTGCGGCGGCCCGGGAGGAGCTTGAAACGTCCCGTTCGCTAGAGACTCTCGGTGGTGTGCACGAACCTGGCAGAGACCTGAACCGGCTTACCTGCGGAACGCGGGGCCCACAGCAGCGCCGTGGACCTCGATGCTTTCCCACACTTTGCCGACAACGTAGGGCTCCTCGGCGCGCCACGCGTCGAGTTCCGCGCGGGAGGCGAAATCGAAGACCATGACCGAGCCGATCATGGCGCCAGCATCATTCAACATGGCCGCCGCGTAGAGCAGCTTGCCCTGCTCGGTGAAGACCCCCGAGTATGCCAGATGCGCTTCTCTCGCTGCGGCGCGCCGGCCGGGCGCTGCGGGGTCACTCCCATCTCTTCCTATGACAATGTACTGCATACTTGTGGGCTCCAGAAGCTAGGGCGTGGAGAACGCTCAGTCGAGCGAGGTTTCGAAGAAGCCGGTGATTTGACAGCCCTCAGGGCCCTGTCCGGTCAGTTCCCCGCTCACTTGGCGGTCGCGCGCGGTGCCCGTGAAACGCAGTGTCACGTCTCCGGCTTCGGTACGCTCGGTCGTTGCGAGGCTCACGCAACTGCCTTCAACGCGGCCAGTCGCAGAGAAGCCCTCGATGCCAGGACTTGCGCTGAGGGTGCCATCCTCGGCCTGCGCAATGCCGAAGCCCGAGCCGCTCTGAAAGCGGAAATTGCCATCGTAGAGGGGATCCGAGCACCCGCGGCGCAACCCGCTGCCGACGATGCGCCACTGACCACGGACGTCGTTGGCACCTTCCACGCTCGTGCATGGAACCTCTGGGATGCTGTCGAAGAGTTCGCTCAGACAGCCAGCGACGAGCATAGCGCATCCTAGACACACCGCGGCCAGACACACTGGGGCAGCGCTACTCCCGCGACGCGGCTTGAGCGAGGCACCTCTGGACATGACGGACTCGCGTGGACAGCACGCGCGAGGCCTTGGCTGTGAAGAACTTCGCACTAAAAAATCACTCCGAGGTTAGCACTTACCGCTTGCTGGAAGTCGCGTCCGTTGAGATTGGCGTAGCCCGGTTCGTAGTCGACGTAGAGGGTGATTCTCGTACTGTAAGTCCGCAAGAACATCGCGCCTAGTCGAGCATAGCCACCGATACCGAAACCGACGGCGCGGTCGATTTCTTCGGTCCGTGTGGGAATCACGGTTCCGAGGGTGGGGTTACGTGCACGGCTCTCCCAGTGGAAGCGTGGTCCCATTCCGGCGCCGATAAGCGGCGTAAAGTTACCGAGCAGCGGCAACCACATCACGCCGACGTCCACGGGCACGTAACCGTAGCTGTCGTCGCCGGGCACAAGGTCGAAGCGCACGCCGAGGCGCACGTCCACAGCGAAGTGTTCGGCCTCACCCCAGTAACCGATATCCACACCGAAACCAAGCCCAGGCGCGCCGCCCAACCCGTCACCGAAGGGCATCACCGCTGCAACGCGCAGGGTGAAGTCATGGGAGAAATCCCGCCGGAGGGGCGCGGCCTTCTCCTTGGTGGTCACCGTCCCGAGGGTCATGCCGTCTTTGGCATCCCCGCCGCTGACCAGGGCCTTTGCGAGGCGCGTGGCCGCCGCTTCGAGGTCTTCAAGGCGATTGACGGTTAGCTGCTGCGACCGCAGGCGTTTGCCGCTCGCGTCGTGAGCATGCACCGTGACGAGCAGCGTCTCCCCAAGCCGTCCAACCTGGCCGACCACCACCACATCCGCGCTCACATCCTGCGCCACCGCCGGTACGCAACCCGCCTCCGCGCAGCCACCACCCGCGACCTGCGACGTGCTGACGCCACGCTGCCGCTCAATCTCAGCGCTCAGCAGTTCACGAAAAGTCTCAACGCTCAGCGCATCAACCCCCCCCGCCTTCACCCCCGCTACCACCCACTGCTGCGCCTCCGCGCATGCGGAGGCGGGCAAACCGGCCCAGGGCAGTGCGGTGCCGAACAGCGCAACGGTCGCGCAAAACGCACGCCCTGCCCCAATCTGAAGTGCCTGACCGCGAAGCATGCAGCACAGCGTGACGTATGCTGTCACTTCTATCAACAGGCCCAGCGCGCACGCCGTCTTGTAACCGGATCGGTATAGCGGGACAGCCCGGATCTACAGCGATGGCGAATCGTTCTTGAAGGCGTCCTTGTCCCTCCCGGGGCTTTCGCTGAACCACCCACCACGAAGGCCTAGCTCTACCCAGTAGGCGCGAGGCAGGTCTCCTGAGCGAGGTGGCCGGCCGCCAGCGTGACGCTCGGCCTAGCGATTAGGGGCAGCGGTCGTCGATGGCGACGACGGTGCCGTCCGCCTGAAGGTCGTACCTGCGCGAGACCTGTCCGAGGAAGCCGGCTTCGATGAGGAAGCGCTCGTGGCGCTTGGCGCCCGTCCCGACCCCGGGGAGCACGTCAACCTGCTCCTGGATCATGTAGAGTTCCGCGGCCGCGGTGAGAACACTGGCTTCCAAACTACAACCACCAACGTCCGCGCACTCGCTGAACCCGCGCAGTAGGAAGGCATTCACCAAGTAAAGAGCGCCAAGGACGCCGAGAAGGCCAAGGACCATGAACATGGCCGCCCTTTTGGAAACAATGAAGCGTCGGCGGCCCGAGCGTCTGTCTTTGGCAGTATTCACTACGCCACCTTTGGTCGAGTCTTGAGGGCCCCTGAAATAGTTTTGCTAGCACGACTGCTGGCCACACAACACGCGCACTAGCGCCGTACGCGCGGACAACGCAGCTTCTCCTCCGAGGCCTCATGGTAACAGCAGCCCGCTTCAAGCCGACCCCTGTCGTAGGCAAACTCACCGAGCGCGGTGAGGTGAGTAGTGTTGGGCTCCGTGAGTGCATAAGCCCAGGTGATGGCAGCGCGGATGCGGTCACTGCCTTGCCCAATGAGCGTAAGGAGCCCAACGGCGAGTTCTCGCGGGTAGAGGGTGAGTGGGCGGAGGATGCGGGAAAGCTCCCGGGGCACGTAGCTCAGGTAGTTGCCGGCAAGCCTAAACCTGCCCCTAAGCAGAAAGCGGGGCGCATCCTGGGCAAGCAACCCTAGCCTACTCCAGGCCGTTTTGTCCCAAGTGGTTGCCGCGACCGGGCGTCGCCAAGCGAGAAGCGTCAGCGCTAACAGCAAGGCCTCCGTCTTCTGCTCGGTCTGCGCGACGATGAGCGGCTCTACCTGCTCCACCATGAAGGCGACGTTACCACTGCGCTCGGCCCGATACGCAGCCAACGTCTCCGGACACGACGCGTCAAAGGGTTGCGGCGCAAGCCCGTCATCCCCGCCCTTCTCTTCAGCGCGTTCGACGGACGCCCACCTTCGACCCAGCGCTGACCCCTGGCCCTCACCCTCAAGGCGAGCCCCGACTTCCGCAGTACAGCCCACACACATCAGCAACGGCGAGATTAAGCGGAGCAAAGATCCCATCGCCCCAACACCGGAGCGCCCAGGCCTCGCGCTAACCCTACCGCTGCGTCCGCTCCGCCTACCCACCTAGGGCGTACACCATACATCCACCGCTGACGCAACCGGAATGGACCCCAGAATCCTGGACCGGAGCCCAACGCACAAGTCTCGCGTCAACGTTGCAGCATTGGAGAGACATTTAGCGCAATGACCTCGCATGCCATGCGTGAGTCCCACAGCACTTCCTCCCGGAACCCTGAAGGATCCCCTCGGAAACCACTTCGTATTTTGTGGTTGAGCGCTTCGAGTCGGACGTATCGGGGTGAAAAACCGTTGACGGATCGTCAGGCGGGATCATGCCTGGGCGATGACAGAG
>SLEO01000187.1 GCA_007124745.1 Myxococcales bacterium
GGATGTTGAGGCGGGGTGGGGTGTGGAAGTCGTCGAGGTGCGCGGTGAGATGGGCGGCTTGGGCTAGGGGTAGGCGGTCGAAGAGGCGGCCGCCACCGTTGTCTAGGACGACGATTAGGATGGGGCCGCGGGCTTGGGCGAGAGCGGCGAGGGCGCCGCAATCGTGGGCGAAGCTGACGTCGCCGAGGATGAGGACGAGAGGCACCTCTGGGGCGGCTAGGTAGTGACCGAGTGCGCCGGCTACTAGGCCATCAATGCCGGAAAGACCTCGTTGGCAATACAGCGTTAGCTTTGACCAGCTGTCGTCGGCGTAGCGCTCTACCTCGCGAATGACGAGTGAGTTGCCAATGAGTATGCGGGTGCCGTCCGGCAGCAGGTCGCCGAGTCCTCGATACAGGGCAGCTGGGGTTAGCGGTGCGCGTTGCGGCGCATGTGCGTTAGCCGACTTCGTTGGCGTGCGTGCTAGCTCTTTGTGCGCTTTGAGCCACGCCTGCTGGGCGTGGGTGCGCGCAGGCTGAGCTGGTTGCGCGAGGGCGTGGAGGCTGGCAGCGAGGTCGCGCGTTAACCAGTGAAGGGTTCCCTGTGCATCGGGGTCGGCGCGCTGGCGTAGCGCAACCGAGCCGATGAAGGGGCGCGCTTTGAGCCAACGGGGTGGCAGTCCCCCAGCCACCGGTGCGCCGCCGATAGTCAGGATGTGACTCGGCGGCTCGAGGCTCGCGCAGGGTTCCTCCGGACCGTGGTGAAGCGCGATTGCCGGCGGCGTGTGCGAATCAGCGGCAGGCGCCGCGGCTTCGTTTAGCGACGGAGACGTGTCGTCTGGATTCGCCACGGGCTGCACTGAGCAGGCGATGCCCCCCACTCCCAGATTTGAGGTTCGGTGCGCCCATACCGGCAGGCCGTAGCGCTCAGCGAGGGACACGATGGCTCTGGCAACAGCCAGGTCCGGCGCCAATGGCCCCACTACCAGTATGCGACGCGGTCCTGTGTGCAGGGCTTCGACCAGCTCCCCGACCAGCTCCCAGGGAGCGTGCTCAGCGTGCTCGGTGGTGCGCGCGTCCGAGCTGGTGGCGTCGAGCGATGTGCCTGGCATGACGATAGGCGGTGAGACGCCCGGCATGTGCGAGCCGGCCGCTAGCGCGGCTAGCGCTGCGTTGTCGCAGAGCGCTTCGAACGAAGCCGCGTATGCGGTAGCGCTGGGTTCGAGAGGTTTGTGTAGGCGTAGGTTGAGGTGCACTGGCCGCGCGGCGGGCTTGAGCAGTACGTTGAGCACGCGCCCCACGCAGGTGCGCAGGCACTCCGGTGTGGCGTAGGCGAGGTCGATGTCCTCCTGGAGGTCGACGAAATCGCTGAAAAGATGGCGTTGCTCTACGGTTTGGTTCGCGCCCCGGAAATGCAAGGACGCGGGCCTGTCCGCGCTGATCAGAAGCATGCCGCGGGAGGTGGCGGATGCTTCCATCACCGCCGGTAGCCAATGCCCCGGGGCGCTGCCGGAGGTCGCCAATAGGGCGACGCTTGCGGGTTGCTCGCGCGCCATCCCTAGTGCGGCGAAGGCCGCCGTGCGCTCGTCGATGATGGCGTGGGCTTGAAGCCTCGCATCGAGCCGTGCGGCGAGGGCCACGGGAGCCGAGCGTGACCCGGGCGAAAAGATCAGATGCCGGATGCCCGCCTCGCACAAAGCCGCGACCAACCAGCGGGCTCGCGCCCATTGCAGGTCGCCGAGCGTCGCTGGAGAGGCTTCGCTCACGTCGCGCTCTCGGTCGCTGAAGCGGAAACGTTTTCGCGAGGGTCCGGCGCTGGCTTCGTCTCGTCGACAGGGCCTGAAGCGGCGGGGCTTGCAGCTGACGAAGGTTGGCCGAGGCCGAATACCTCTAGAATTGCCGTAAACTTGGCTTCGAGCTCACTGAGTTCCGCTACCGCTTCCGAGCCCCTCACGATGCCCGCCCCCGCGAATGCGTGGACCGCATCCGGGGTCAGAAGCAGGCCTCGAAGCGCGACCGATGCTTCGCAGCGGCCGTGACCATCGACCCAGCCAACGACACCGCTGTACCAACCGCGGTCGAAGCCTTCGCGCGCTGCAAGCATCTCGAGCGCTGCGGCGCGCGGCACGCCGCACACGGCCGGGGTGGGATGCAACGCGCCAATAAGTGTCCAGGGCGAGACGCCGCTGAGGGCCTTGGCTTCGATGAGCTGCAGCACGTGACGCATCGCGCCGAAGTGCCGGAGGGTCAGCGGTCCGAGCTGGGGCTTGAGGCCTGCGTCGGCGAGCGTCTGCTCGATGAACGCGGTGACATGGCTGTGCTCGCGGCGCAGTTTGTCCGGTAGCAGCGTCAGGTCGGCGGATTCGTCGGGTCTAAGCGTGCCTGCGACCGCTTCGCTGTGCACCCGCTCGCCATCTGCGCCGACGAGCAGCTCGGGCGTCGCTGCCAAAAACAGGTCCGGGCCGCTCCGCCATGCAAAACGCCCCGTCCCGCCGCGCGCGCCTAGGCGTTCCACGAGATATGCTTGTGCAACGGCGTTGCTAGCCCGTGCGGCGTTGTCGTGTTCGCTCGCGGAGAGCGCATCCGCCGGGCGTCCGGTGTTGCTGGCGCGCTTGAGGAGTGCGTGCGCGTCGACACGTTGCGCCTCGTCGTGACCTTTCGGCCACGTTCGCTGCTGGGCGAGCACCACCTTGGCGAGACCCGAGGCGGACAGGCCCGCCAGGGTTGTCTCAACAGCATCGCACCAGCTTGCATTCGCCGGGGTGGCACCTACTGGGCCTGCCACTTGGTCTCTAAGCGCTGCCACCTGGTCGTTAGGTGCCGTTGCCTCGGCGTCCTTGGGCTTGCCTCTGTGCGGGTCACTGTGCAGGTCGCTGTCCAGGTCGCTGTCCAGGTGACCGTGCAGGTCACTGCGTAGCTCGCTACGCGCTGCCGCAGGCGTGCCGTCGTGCTCGGCGTCGGGTCCCTGCCCAAGGGCCAGTCGTCGGCTCAGGCCCAGCAAAAAACCCTCGACTAGGGCAAGGGAAGGGGTCCAGCTTTCGGACGCTTCACGGAATACGTGAAGCGTCAGTTCGGCACGGTTGCCGTCTCTCGCCGGACTTCCGGGCTCGGCCCTCAACGCCTCTCCAGATGCCGCATTGCCAAGCAGGCAGTGTGTTGGGGACAGCGTTGGACGCAGGCCGCATTCGATCACGACGCGAGGCAATGCGACGCCAAGGTCGCCGAAGCCCGACCAGGGGCTATTGGCCACGGACGCCTGGCTGCTCTTCGGCGCGAAGGCCGCCCCGAAGAGCAGGGGTAGGTTGCGCGCCTCGGGGTAGGTGGCCATGAGCGCTTCGTGCCACGCTTGAACGCTTGCGAAGCGTTGCGTGCCGGCGGCGTCGCACTTGGCCAGCCATGCTAGCTGCAGCACAAAGCCGCCATCGCGATTGATGTACAGCTGGGCGTCCCCCTCGCTCGGCCAGAGCAACCCGGGCCAACGCGCCTGCGAGATGCCCGCCAGCCCCAGGGTCAAGGCTTCAACGCGAAAGGTGGCACCGTGTCCGCTTTCGGAACGTACCCGCTGTTCAATGCGTGCCATCAGCCTGCGCATCGCGCCTCCCGTGGCGTGGCTTCTCCGTACGCCAGCGGGCTGCCAGCGCGGCGCCTCGCTACCTACGCTTGAGGTGTCGGCCACGCGCATTGAGCTTCACACTCCTTGTGCCGGCTTGCGGGCGCTATACAGCCAACACGCACCAAACGACAGACGCTTGATGTTCACGTCCACAAAACCTGACGATCGCAGCTCCTGGGCGAAGCGCTCGGGGGGCGGGAAGCTCTGGATGGAGGCCTGGAGGTAAGCGTACTCCGGTGCGTTGACCAGCCAGGCACCTAGACGGGGTACGACGCGCCGCATGTACCAGCGGGTGAAGCGCTCAATGCCTTGGCCCTCGGGCTCGGAAAACTCCAGGATAGCGACGCGCTTGCCCGGTTTCAGCACGCGGCGAATCTCGCGCAATGCCAGACAGCGGTCCGGGATATTGCGGATGCCAAACGCTACCGTCGCGCCATCGAAGCTATCATCCCCGAAGGCGAGCGCTTGCGCATCGCCTTCCTGCAGTGAAATGCGCTCTCCGAGATTGGCGCGCTCGGCTTTGAGAATGCCGAGGTCCAGCATGCGCACCGCCGGGTCAACGCCGACGACCTGCGAGCCCTGCAAGCGTTTGGCGCAGGTGATGGCGACGTCGGCCGTACCCGTCGCCACGTCGAGCACTTGGGCGCGGGAATCCGGGTCGAGTTTCAGGGCATCCACTGCGTGGCGGCGCCAGGACTCATCCATGCCGAGTGACAACCAAAAGTTGGCGCGGTCGTAGGTGGCAGCGATGCCATCGAACATCGCGCCGGAGCCCGCGCTGAGCGTGGCGCCATCGGGGCGTTCCATCACCTCGCCGGCCACCTTGGGCCGTTCGCCGTGCTCACGCCGCGGTGGCGCACTCGAAACGCCCGCTCTCATGCTTCTCTCCCGGCGCTGACCGTGATGATCTCCGCCAACAGGGTGCGAGCGGGACTAGCGGGCACCTGTTTGAGGTCCATGAGCGCGCGCTCCGTGAGGGCGCGTACCTCCGCTCGGCAGCGGTCGATGATGCCGAGTTCACAGCAGCGTGCCTGGAGTTGAGCCAGCGCACCCAAGCCCTGCTGCTCATCGCCGGAAGCGAGCGTTTCCGCGATGCTCGCGATGTCCTGTGCCTTGATCACCTGCTCGCTAAGCGCCTTCACCAGTGGGTAGGCGAGTTTGCCTTCCCGAAGGTCGCCGGCCTGTTTTTTCCCGGTGACAGCGGCATCACCCACCACATCGAGGATGTCGTCGACCATCTGGAAAGCCAGACCGAGAGAGTCGCCCACGCGCCCGAGTGCTTGCCTCGCAGCGTCATCTAAGCCGCCTGCCACAGCACCTGCCTCAAGCGCCCAGCGGAAGAGTGCGGCGGTCTTGCCCAGCGCTATGCGCTCGTAGTCCGCCAGGGTAGTGCGAAACGTACCCTTGGTTTTGAGCTGATGGACCTCTGCGTCGACCATCGTTTCGATGGTGCCCAGCAGATTGCGCAACACGGCGTTGTCGCCCGCATCTAGGACGGTCGTGAGCGCGCGCACGAGCAGCCAATCGCCCCCGTAAATCGATGCGGCGTTACCGTACACTAGGCGCGCGCAGGGTTTGCCGCGTCGGGTCGTGCCAAGGTCGAGCACGTCGTCATGAAGCAGTGTTGCCTGGTGCACAAGTTCGGCGGCCAAAGCGAAGGCGTGGACTCGGTTAGCCTGTTCCTTGGCTTCGGCCGCTTCCCGCCTCGGCGCCGCCCCGCCTAGTGCCGCCGCAAGCAGCACGCAGGTCGGGCGGATCCGTTTGCCTCCAGACACCAGCAGATGCGCGGCGGCGCCTTGGTGGCTCTCGGCTTCCTGAGCGAGCGCTGCGAGGGCCGATTCGATGCGACTCAGGTCTCTCTCAATCGCGTCGAGCAGACCACCGTCGCCCGCGTTCGACTCCACCCCCGCCTCAGCCACCACCGCCGCGAGGCGGCTCAGGGTGTCCTCCGTGCCGTCGCTCGGGGATGCACTGGGGGTATCACGGTGGTGGGTTGGAGCCGTCGAGGTGCTCGGCGCTCGCTTGATGTGCGCGGCTCCGGGAGTAGAAGAATCTACGGAAAGTAAGGCGTCTTTACTGGCTGAAGTGCTTAGGTCGCCTTTCAGCGAAGCGCCCGCGCGAGACATATCGTGGCGAGGCATCGAGGGGGGCGCCCCCAGGCCGGTGCTGGCTTTGGCCCTCACAGGCTCCGAATCGCGTTTCATGGTTGCCCCTTCATGTGAGGGCGCCTTCTATCGAAGACAACCTCTCTCCGCAAGCTGCTGACGGGCCCAAGGCGGGCCCGGCCGATGCGTTTAGCCGGATGCGGTAGCCGAGCCAGTCAGTGCACCACATCCCTATACACCTGAGAATCTGAGGTCAAACCCTTCCGGGAATCAAGATCCTGGCCCTGCCTCGGGCAAGAAAGCGAAGCGTTCGCAAACGTCGCCGAGTTCCCGCCCGAGCCAGCGTTCGTCAAGGCCGACGTCTTGGAGGGTGACCGGCCGTGGGCGCCTCCGAGCCCGGCTTTGCGCCGCGAGCGCCCGCATGCGGGTCTGCGCGCTAGCGCCCAGCGACCAACCGAAATGCCTGTAGATAGACGCCACACAGGCCAACGGGTCGGCCACCACTTCGTTGAAGGTCAGCAGCTTGAGCTGCGGTTCGGGAAGTGTCGCGCAGTCAGCGAGTGCCTTGCGGTAATAGAAGGCCCCCGTATCCGCAAGACCCCGGGCCTCCGGGCCCGCAAGGGAGATGCGCGGCGAGTGCGCCCGCCAGGCCCGCCAAAAAAGCCGTATAAACGACGGAATCGAGGCTCGGGGGTCCCGCGCCACGTAGATAAAGCGTGCGTCGGGAAACGCGCGCCGCAAGGCCTGAAAGCGCGACGCCGTCAGTACGTTCTTCACCAGTAGCGTGCGCGACTCCGCCACGGGCAGCACGGCGCGCAGCGAGGCGCAGTAGGCGGCCATGACGGCGTCTTGGTAGGCCCGCGGCTGCTCATCGAGGCTGCGCCACGCCGGTAGAAAATCTGGGTTAGGGCAGAGGAGATACCGCGTGGGGGTCGCAAGCAAGCGGACAAAGAGCGCTTCGTCTTCCTCGACGTCGCGCAGTCCCATCGGGTGCAGGTCCGACCAGCCGCCAAAGAGCCTCTGATTCAGCGCCCGCTCGCGGCTAGCGAGCCAAGCCTTTAGCGCTGCCCTACGGCCCAAGCCTTCAGCCCCTGCGACCTCACCATGCGGCATTTGGGACCGACCAGGAGCGCCTAGGATGGTTCGGCTCATCCCGCGTGAGGGCAAGATGCTCTCGCCGAGGCGGAGCGAGACGAAGCGCTCACTGTCGCAGTTGAGCAGCCTTTGCAGAAAGGTGGTGCCGCTCCGGGCGTTGGCGAAAATAAACACCGGCGCCCGCAAAGGGCCGGGTGGGGTGCCCACTGGCGCACACGTAGGCGGTCCAACGGCATAGTTCATGGTGGAGGCCGTCTGGCCAAAGAGCGCACCGGGGCCGCGAGCCCAGGCCGTGTCGCCCACGAAGGGGGATGGCGCACAATTCGGCGTCTCTGCCTCGGGGAGGCCAAGCTGCCCGCGCCTGTCCAAGGCCTGCCCCGCGCGCGTCGCCGTGTGCGCCGCGAGCCACACCGCTTGAAAGCCTGCGACATAAGCGAGATGGCGCGGGCTGCGGTGCTGGTAGCTCAGCGCCGCACGCCACACCTCCGGCAGCGCGCGCATCAGGCCAAGGTCCGGCGGTGGAGTGAGTGACATGGCGAAGGTCCGGCGCGCAGCGCCGCGTGGTGTCGCAAGCAGTGTCGCAGGCGGCGCAACCCGCAGAGGTGCCGCGGCGCGCCGCCGGACGGAGTCTTGACAGTTTCGGCTTGAAGGGCTAGCTCACGGCCTCGCTTTAGGCACGTAGCTCAGTGGTAGAGCACTACCTTGACACGGTAGGGGTCGGCGGTTCAATCCCGCCCGTGCCTACTAGAGCGTCTCGATAATTCGGCGGTGTATCCCCCCAGGTGATTACGTGAAGCCTCGGCTTTTGCACCCGACTTCACCAGTGACCGTGAGGCGCGGCGTGTGTCTTGAGCGGGCGCCAGGTGCGCCTAGCGTGCCGCCTGCTAGGGCGCGGTCGTGTACGTTGCGCCGCCGGTCACATGTTCATTTCCGGCGAGTTGCGCTATCACTGCCGAGTCATCATGAGTGCAGCCTCTTCATCCTCCCCGCAGTCTCTTCAAGGTGCGTTACCTGGCGCTGGCGTGCCGCAGGACCAGACCACAGGCGCCCTGCTTGAGGGCGCGGCGACGGTGCGCACGCTTCTTGAGGGCGATGCACGCCTCACCGCGGGTACTGTGGCAGCCCTCTACAACAACGCGCTCGTCGACCTCCACACGCCCTTAGACGGTGCGGCCTCGCCTACGGCCACCGCGCTGGTGCCGCTAGACGCGGAGTCGCCGCAGGCGTTGGAAGTCATCCGCCACTCCACCGCCCATGTGATGGCCAGTGCCGTCCAGCGCCTCTTTCCCGGCACGCAGGTTACGTTCGGTCCGGCTACGGA
>SLEO01000322.1 GCA_007124745.1 Myxococcales bacterium
GACGCAGAAAGCCGCGGGAAAATGGGCCTGGAGTAAGTATGGTGGGGTGGGTGGGTCCGCGCACGGAAGGCCCATTTTCCCGCGGCTTTCGTCCCCCAGGCTCACCCTGGGGATGGCTCAGATCTGGACCCCCTGAACGCTTACAGTACGCGGCTCGAGGTTCCGCGTATTTATGCGTTCTTGCGGTGGTCGTCCCAGAGACCGTGGAAGCTTGGCGGTATGTGGTGGGGGAGGGCGAGTACGGCGACGTCTTCTAGGGTCCGCGCGTCCAGGATACAGAGGTCGCTTCTGCCTTTGTCGGCGCGATACACCACTGTGAGGAGCCAGCCATCGCTTGAGGAATCGTCGAGCGCGTCCGGGCTGTAGCTGCTGGCGGTGCGGTCGGGGGCTCGCGCTGTCCGCGGTACGAAGATGGCCTCTGAGGGGATATCCGGCGCGAAGTTTCGGTCAACCGTGTGCATATTCGGGAGCGTTTCTCCGGTGGTGGTTGCCTGTTGTTCCGCTGCGTTGCCCAGGTCGTAGCGGCGCAGCATCGGTAGGATGGGCAGTGGCCATCTCGGAAGGCCGGCGATGGCCCAGGCGACACGGTGAGGAAGGCCGCAGCGGCTCGCTGCTACCGTTGGTAGCTCGGCGGGCGCGTCATGCAGCACTCGCTCGATAGCGGGGCGAATCTCGCCGCCCGGTGTGAGGTCAAGCGTGAAGCGGACGAGCGCTGACGCCGGGTAGGGGAAGTTGAGGATGGCGTCGGGGTCGCGCACGTTGAGCGTACCGCGGGGGAAGCGGTTCAATTTGATGGCGTCGACGATGACGCGGGGCGCGCTGCGGGATGCGAGGGGGTCATCAAAGGCGTTCACGAAGTGAAAGACGAATCCCTCGGGGCCCGTAAACTCGATAGGCGGGGCGTCGCTGTCTCTGTCGAAGCAGAGCACGCGGGCCCGGGCATCTGGCTTAAACGCGAGCGACTCCACCGGTGAGGCCCAGCCCGAAAGCGCCTTGAGCATGCGAAACCGTGCAGGAACGTCGAAAAAGACCGCCTTCGTTTCGGTCACGACAAAGTCGTGCATGAAACTCACGCCCCCCAACGAGAAGGGGATACGAGGCTCGAGCGCGCCGTCTCCGTTCAACCGGTAGCGTTGCAGGGCTGGTTTAAGGGCCCCCTGCACGCCAAAGTTGTACACATGTGCACCGCCCCCGGGTCTCTTGGGGTGGGCGCTAAAGGGCAGTACCGGGGCAACGCGCGAGTTGGGGTCGCGCAGCGCGCCAGCGAAGTCATCTTCGCCGAGCGTCTCCAAAGTCTCGGGGTCGAGGGCATGCGGTAGACCGCCCTCCCAAAGGGCGTAAAGCCTATCGTTCTGCAGAAGAACGCTAGTATTGGCCGCATTCTTGAAGCGCGTATCGAAGAGATTGCGCAGCAGGCCCCCGGGCCGGTTGGTCCCGAAGGAGCGGTAGAGCATGCGGCCAGCGAGCTGCTCTTCGCAGTAGGCTGCCGTGCGTACGAAGCGGTTCCGGTAGGTCACGCGGCCGCCCTCGAAACCGAAGCGCGTCACCATACCGTCCCCATCAAAGGGGTGCGTGTAGGGCTCGCCAAAGACCTCCATCTGCCCAGGACCATTGCGAAAGAGCACACCACGAAGCGCTTCGGGAACCTTTCCGGTCACGCACGGAAGCACCACGTCAACCTCTTCTCGCACCGGCCGGTACGCATCCGCCAGCGCTTGTGCAACTTTCGTCGCATCGGGCCACGTCGTACCTAGTGCCGGTCGTTCGCGGCTGTGTAAACTCTCGGCTGGGTTTTGGTTTCGCCGCGCGTCTCGCATGTCGAGCACACTAAGGTCGAGAGGCTACCCTTGCCACCCGCCTCAACGTGTTCCAAATCGTTGCATGCGCGAATGATTCTGTCGGTTCGGACGCGTCGATCACGGCATGGAGGCCGCTTCGTCGTCGGTGGGGTCCGGGGCGTGATCACGGCGAAGGTCGATGTTGTGGAAGACCCAGAAGATGAGGGTGTGGTTCATGACGAAGCGGTTGCCGGAAGCTAGTTGCACGTAGCGGTTCATGTAACCGAGCTGCACGGAGACGCCTTTGCGGGAAAGGCCTAAACCGGCAGTGACGCGGTTTTGGTCGAAGTGATTGAAGACAACGCTTGAGCCGAAATTAAATAGTATTTCGTTGCCGAATGTCACGTAGGGCAGAAAATCATCACCGAAGCGGAGCTGGTGCAGGCTGTAGCGAAAGTTGACCAGGAAGCGGAGGCGATTCACGAAGCTGAAGCCGTCCGCGAGTTGGTTGTCCGCCACGTTGCGGCGGAAGCGCCCGTCGTAGCGAATGCGCTGGAGGAAACCCCAGTGCTCAGAAATGGGGCTGCTGAAAACGGTCTGCGCCCACGGGCGATGCTCGGTGCGCTTGAGTTCGCGCGTCAGTGAGCCCGCTGACAGCCCTAAGTAGCCGTAGCCCGCTGTCATGTTGAAGGCATCGTTGACGTGAAACGTGACACCCGGGCGCAGGACGTAGAAGGCGCCCGGGACGAAGTGGGCGTCCGCCCATAGGGAAATGCGGTCCGAGATGCGTGTCTGCGTCATGTAGCCGAACCACACCTCGAACTGCTGGTCGACCGTTTTGGTCGGCGCATCCTGGGCCCAGGCTCGCTCCGAAGTCCCGCCCATGAGGACGCAGACTATGAGTAAGACGAGTCCGGTGGAGACCGGCACCGCTAGACGGGTGCCCTCAGGTATGCTGCCCATGGTGGTAGGGGCGCCGATGTTCCCTAGGTGTTCTCGCGACGACACGGAGACGCTCAGATAAGCCGACTAGCGACAATCCGCGTATTCGGCCTCGACGGCTCGGGGGAGGGCGGGGCAGCGGTCTTGGTCGAGATTGAAGCGTGACTGGCAGTTATTGAAAGCACTTGTATCGCCGCAGGAAATCGGCTCGAGGCAGCGCGTTAGCGCACGCGTTTCTCTGAGCAGGCACTCGAGATAGGGGTTCATGGTCCCCGTGTTCCGGTCGTATACGGACTGCACGCAGCGCTTCTGCGACGGCGTGAATCCAAACGCAACTTCGCACTCGGCCTCAGAGCTAAACTCAAGCTGGCTGAAGCAAGGGCACTGTTGCCGACGCAACACGTCGTTGGCTTCGATGAACGCCTCTACCGTATCTTCGTTTTGACAACTCAGCATGAAGCCGGCGCAAAGCGTCAGGCTCAGTGCGACCATCCGCACAGGCCAGACTGACAAGGCAGTACGTAGGCCGTCGCGTGTTTCCGTTCGCTCACTGTTTCCCATGGGGCTGAGCCTTATCCACAGCCGGCCGCCTGTCTAGAGTTGCCGGGCGTTAGATGTCCGCGTGGAGTAGTCCGTGCGTCTCGCGGAAGCCGTCAGGACGGATCGCCCCTGCGCCGGATGCAGTGCGCATGCGGCGTATTTCGTTGGCAAGCGGCCGGCAGAAATGGTGACGGGGCTGAGCCATCCCCAGGGTGAGCCTGGGGGACGAAAGTCGCGGGGAAATGGGCCTTCCGTGCGCGGACCCACCCACCCCACCCTACTTACTCCAGGCCCATTGTCCCGCGGTTTTCTGCGTCTCGAGTTAATGAGGGGGATCGCTCAGGTGACGGGGCGCTCTCTACGACCCAGGAGACCGCGTTTGCCTTCCGTCGAACTACGGGAGGGCACGGATAGTGAGGCAAGCTTCCCAGCGCCTGCCGGGTAGCGGAAAACCGAGCAAGTCTTGGCCACCGACGTCGCCTAGGTCATCGACGCGAAGGATGAGACTCGTTGTCGGGCCGTAGCCCAGCCGAAACCCAAGCGCGACGGGTGCTCGGCTCGGCAGGGCGACGAGGCCTGAGCGGTCCGCAAACGCGCTGTGGACGTATTCACTGTGCGCAAAGACGCTTCCGGTGAACGTTTTGGGTGAAGCCAGACTGTTGCGCTCCTGCCCCGATAGCCAGCCCGCTTCGGCGTGTACATCGACACGGACCGGCGGCGTGCCGGGCAGTTGAAAGCCTCGGTCATCGACGGATCGTAGTGCCGCGACCGCGCCCTCGAGACGAAGGTAGCGCGAGAAGCTGGCGTCCACACTCGCATCGACACCGATGCGATGGCCCTCCTCGATATTGAGGGCCGTGGCCTGAAACTGTGCGGTCCGCACGAAACGGATGAGCTGCCATTGCAGGCCTGCGAATGCCGCCGCGCGTCCGCGGACATGCCAGGAAGCAAGCTGCTTGCGCAACTCCACGCCAAGCTCGCTTATCAGCGCTCGCTCGGGGCGAAGGTCTGGGCTGGGCGTGGTGAGGCCTCCGTCACCAAAGCGTTCAAGCAGCGAGGGCGCGCGCGCCGCAAGACCCGCACTGCTGAAGAGCAGCAGTGCGCCGTACTGCCAGGCTGCGCCGAGGCGGACCGTGGGCAGTGGAGGGGCATCGACATCGCTGCCGAGCGTCACGAGGGTGCGTACCTCCGGGCGCACTTCCAAGACCCCGGCTGCAACGGCAGGTCGCCAAGGCACCGCGACACTCGCATTAAGCTGGCTCTCCGTCAGGCGCTGGGAGCCCCCTGCAATCGTTTCCTCCGGGAAAGCGGCTTCGCGACGGCGCACGTCATCGTGGGTGAGGGCCATGCCCGGAGCGACCGCCACCGTCTCGCCGACCGGCACCTCTGCGGAGAAGGCGCTAAGCAGCCGCACCCCCAGCGTGCGCGTTTCCGTCGGAATAGGGGTGACTTCCGCATCGCTGTCGTTAAAGCGCGCCTCGTTGACTAGGAGTCCGAAAGAACTCTGCCACTGGATGTCGCGCGCAGTGCCGCGTGCGCGGAAGATGGCGGCACCAAGCGCGTTACCGGTGTCGGCTCTCTGGCTCTGGGCGAAGCCAGGCCCGGGCACCCCGCGTTCGAGGCCACTCAGAAGGAGTGCGCCACCGAGCTGCGTGCCGCCGTCGGTGATGCCGTCAAGGCCAAGCAGCGAGGTCCCGCGCCGGACCTGTGCGTTGGCGCGCCGCGTCCGCTGCGGCGTCACGCCCGCGAGGGGCGAGCCCCCATCATCGATGAAGGGGTAGTCGTTGTCGCTTGTGAGGCCATCGAAGGCCACAACCATGCGCATGCGTTCGGTGGCCTTGCCAGCCACTAGGTTAAGGCCGCGCTGGCCGAAGGCGCCCGCGCGCGTGCTCACCGCAAGGGGTCCCACGCCAAACTCGGGCAGCAGGGTGAGCGATCCGCCGATGGGTAGCGTTGAGGCGAGCGGTGCGCTCGCCCCGAAGCTGAGGCGAGCGCGCAGGGGGAGGCGTTCGCCCAGAAGTGCGAGGTCCGTCGCGCCGGAGTAGAGCGGGTCTATCGGCAGATCACCGAAGAACACGGGATTTTGCTCGGGGGCGGTGCCGCGCACGGCGAAGTCACTGCCCATGCCCGCACCCCCGACCTGGCGCACCCGTAGCGCCGGAACGGACCGAAGAGTGCTGTTTAGGCCGTCCCGCGGTTCAATCTCAATCTCACCTGCGGCCGCCTCCCGGGCCCGCTCTGGCGCGACGAGGGCCTCCCCCACGTACTGCGCCCGGGCACCGGGCGCAGCGTAGTGCGTGGCGGCCAGGGCCGTCGTCAGCGTGACCGCGGTCAGGCGAAGCTGTGGAGATAGATTCACGCTGTCGCTCGGGTTGACCCATCGGGGGCCGTGGTTACCTTGGCGCCTGTACCGGGAGTGCGCTGCCATGGCGGGAGCGCATGCCCCAAGTTTTTGGCGTCACATCGACGCGGGGTCTGAGACCCGATAAGTGGGAGATAGACAGATGGGTAAGATTATCGGCATCGACCTCGGCACGACCAACTCCGTGGTCGCCGTGATGGAAGGCAAAGAAGCCAAGGTCATCGTCAATGAAGAGGGCGACCGCATTACACCTTCGGTGGTTGCGTGGGATGGCCAAGGCGAAGTGTTAGTGGGACAAATCGCTAAGCGCCAATCGATCACCAACCCAGAAGGCACGCTCTATTCCACCAAGCGCTTTATCGGTCGTCGCTTTGATGAGGCCGGCGAAGAGACCAAGCGCATGCCCTACAAGGTGGTGGCTCGGAGCAATGGTGATGCGGGCTTTAAGGTGGGCGATAGCGAGATTGCCGCCCCCGAGGTCGCAGCGCACGTGTTGCGCAAGCTCAAGCGCGCCGCCGAGAATTACCTCGGCGAGGATGTCACCGAGGCGGTCATCACCGTACCCGCTTACTTCAACGACTCGCAGCGTCAGGCGACGAAAGACGCGGGCAAGATCGCTGGGCTTGATGTTAAGCGCATCATCAATGAGCCCACCGCCGCAGCACTCGCCTACGGCCTCGACAAGAAGAACGACCAGCTCATCGTGGTGTATGACTTTGGCGGCGGCACCTTTGACGTGTCCGTGCTTGAGGTCGGTGACAACGTTGTCCAAGTCATTGCGACCAACGGCGATACCTCCCTCGGCGGTGATAACGTCGACGAGCGCGTCATCGATTATCTTATCGCTGAGTTTAAGAAGGACCAGGGCATCGACGTCAGCCAGGACAAGATGGTCCTGCAGCGCCTCAAGGACGCAGCGGAAAAGGCGAAGATCGAGCTGAGCTCGAAGCTGGAGAGCCAGATCAACCTGCCTTTCCTCACGGCGGATGCGACGGGCCCCAAGCACCTCAACCTGCGGCTTACGCGGGCGAAGTTTGAGTCGATGATTGCGGACCTCGTCGAGCGGACGCTGGTTCCCTGCCGCAAAGCACTCGATGACGCGGGCAAATCGCCTGCGGACATCCACGAGGTGGTGCTCGTCGGCGGCTCCACGCGCATTCCGGCGGTGCAAGAAGCCGTTAAGAAGGCCTTCAACCGCGACCCCCACCGCGGCGTGAACCCCGACGAAGTCGTGGCGATCGGTGCAGCGATTCAGGGCGGCGTGCTCTCGGGCGATGTCAAAGACATGGTGCTGCTCGACGTGACGCCGCTGAGCCTTGGCGTGGAAACGCTGGGCGGCGTGATGACGACGCTTATACCGCGCAACACGACGATTCCCTCGCGCAAGGAGGAGACCTTCTCCACAGCGGAGGACAGCCAAAGCTCGGTGGACATCCACGTGCTCCAGGGCGAGCGTGCCCAGGCTTCGGACAACCGAACGCTTGGACGCTTCCGCCTTGAAGGCATCAACGCTGCGCCGCGAGGCATGCCGAAAATCAAGGTGACCTTTGACATCGACGCCAACGGTATCCTTTCGGTGACCGCCCGTGACGAAGCGACGGGCAAAGATCAGAAGATCACCATCACCGCCAACAGTGGCCTCTCGGATGACGAGGTTAACAAGATGGTGGAGAACGCCAAGGCACACGAGGAAGACGACAAGAAGCGTCGCGAGCAGGTTGAGGAGCGCAACCGCGCCGATCAGCTCTGCTATACCGTAGAGAAGTCGCTTGCCGATCTGAAAGACAAGTTGCCTGCAGAACAGCTCAGCGGCATCGAAGAAGACGTGAAAGCGTTGCGAACAGCGGTGGAAGGCCACGACTACGACGTGATTCGCGCGAAGACCTCGGCCCTGGAGACCGCCATGCGCGACCTCTCGACGATGGCGGCACAAGCCGCGGGTGCGGGCGAGGGCGCCGCGAGCGCGGGTGCTTCCGAAGGCCCTGCGCAGGACGACGTCATCGATGCCGACTTCGAAGAGAAGAAGTAGCCCACTACCGCTAGAAGCGGAATGGCGGAACGCGGGGAGATAGCCTCGGTTCCGACTAAAAGAGCCCCAGGAGCAAGTGATGCTCCTGGGGCTTTTTCTTTTCCAGCGGATCCGCTGGGTAGAGCCGGACCGGGTGGGGTGACGCAAGATTCAGCACCCCAGAGTTCGGGTTTCCGCCGTTTTGACTGGTCCCGCCACCCGCGCTGGACTTACGATTGAGGCTGGCGCGCGATTCGACACCTTAGGAGCGGCATGCGCGGCGCGTGTGCCGTGCCCCCTAGTGGCAGATAAACGGCGTGGCTTGAGGATTTATGGATATAGCTGCTCTGGGATCGTTAACGCTTTGCGTGGCGTTGGTGCTCTGCGCCTACGCCTTTGCGACGTCGGTCATGGCGGGCGCGGGTCGTCCGCACCTGCTGGTGGCGGC
>SLEO01000065.1 GCA_007124745.1 Myxococcales bacterium
CCACCGCCGCCACCGTTATTCAGCGAGGGGGCCGTCGCATCTTGAGCGTTATCGCCGTCCAGCGTGGAGCCCGCACCGCCACGACCGCCGGAGGCGCCTTCGCCCTGGCCGGCGCCTCCTTGGGCCCGCACCGCGTCGTTGCGGCCATGCTCGGCTGCGGCGCCGCGCTGGAAGGCGTCATTAGCGTCGCGGTAACTTCCGGCGCCGCCACCGCCACCGTTCGCGGTCAGGATGCCGGACAGCAGGACAGAGGGGGCCTCGATCAGCACCATACCCCCCGCGCCGCCACCACCAGCGCCGTCTCCCGCTGCGCCGGATTGCCCCGCCGCGCCATTGACATGGACGGCCCCGCCCGCCGTAACCGTCACGCTCGCACCCGCGTAGAGGTAGACCGCGCCGCCGCCACCCCCGCCGCGGCCAGGCTCGTTCGTGCCGCCACCGGCAGCTCCGCCACTGCCCCCGAGCACGTACGCGAACGTCTCGCTGCCGCAGGGCGCCCCGCCGGGTCCGCCGGCTGCTTCTTGGATCGCGGACCCTTCGCCGCCCCGACCCCCGTGACCTGCGCCGCCACCCCCGATGTCATCGCCAAAGCTAATGCCCGACGGAAAAGCACCACCGCAAGGCCCGCTGCCCTGACGCGCAGCGAAGTTGTCCCGCAGCTGAGCGCTCGCGCCGGCGAAACCTCCGGGACCGGGCGCGAAGGCGCCTGCAAGGTTGGCGCTGGCGTTGAGGGTGCCCTCGATGTCCACATCTGAAACGGCGGCGATGCCAAAGGCATGCGGGCCTACCACTTCAAGCGTCGCGCCGGGTGCTATGCGAAAGGAAGTCGTGCAGAGAACACGCAGCGCTGACCCAGGCCCGGTGCTGGGCATCAAGGTGCCAGCGGGACCGCTAAATCCAGTCCTTGCCGCGCTCCAGCTTCCATTGCCCGTATCGAAGCGAAAAGGTGAATCCACCGCACTGAGCTCAAGCGGAGCGCTTGCGGCGGCGAGGCATGCCCTGTCCACGAGCGATGGTTCGAGGCCGAGGTCAATGTCCGTCGGCGGTTCAGGCGGCGTCTCTCCCTCTGGCTCGATGATGACGATAGGCCCGATAGGCCCCGTGTCCGTGGCAGCTTCCGCGGGCCTGTCACACAGGCCGTCATGGCACTCAGCGCAGGCCTCCAGGCCCGGCGCGTCGGGCACGCTGAGGACGAGCACCGCGCCCGGCGCGAGCGGCAGCGTAACCTGAGTGCACTGCAATCCTAGGACTTGACAGGCGGCACCCTGCGCCTGAACGCGAAAGCCATAAACGCCCGCGGCCAGACGCGGCATCGCAGCCGGCGCTTCATCGACACGAAACTCATCGGCATGAAGGACGGGAGCTCCCGGCACGCAGCCACCCTCGATAATGCTAAGGTTGATCGCCCGAACGCGGCCCTCAAGGGCACCGACGCGCAGCTCAAAACGCAGAGGCTCGCTCGCCCCCTCACAACCCACGCCGCCGAGCAGACCAAGCGCGCCCACGGCTGCCGCAACGCTGCGCAGCAGCGTCCAGCACGCGCGCGCAAAGCCTAGCGCGAGACTCCGTTGGTCCACTGTTCCTCCTAAACCAGACGTCATCGGCTCCAACCTTTGAGTCTAGAGCATGCGCAAGCCCGCTGCCTAGCGATGGGCCAACGCAATCCACCTCCGGGAACCGCTTAGGAGACGTGGGCCTCGCGTTGCAGCCGCCGAAGTCGGACCACGACGACCTGAGCCACCCCGCAACCGGCGTGCACCGTCCCGCGCAAGAACCCCGCGTCGCGCGTGCCCATCGACACGCACCAACGCGCCCGGCCTTCCTCAGCGCGTCCAGCGCTGGACACGCGCTTGCAAACGGAAGATTTCGGATCTATTCTTCCAAATGGAATGGGTAGCGAGGCACCGAAGGCGGTGGTGTCGGAGGCAGAGGTTCTGCTAGACGCGTTGCTGCGCTTGGCAGACCTTTGGGGGTTGTCACAGCGGGAGCTCGCGGCGCTGGTCCAGGTGAGTGAAGCGACGATGTCTCGGCTGGTGCGCGGCCAGGCCACGCTGACCGGGGCGACGATCGAGCTCGGCGCGCTTGTGGTGCGAGCCTATCGCAGCCTCGATGGCCTGCTGAGCGGTGACGACAGCAAGGCGCAGCTGTGGCTGCGGGCGGAGCATGTTGCGTTTGGCGAGCCGCCCCTAACGCGCATGCAAACGATTGAGGGCTTAGTCCATGTGGTTAACACACTCGACGCCTTGCGCGGTGCAGGTTGAGCCGCGGCCGCTGCGGGCCAAGCCCTGGCGCGTTGTCGAAGCGCAACATCGGGTAGCGACGCGCAAGTTGAGCGCATCTGACGACGCCCAACGCGTGCTTGAAGACCTACTTGAGCGGTACAAGCCGAAAGTCCCGGCAGCGGCCGAGCACCTGCACTATCTGCTCAAGACGCCCTTTCGCTACCCACCGCTGCGGCACGGCTCGCGTTTTGGCGCATGGACCGAACGCGGCATTTGGTATGGCGCCCGCTCACAAACGACGGCGCTCGCCGAAAGCAGCCACTATCTGCGGCGCTTTGTCTCGGAGTCCGCGGCGCAGCTGCTGCCGCTCACGGTGGAGCGCTCGCTGTTTCAGGCGGCGCTACGCACGAGCCGCGCCCTGCGTCTCACCGAACCGCCCCTCAGTGACTTCGAAGCGCTTTGGCGGCACCCAACCGACTACGCGGCCACGCAGCGACTCGGCCGGGAGGTGCGCGGGGCCGTCGACGTCATGGTGTATGCGTCGGTGCGTGATGCGCGTGCCGGGAGCTGCTTTGCCGTGCTCGAACCCGCTGCCTTCGCTGAGACCCAGCCCCTGGCGGCCGCGCAAACATGGCAGGCGTGCGTGAGCGCCTCACGCATTGAGTGGCGGCGTGCGACGGTGGCTCCCCGTCCTATCGTGTTCGAAGGCTGAGCGCTGGGTGAGCTTTCGCACGAGGTCCGTGCCGATCGCCACCTGAAAGCTTCCGCGGAGGTGCTCATGACGGTCGAGGAAAAGATTCAGCGCCTCATGCTCCCACGCGAGGACCCGCACCGCGCTTTCGGCGATCACCGTCGCGCTCAGTGCCTCGCCGGTAAGAAAGCTCATCTCGCCGAGCAGGTGGCCAGGACCGAGCTTAGCCAATATCTCGCCCCCGCGTTCGACGCGCACTTTGCCGCTGACTAACGCCAGCAGTTCCCCGCGCTCCGCACCTTCCTCAAGCACCCGTGCGCCCGCGGGCAGAGCGCGCCACTCGCCTTGGTCCGCGAGTTTGAGCAGCTCCCGCGGCCGCAACCCGGGGAAAAGCCTTTGGCGCAAGTGCTGCAGCGACGGCGACAGGACGGCGGGGCGGCGTTCAAGGACCAGCACGCCGACCTGGTAGACGTTAACGGCGATAAAAATCAGGCTCCAGATAATGGGCGGCCAGAGCGGTTCGGGTAGAAAGTAGAAGTACAAAATCTCCACAGAGACGGCAATCACCGTCACGATGCGTAGGTAAAGGATGTCCCGAAACAGGTAAGCGACGAGATAAATCGCGAAAGTAATGTGAATGAGGTTATCGGTCACCCAGAGAGGCATGGTGGAGATCTCACCCAAGCCCTCCGGGAGCGCAAGCGCGCTGCACCCGCCAAGGGTGGCTTGGGTGTTTCGGCGTGGCTCGCAAGGCCACCGCACGGGGCGCGCCACCTCTGTCTTGTTGGCGCTTCTCATGGTCGGTGGCTGGGCTGCATCGGTTCGGGCTCAGAGCCGGCCCGCGCCCCAACCCCGCTCCGCACGCGAGGCGAAGCCACCTAAGCGGCGGGCAACGCCCCGCAACGCAGCGCCGCGAAGCGACGACGCAGGCATTCCCCCCGCAGAGACGCCCTGGTATCTGCGTCCAGGACCACCCGCTGACACTTCGGAGACCGCTGCGGAACGGCGGGCGGCCAAAGCGGCGGCCTGGGACCGCACTAGGACCCGGGAGGATGCGGCCACGGAAGAGGCAGCCACCCTGGGCAACAGAAGGGCCGCGGCCCAAGCGGGCGTCTCATCGCGGCGCCTAAGTCAGGTGCCTTGGTACCGCGTCGCCCAGGGCCACTCGACGCCGTCGACGCGAGCGATTCAATGGCAAACCGCGCGCTACGAGGACCAGGAGGACTCCCCGCTCAGCATCGCCAAGGTAGCCCTCGGCGAGACGGTCTTAACCCTCGTCGGCATGGCCTCGGTCTCGCCGAGCCCGATCTTCAATAACTACCTGGCGGAGGGCACGACCACCGCGACTTACCTGCGGGCCCTGCTTGGACTCGAGGCGCGCCGGCGCTGGGCCAGCGCCTTCGTCAACCTCGAGACGGCGCACGAGGTGGGGGTTGGCGGTGGGCTGCCCGACGACCTCCATCCTATCGGTCTCTTCGAAGCCTACGGGGAAGTGACCTTCGCGCCGTTCTTTGTGCGCGCAGGCCGTCAGGAACTGGGCTTTGGCTCGCTGCGGCTCATCTCGCCCCGGGACCCCACCTACAAGGGCCGGTCCTTCGATGCGCTGCGCGGCCATGGCGCCTTCGGTCCGCTGACGTGGGACCTCGTGGTGGCCGCGGCGGACATCCGCGATGTCGCGGCCAACCAGCCGGACACGAGCGACCTTCTGGGCGTGCTCTACACCAGCTACGCGCTCGCCCCTACCCACCAGATCGACCCGAGTGTCATGGTACGCCGTGGTTTCGCGTTGGGCGGGGACCTAGCGAACGCGTCGCTCGAGACCGAGGTCACCGTCAATCTCGGCCTTCGGGCCACCGGCGACCGCGGCTCCTTTCACTACGACGCGGAGATCAACGGGCAGCTCGGACGTCACGCAGGACTTCCGCACCGCGCCTTCGCGGGACTGGCGGAGCTAGATTACGTTTTTGCGCCGAAGATTCGCCCGACGGTGGGCGGCGGCGTAGCCTACGCCTCCGGGGCGTCGCCAAGCGGCTCGGTATCCGCCTTCGATGGCTTTTACCCGGAAAACCTTCTGAACCACGGCTACGCGAGCTACTTCTCGCTGACGAACCTCATCGATATCCACGCGCGCTGCGCCATCTCGCCCTTCACTGAGGACTTCACCATCACCACGACGGTGCTGATGCTCGGCCTCGCCGAGTCGTCGGACACGTGGGTCGGCGCCTACGGTGACGCCGTGGGTCAGGTGACGGATAACACGTCGGTGTGGATGGGTGGCGAATGGGACGTGGAGCTACGCTACACGCCGACAGCCTATCTCTACTTCGACCTCGTCTATGGCCTGTTTTTGCCCACGGAGGCGGCGGCGGCTTTCGGCGCCAGCAGGCCGTCGCACACCCTCTGGGCTACGGCGATTCTCAACTTTGGCCTGCTGGGACGCTGAAGCGCCCAGCCTCAGCTGCCATTGCCTTCGCCCAGGCCGTCAGACATGTCTGGCTTGGGTCTGCCGTGCCGAAGCAAATCATCGCGAATTGGCTCGAGCGCTACGGCGCGCCGCAGGATGTGGCGGAAGCGGGCGCCGCACTCGCCGAGGGACTCGATGAAGGCCGGGTGCGGGTACGCGGGCCTGACCTTTCGGCTTCGCCCCTTGTCGCCACCGAGGTGCCTGGGCGGCTTGCCGGTAGCGCTAGCGCGCCGTTAGTGGCGCGCGCGGGCACTTGGCAGTTTCAGCGTTACGCCCAGTATGAGCGCCGCCTACAAGATCGGTTGCGTCACTTCGCGGAAGGGGCGCCGCACCTAGCCGGCGTGGACACAGCACCGCAGGCGGACACAGCGCCGCAGGAAGCGCTCCTCGACACTTTGTTTCCCAAGCGCGGCAAGGGCGGCCCGGAAGCACGACAGGCGGAGGCGGCGCGCGGCGCACTCAGGGCGCAGCTCACCGTCATCGCCGGCGGCCCGGGTACGGGCAAGACGACGACCGTCGTGCGGCTAGTCGCGCTGGTGCAAGCGGCGCGCGCCCGCGCTGCGCCGAGCCATCGGGATGCCCCACTGCGGCTCGGCCTACTCGCGCCGACGGGAAAAGCGGCGGCGCGCCTGGCGCAGGCATTTCGCCAAGGACACGCCGCGCTGCCTGAAGCGCTTCGGCCACTTACACCCGCCCAAGCAGCGGCGATAGAGGCGCAAACGATCCATCGGGCCCTTGGCCTGGGCCATCAAACGGGGCGGCCCCGCTTTGACGGCGCGCGCGCGCTCCCCTTCGACCTCGTGATTGTCGACGAAGCGTCGATGGTGGACCTCGCAGTGATGACGCTACTTTTCGAGGCGCTGGCGAATGACGCACAGGTAGTGCTTATGGGCGATCCGCAGCAGCTCGCCGCCGTCGAGCCCGGTGCGCCCTTCGCGGACTTGGTGACGCGCCTCACTCGCGAGGGCGGCGCCTGTTTCCACCTCGAACACTCCTTTCGCTTTGGCGCGCGGCCCGGCATCGGGGCTATCGCTGAGGTGCTGAGCCGAGGCGACAGCGCCGCACTTGCGGCGCTCCTTGCGGCGCCGCCGGCGGGGCTATCCTACCTCCCGGAGCTAGGCGAGGAAGTCTGGCAATCGCTCGCAGGCCTGGCCTGCGAGCGAGACACCGGCGCCGAGCCCGCAACGCCCCCGAGTGAAGCGACGGCGCTGGTGGCTGCGTTTAAGGGTCTCGATCGGGTGCGCGCGCTGTGTGTGCATCGCCAGGGACCGCTCGGTACGGCGGGCATCAATCACCGCGTGATGCGTCGTCTCGGCCACGCCGCGCGCACGCCGGACGCAGCGCTGCCGCAGGCCACGTCCCTTATTCCCGTCATCTTTACGCACAACCAGAGCGATATCGGCGTGTCGAATGGTGACGAAGCGTTGCTGCGGCAGGCGCCGGGGAAGGAACCCACGCTTGGGTTGCAGGACGGCCGCTTCCTCACGCCTGCGCGGGCCCCGGATTATGAGCCCGCCTTCGCCCTCACGGTGCATAAGGCGCAGGGCTCGGAGTTTGACCACGTCTTCGTCATCCTCCCGGACCGAGATTCCCCGTTACTGACGCGAGAGCTGCTCTACACGGCGGTCACGCGGGCGCGCATTGAGGTCACACTTGTCGGCCGGATCTCGGTCTTGGCGCAGGCCCTCGCACGTTCGGCGGCCCCTGGCGCCTAGAAGAGGCCACGTGTAACGCCAATGCGCACGCGGGGGGCCGCTACGGTAGCGCTGACGCGCCTTGGTAGAGGTCCCGGCGGCAGCTTTCGCTTTTGGTCACGGCTCGCAACGCCAAAGCACGGGCGAACGTGGGCCACTTGAGTTGCGTGCGCGACGTCGCATCGTCGAGGCATTCGCTGGCGACCCAATCGATGGCAAGTTGCCGACTGGGCAACCAGGCACCGACGAGCCAGCCCGAGTCCGGGTCGCGTATCTCGTCCAAGCCCTCGCTAGGCCAAGCCCCTAGCGAGACCTCTCCCGCACTCGGCGTCTCGATCAAAGGCAGGCCATAGACGCCGAGCGTCGCCAACAAGACCGCGTCCCGGTCGCCGGGGTCGGGCACCGTACCTTCCAGCCGCACGGGCAATCGGCCGTGGAAAGCGACTTCCACCTCCGAGCGCGCGCCCCGGTAAGCCGCGACCCAGCCACACACGTGCTGCCCATGCCAATGATAGAGGTACACGCGCCGACGCTCACCACAGGGCACCTGCGCTTCTGCGGCCTCTCGGGCCAGAAGAAGACTTGGCTGCGCGTCCTCTTGCTCCGAGGCACAGCCTCCCGAGAGACCGCTCACCAAGACCGCAAGCCACGCGCGCGCGAGGAGGAAGTTAGCGGTCGATCTTGATGCGGTCGCTGCGCCAACACAGGCGGGAGGTTGTTGGCGCGGCTTAAACATCGCCGCGTCTTCGGCCCAACCCGGGCGCGCGTTGCGTCCAAGCGAAGACCAATTGCGTGGCGTGGCTGTTCATGGGGGGCATTTTACACGCATGCCCCCCGAGTTTTCGGGAGTGAATCTCGCTCGCTCTTTGTGTGTGGCCCTCCCCTGGGCGACCGCGGCGCGCGGGGCAGAGTCGCGGCCCTAGGCGTTGGCCAAAAGCGCGCGCAGTCCGAGGACTTGGGGCACGGG
>SLEO01000067.1 GCA_007124745.1 Myxococcales bacterium
ACTCGTGGAGTCTCAGGCTAGGTGCCTCGCAGGAAGAACGCTCGCAGCGAAATACTGTGGCGATAAGTATAGTTCTAGCCACGAAGCGCTGGTCTTCGCAGATCGCTATTATGTGCATCTTCATTGCAGTAACATGCTGCGCAACTGCGACAACGCGTCTCCATGGTCACCCGACGCTGCTCAAGTCGACATGGAGACTGCAGTCAGCCGAGAAATGAGCGACACTTTCTGCGCCCCTACCGAGGAATGACAGACTTTCGCTCAGGCCATCCGCTTTGGAAAATCAATAAGGCATACGGATTACGCGGAGCGCTAACCGCTGCCTTTTGCGCCGCTGCCCGCGTGTGGGGCAGCCCGAATGGCAAGCGAATCAAGATGCTGCTTCAGCGCTTGCCAGAGCGTGCCTCCTTGGCGATGCGTCCTAGGCTGTAGGGATGGGCAGTCGTTATCTAGCGAGGCGTTGCTGGGTGGTCGTGGGAGTCGTCTCTTTGGTTGGGCCGTGGGGTTGCGATCAAGTGGCGGGCTGGCTTGGAGGCGCGGATGCGGACTTCGGCAAGCGGCCGGAAATGCCTGCGGCTGGCGCAGACGAGCGGGAAAATGCGCGTCCGGACGCCACGCCCGAAGCCGAGAAAACGGGTCAAGCGCTTGAGATGACGCTTGAGATGAACAGTGCGGAAGAAGCCGCACCGCGCAACGAGGCCACTGCATTGGCTGGGGCGGCGCTGACGCCGCGCATTTCTGCGCTGACGGAGGCACAGCGCGATGAGATTGTAGCGCTACGCCGCGACCTTCATGCGCACCCCGAGCTTGGCAACCGGGAGGTGCGGACTGCCGGACGCATCGCGGCGTACTTGCGCGCGCTTGGTCTGGAGCCGCGTGAAGGCGTGGCCAAGACGGGCGTCGTGGCGCGCCTCAACTTCGGGCGCCCGGGGCCCTTCGTCGCCCTGCGTGCAGACATAGACGGCCTGCCGGTCGAAGAGGCCACTGACCTGCCCTTCGCGTCCAAGGCGCGCGCAGAGTGGCAGGGCGAGATGACGCCGGTGATGCACGCCTGCGGTCACGACGTGCACACCGCAGCGCTCCTCGGCGTCGCGACCAACCTGATGGCCCTCAAGGACGACCTCGCTGGCGAAGTCCTCTTCATCTTTCAGCCGGCGGAGGAGGGCCCGCCGGAGGGCGAGGAGGGCGGCGCCGCGCTGATGCTCAAGGAGGGCGTCTTCAGGCCGCGCACGCCGGATGCCGTCTTTGCGTTTCACACGTACGCGCACCTGCCGGTGGGCGTGGTGGGGATTACACCGGGGCCGGCCTGGGCGGCCGTCGATACCTTTCACGTCACCCTCAAAGGCCAGGGCGGTCACGGCGGCCGGCCGCATCTTGGGGTTGACCCCATTGTGCTCGCAGCGAAGGCGATTCTCGACCTGCAAACCATTGTATCGCGCGCCGTCGACCCGGTCTCGCCTGCGGTGGTCACCGTGGGCGCGATTCACGGCGGCAACCGCAACAATATCATCCCCGAGGAAGTCACCTTCGAAGGCACAGTACGCACCCATGAGCCCGCGACGCGCGCACGCATCGAGAGACGCATGCGTCAGGTGCTCGACGGCGCCACACTAGAAGAGGGCGCATCCTACACGCTACGCTACCACCGGGAACTACCGCCGCTGGTGAACGACCGCGCCCTGGCCGCCTCCGTGCGCGCGTCACTGGTGCAGTCCGTCGGGGCGGGTGCCGTGCGCGACCTGCCGCCCACCACCGGCGGCGAAGACTTCGCCTTCTTCGTAGAAGCCGCACCCTCGGTCATGTTTCGCGTAGGTGTCTCCTCACCTAAGCACCCCTCAGGCCCCCACCCCTCCAAGACCTTTCGCGTCGACGACGCCTCCCTTGCAATCGCGATTCGCGCCCTAAACCAAGTCAGCGTCGACCGCCTCCTCACCCCGGGCTGAGCCGCTTAACGCCAGTCCCCTGGGGCGCCCTAATCCTACCCATGCGTAGGGCGCGTGTTTGGTAGAGACGGAGAATATTGCTAGGGGTATCCAAGTGTGAGGCTGAGCCGCGTGCTCGGCCTCCTTTTTTCCCACGGTGGCGTGGTCCTTTGGCCGCGCAACGAGTCCAAAAAGCAACGCAAAGGTAGACTACCCATGATCGCAACGACCCCAGCCAACCAGACTGTGCTCACGCGCGTTCCACTGCCCGCCAACGTCCGCGATGTCTTTGAGCGTTGCCCGAAAGTGCACCTGGCGGGTGCTGCGGAGGAATTGGTGGCGTTGGCAACACGCGATATCGACGCGGCTGGTTTTCACGAGGTTGCCTACGATGTTCCGGGCAAAGGCCGGGTGGTCGAGGCACGCGTGTGCCAGGTGAGAAACGGTGTGGCGGCAAACTATCTTGAGCCCTACATGCGCCGCCGCGACCCAGAGTGCATGGTCATTGCCGACGCGGGTGTCACCCGGAAAACCCGTTACGCCGACCGTTTCGGTGCGCCCTTCGACGCACTGCGTCAGGAAACGTTGGATTGGCTGGCGCAACAAGAACTCGCCTGCTTTTTCTTTGACGCGGGCGTCGCCGAGACGGGCCTACCCGCACTCGCCATTGTGCCTGCCAATGCGGGGTTTTTCGGCCTGGGGCTCGCCATGCTTCAGGGCATTCGACCGCTTGATTCCATCGACGAGCACTTCGAGCCCAAGGCCGTCATCTTCGTTGCGCCTCCCTTTCGGCATACGCACTTCGAGGGCAAGCAGGTGGTCGTGCACAACAGGCTCGAAGGCATGCACGAACTCTTCGCGTACAACCTCTACCCGGGCCCCTCGGCCAAGAAGGGCATCTACGGGGTACTGCTGACTCAGGGCGAGCGGGAGGACTGGATCACGGCGCATTGCAGCACCGTGGAGGTCGTCACCCCCTACGACAGCGTCTGCACGATCATGCACGAAGGGGCGTCGGGCGGCGGCAAAAGCGAGATGCTCGAGCACCCCCACCGAGAGGACGACGGTCGCCTTTTATTGGGCCGGAATGTAGTGACGGGCGAGGAGCGTCACCTCATCCTGCCGCATGCGTGTACGCTGCGCCCGGTGACCGACGACATGGGTCTTTGCCACCCGAGCGACCAAGTCGCCGGCAGCAAGAAGCTAACGCTGCGCGACGCCGAGGAATCGTGGTTTCTTCGGGTCAATCACATCACGGACTACGGCTCGGACCCGAAGCTTGAAAAGCTTACCGCACAGCCACCGGGCCCGCTGCTCTTCCTGAATATCGATACGGTGCCTGGAGGCCGCGCGCTGATCTGGGAACACGTACAGGACGCCCCCGGAAAACCCTGCCCCAACCCGCGCGTGGTCATGCCGCGGCGCTACGTGGAGAACGTGGTCGACGGCCCTGTCCAAGTCGATGTGCGTTCGTTCGGCGTGCGCACCCCACCGATGACGTCAGGCAAGCCAACCTACGGCATTGTCGGCCTGGTGCACGTCTTGCCCCCGGCGCTTGCGTGGCTCTGGCGTCTCGTCGCGCCGCGAGGCCACGCGAATCCTTCGATCACCGATTCTGCGGGCATGACCAGTGAAGGCGTCGGCTCCTACTGGCCCTTCGCCACCGGCCGCCAGGTGGACCAAGCCAATCTGATTCTTCGTCAAATCATCGCCACGCCGGACACGCTGTATGTGCTCACACCCAACCAACACGTGGGCGCCTGGAAGACAAGCTTCATGCCTCAGTGGATCATGCGTGAATATCTCGCTCGCCGGGGGCCAGGTCACTTCCCCCCCGAAGCCCTCACGCCTTCCCGCTGCCCGCTACTCGGCTGGTCTCTACGCACCATGCAGCTCGAGGAGCAGGTCATCGAGCCAGGGTTTTTGCAGGTCGATCTGCAACCTGAAGTGGGCCCAGAGGCGTACGATGCCGGCGCGCGCATCCTTGAAACCTTCTTTCACGATCAGCTAGCGCTTTATCTCCAAGAGGAGACCCTCGACGCGCTAGGCCGCCGCATCATTCAAGCCTGCTTAGGAGGCGGCAGCGTGGACGACTACACCAAGCTCATCGGCTAGCGCGAGCGCCGTATCCCACTGACAGGCTACTGCAGAGGGCCTCTAAAAACCAGCCGGTGCCGCGTCACCGAGCCCAACACCACCGCTCGCCATCAAATTGATGGCTGGAATTAGCCGGTAGTCTGTGTAGGTGACGTGAGTCTGCGATAGGTTTAAGTGGTCCAAGTAAGCGCTTGGGAGATTGTTTCCGATGATGTAGAGGCCATTGACTACGCTTTGTGGGCAAATGCTGCCGTGCGCGTGCGTCACAAACGGCGTCATTGGCATGCTACATAATGCGTCAGCACCCCAAATCAAAGATTGGGCGAATACTCCAACCACTTGCCGACAGAGCCAGGTCGCCAACCTGGGAAGGTCAGCGGCGAGGTCCTCGTTCTGGGTGAACGTTGCAAAGCGCCCCACGAAGTGAACCTCCGATGAACTTGCTAGCGGCACCTTGATTGCTTGCTCCACTCGATAGCAACGCCCCCTTGGGTCGCTCGAGTCTGCAGCCATTCGGTCCGCGTCGAACGCAAACAATGAACTGTACTGTTCCGCGTAGTGAACCAGGTCCGCCGCGGCGAAATCGAGCTCGCGGAGCGCCTCCTCCAGTTCTTCCTCGGCCCCCTGTGAGGCTACAAACATACGAGGTCCCGGTATCTGGACTTCGGCGAGGGTACTAACTCTGCTGTTGAAAGTATACCGATCGCTCCGAGGAGACCTCGTGTACACCGCGAGCGCGCCACTAGCCAAAACTAGAAGCACCACTGCCGGAAGGACCGGCGCGACGAACTTATCTCCTCCGGTTTCCATCCCAGGCGCGTCTGAAACAGCGCAGTGACAAATCAAGAAGGTGCTGATCACACACGCCAAGCGGAGGGTCTTCGCAATATCCATAGTAGACAGCTCGGAGCTACCGCTCTACAGCCGCGCGTTCAAGGAAGAACTTTTGGTATGCTCAATGTGTTTGACGGCACGCACCAGCGACGCGGTGTGGCAGCTCGAGGACAGATTCTTCACGAGGCGCAACAGGCGACGGAATTGGGTCCCCGATGCGTTTGATCGCGCGACCCGCGCGTACGGACCGGTGCTTCCAAAGCTCAGTGGGAGCGAACCTGAGCGATCCCCTCATGAACTCGAGACGCAGAAAGTCGCGGGGACATGGGCCTGGAGTAAGTATGGTGGGGTGGGTGGGTCCGCGCACGGAAGGCCCATGTCCCCGCGACTTTCGTCCCCCAGGCTCACCCTGGGGATGGCTCAGGGAGCGACCCACTATTGCCGGCCTTGATGTCATCGCTATGTGGTGCTTCAGGGTGGTGAGGGGGGGTCGGTGGGGATGAGGCCGAGTTCGCGCTCGGCTTCATGCAGGGCTGCGGGGTGGACTAGGAGGCCTTGGCGTTCGTAGCGTTTGCGGGCGCGGCTGAAGCGAACGACAACGGCGTGCACCTCGCTCTTCGCTTTCGCGCGCCGGCTCAGGGTCGCGTTGCCTGCGGCGAGGAAGACGAGCGCTCCGAGCCCCGCGCAGGGCAGACAGGACGGCCCGGGCTCCTCCATGATCAGCAAGTCGCCCGAACCGCTACACCGATGGCACGTCCAGTCCGATTTGAGCGACTGCACGACCACAAGTTCAGGCGGACGGCTGGAGGCGGCCTTAATGCGCTTGACCTGCTTGTCCGAGAGGTCTTGTCGCAACCAATGGGTGCGGTAGAGGCCTTCACGCGCGGCGTCCCCGCTTGTACTGAAACGCAGCGGCGTACGGGCAGGTGTCTTTGCGAGGTACTCCGTCTCACTTGGCGCAAGATGCTTTTCCGTGGCCCAGTCGCGTAGCAGGTGCAGGGCCTCGGCGATGCGCTCTTCCCTCGTCTGGATGCCCGCTTCCAAGCAGGGGATGCGCGACTGCTGCCAGCGCTTAAGCGTCGTAGTGTCTAGCCACCCGATGGCGCCGAGGACATCGATAGCGCTCACATAGCCTTGGTCCGCCAGCACCGCTTCCGCTGCCGCCACGACTCTCCCCCGCAACTTGTGTTCGCGTTCGAGCTTCATCGACCTTTCTCCAAAGCTCCCTGGGAGCAACGCGGGGAGCGACGCACGCGTGATATCTGCAGGCTGGTGCGCCTATTTCCGTACCTTGGGGGTGGTCTTGCGCTTGCCCTTGTTGGCTTTCTTGGGTTTCTTGGCTTTTGGGGTTGAAGGCGAGGGAGTGCGCAGGCCGGGAAGCGGGATCGAGTCCGGCAAGGGCTGACCCTCGATGGACCGCATAAAGGCTTCAACCCCTTCCTTGGATTGCATGTCGAAGCCGGCGGCCGCGGCGGACATGAAGAGGGCCTTGACCATGCCAAAGTTGCTTGTGTCCGACAACGCAGCCTCTAGCCGCTTGGCGGCGCCAGGGCCCAGTGCGCGCAGGCAGGCATCCGCCTGGCTGAGCCTAAAGGCGCGCTTCAGGAAGGTGTAGAAGGCACGCAGCTCTTGGACCATCATGCCTGCTTCCGAGGCGTCGATGCTCACCTTTTGTGGAATGATGTCGAAGAGAATCTCGCGCAGGGCGGGGGCACGGAGGGTGGCGATGGTTTGGCCGTAGTAGTGCGCGGCCAGCTCCATGACGAGGCGGCTGGCGTGGGGCGCCTCCAAACCCTTCGCCTCCGGTGAGCCAACGAATTGCCGCAGCAGCGCTGCCTCAAGCGCCTCACGTGCATCATGGTCGGGCGGCTCATCTTCGCCGCATTCCAGACCAGCCAACGCGGCGAGAATATCCTGCGTTTGGCCCGGGCCCGCGCTTAGCGCGCCGTGCGGCGCGCGTAGCGTCACCTCGACATTGCCCGCATGACTTGCCACTGAAAGGGTGCGCGAGACGGGCTCACCACCACGCCACGCTTGCAGCAGCGTCTTCTTGTCCGCCAGGACGGCGACCAATGCCCGCGCGATGGCCTCGAACATGGTGATCTCCGAGGCCGACGGCGGACGCCCAACGAAGTCCTCTTCGATGACGCTAATCCACGGGTAAGCGCTCGCGTCCGCCACCTCCCATCCGTGCGCGGATATCTCCTTGCGCAGCGCGGCGTCCACATCAGCGCCGCGCTCAAATGTGAGCGCAAAGTGTGGAGGAATGGCGGCTTTTTGACCACGCGCGATTGCATCCGCCGAATCCGTGTAGGCCTCGAGCCCATCCACGTCGTGGAATAAAAGAAGCCCGAAACTTTCTCCGAGCTGCCCGATCACAATCATGGCCGCATCGTGCAGCTTGCACTGCTCGATGGTGACCGACAAGACGCTGTGGTCGTTGGGTACGACGTTCCATGGCGTCGCCCGAAAGCATGCCGCGGCAGCCTTAAAGAACGAAGCTAACGCTTGCGGTGTCGTACCTGGCCAGAGATAAGACGGATTCGTAGCGGCGCCTTCGGCCATGTGCTCCCGCATGAGCGCAAACATCTCGTCGAGTTCTGGCGTAGGCGCGCACACGACCTCAATGTCGGGGCATCCGCTGCGCAGCGCACCGGCCAGTGCCTCCGAGGCCACCCTTACCCGCGTGGGCCGGTGAGGCGTGCCACACATGGGCTGCGCGATGGTGTGCATCAGGCTTTCGCAGGCCAACGCAACCGTTTCGTTCGGTTTGGCCATCACGGAACCCAAAACCATGCCATCGCTGCCCATCCAGCAAAGCACCTCTGGCCGGTAAGACGCTGCAGCGTCCTCGTCCGCCACATAGGACGGCAGCGTAGCCATGCCGCCGATCCACTCGATACCGGTATTGCCCTTGGGGCCTCGCGGCCGCTGTTGAGGCTGAATCCTACGTACACTCATCCCTTACAGCCATTAATTCATAGACGGTTCCTACGCTAGCGACTGTCAAGCCGCACGTAACTATTCAGGGGTGCATTTTACACGCATGCCACCGGGTGTGCGGGAGTAAATCCCGCACACCCTCCCCCACTCTGCCCCCAAGGTGGCCTAAAGCCGGCAAGCGGGGCCCGCGCGCCCACTTGCTCTTTCCTGAAGCATTGTCGCTCATTGGA
>SLEO01000277.1 GCA_007124745.1 Myxococcales bacterium
CCTGGCCTGGGGCGGAGACTACGCGGAAGTCGGTCTGGCCCGCGGGTAGGCGTAGGAAGGTCAGGCGCGTGGCAGTGCAGCCTGGCATCCAGCTGTTCACGGCCTGAGGGTCTAGCGTGAGCGTTTGGATGGGGAGCGGCGCGGAGGCACCGGGAGGACCGACGGAAAGGCGTGCGTCACGCTCGTGTACGAGGACGACTTCTACCTGATTCCCGGTGGTCTTGATCGTTGCCGTTCCGCCACCGGCGGGAGCGGTGTAGACCTTGTGCAGGGCAAGTTCGGGCCCGGCGCCTTCGGGGCTAAATGGCCCGACCAGGTCATTCGGATTCATGAGGTGGATGCAGGCATGGGTCACGGTGGCCCGCACAGCGTTCTCGCTGGGCTGCAGCGAGCCGCAGAGCGTTCCCTGAGGGCTTGGTCGAAAGCCAGCGTTGCCGCCGCCCACATCACCGCCACCAGCGGAAGGGGGTGGGGTCGATGGCGCCGGGGGCGTCGTTGGGGTTTCGGCGGCGGGTCTCGTAGGCGTGGCTGGGTCTTCGGGGCGGGTTGGGGGCGGCTGCTGAGGTCTTGCGGTGGGGGGAGGTGTTTGCGTGCTCGCGGCTGCGGACGCGGTTAGGCGGCAGGTACCGCTGACGTTACCTTGGGTTGGCTGCGCACTGCCGCTCCGCAGTTCCAGGCTGGGCGTCGCGCCCAGGGTGAACACTTGCTGGAGGAGGTCGCCGGTGCCCTGGGTTGGTGCGACGAGGTGGTTGAGGGTGGCTTGGCCCTCAGCGCTGACGTCCAAGAATACCCAGGCTTGCTCCGAGCCTGCCCAGGGGCGGGCGCGGAACGCGACCGTGCCTCCGCCGTTCATCGGTTGCTCCTCGGCCTGCATCCAGCGTTCTTGAGTCCCTGCGGCGCAGCGGTTGCCGCCACCAAGGCCGTGGCCGTCGCGGTTGAAGTTGCCGGCGCAGGTGGCTTCGGCGCCGAGGGCGCAGCGGACCGGCTGACCGGCGCTGCCGCGACAGGTCAGCGCGTATTGCACCTCCCAGTCCGTGAGGCGGATGCCACTGGGGAAGGGGGCGTGGTAGCCCGCGCGCATCTGGCATTCCATGCTGAACGAGGTGATTGGCGCGTTGCCGCCGAGGGACCGCCGGGCGCTATCGTCGAGCACACCACCGCTGGCGCGCACAGCCCTCAGCAACGTTGGCCAGTCTGCGGGGCTCAGCTCGCGGCCGGCGTCTCCGGCGCTTTGCTTGCCGTAAGCGCCGTCCAATGCGCCGACGCTACAGCCTCCCAGCAAAGCGCAGGCTACCCAAACGTGGCTGGCAGCCAAGGCACTGCCGACAGGGCGCGTGCGCGTCGATCCTGCCGCTCGCGAACGTACGGCTGAGGCTTCACCAAGCTTCATTGATCCGCGCGCTGCGAAACCGGTTCCCATGCGGCGGTTCCTAGCGCTTGGGCAGTTGCGCGCAAGCCGCTTGCGATAATTAATGCAAGCGGCTTGCGCGCAACTGCTGTGTTCGGGGCTAGGCGAGCCTTGGGTGTGTGGCGCGCAGGTGCGCGGCGGCGGCGGTCAGGTGCGTGAGGGCTTGCTTGACCTCCGGCCAGCCGCGCGTCTTGAGGCCGCAGTCTGGGTTCACCCAGAGGTTGGCCGCGGGAATGACCGCAAGCGCGCGCTCGAGTAGGCGCACCATTTCGTCAACGGGCGGGACCCGCGGCGAGTGGATGTCGTAGACGCCGGGGCCTATCTCGTTCGGGTAGGCGAAATCCACGAAGGCATCGAGGATGTCCATGTTGGAGCGCGAGGTTTCAATCGTGATGACGTCAGCGTCGAGGTCCGCAATGGCGGGCATGATATCGCTGAACTCCGAGTAACACATATGCGTATGCACCTGTGTGCTTGGCTTGACGCCGCCAGCGGCCAGCCGAAAGGCGGCGACGGCGGCTTTGAGATAGGCGGGCCAGTCCATCGCCCGCAGCGGCAGTCCTTCCCGCAGCGCGGGCTCGTCGATTTGGATGGCGGCGATGCCCGCGCGCTCAAGGTCGAGCGCCTCGTCACGTACGGCAAGGGCGAGTTCGAGCATCGTGTTCTCGCGGGGCTGGTCCTCGCGCACGAAGGACCACTGCAGCAGCGTGATCGGTCCCGTAAGCATGCCCTTCACCGGCTTGGTCGTCAGGGATTGTGCATAGACGGTCTCCGCCACGGTCATCGCCCTCGGCCTAGAAACGGTGCCCCAAAGCAAGGGCGGCTTGACGCAGCGGCTGCCGTAGCTCTGCACCCAGCCCGCTGCGGTGAAGGCGAAGCCTTCGAGCTGCTCTCCAAAGAACTCGACCATGTCGTTGCGTTCAAACTCACCGTGGACTGGCATATCGATGCCGATAGAGTCCTGAAAGGCGATACACGATCGGATGTGGTGCTGGATAGCGGTGTCGTAGTCAGCTTTGCTCACCGCGCCTTTGCGATACTGCGCCCGCAGCGTTCGGACCTCGGGGGTCTGGGGGAAGGAGCCGATGCTCGTGGTGGGGAAGAGGGGCAGCTTTAGGTGCGCCCTCTGGCTCGCTTGACGCGCAGCAAACGGTGCCGAGCGCCGAAAGTCCTCCGGGCGCAGCGCGCTTAGGCGGCGTTGCGTCGCCGCTGCACGTTGCGGTGTCTCGGTTGTGAGGGTCTCTGGGGCCTGCGCATGCTGCGGTGCTGTGGCATCGGGCCGGCAACCTGACGCAAGCGCCTCGCCAAGGGCGCGCAACTCGCCGAGCTTTTCCAAGGCGAATGCGCAGCGCGTGCGTACATGCGCAGGCAGTTGAGTCTCGTCTTTGAGCGCGTAGGGCACATGCAAGAGCGAGCAGGAGGTGCCTAGCCAAATGCTTGGCCAAACGCGGGCCGCATCCGCCAGCCCATCGCGCCCGCCTTGGACTTCGCCGGAGGCGTCCGTCGCAACCCTGCGACGCGCTTCGATCACCCTTGACGCCAGGTCGTAGGCTGCGCCGAGGTCGCTCCTCCACACGTTGCGGCCGTCGATGAGGCCGAGCGACAGGACGCGTTCGGGAGGCAGCCCGACGCAGAGAGCTTCAAGGTCATCCCGGCCTCGCACCCCATCAACATGCAGCACGTCGCAGGGCAGTTCGCAGGCGAGGCGCAGGTTATTCACTGTGAAAGGTGCGGCACCCTGGGCTGGGGATGCCTCAGGCGCTTCACCCTCAGGCGTATCTCTGGTGCCGTGTCCTGACGCTAGCCCACCGAAGTAGGTGGTGAGCATCAGCTTCGGCGGTGCTTGCTGCTCCTTGGCGTGCTGCGCTGTGGCGTGGGGCAAGGTGTGTCGAATCGACGCGTAGAGGCGGGAGGTGCTTGCCCTCAAGGCATCTGCTTCCGCGGGCGTCATGTCGAGCGCAAGAATGGGCTCATCGAGCTGAATCACAGCGGCACCTGCCTGAACCAGCGCCTCGCAAAGGGCGACGTACGCCTCAAGGAGAGCCAGGAGCAGGTCTAAGGGTGAAAAGCGCGGCCCGTGGGGCGAGCGGTGTGCATCTTCGGGCCGCGTATGTACTTTGCCGAGCCGCAGGTACGTGACCGGACCGAGCAGCACGGCCTTGACGGGCAAGCCAAAGCGCGCAGCCTCGCGCACCTCCGCCACAAGCCGCGACGCATCGGCCTCGAAGCGCGTCTCCGGGTGAAACTCCGGAACGAGGTAATGGTAGTTCGTGTCGAACCACTTGGTGAGTTCGCAAGCGTGCGTTCCGCTGCTGTCGGGCGCGCCTTCGGCCCTGTCCGACTGGGCAGCCGCTCCACGACGCCCGCGTGCCATTGCGAAGACGAGGTCGAGGTCGCTCTCCGGTCTTTGGCGCTCAAAGCGTCGCGGTATGTGGCCGAGCATGACGCTCGTGCTGAGTACGTGGTCGTAGAAGGCGAAGTCGCCGGCGGTGAGCATGCTGAGACCTGCTTCCGCCTGCCGGCGCCACGCGTCGTCACGGAGCTCGGCGCCGACCGCCTCGAGTTCTGCAAGCGTGAGCTCACCGCGCCAGTAGCGCTCAAGACTCCATTTAAGTTCACGGCCCGGCCCGATGCGCGGGAAGCCCAGGATATGCAGCGGCATGGTCTTCATAGGCGGGCTAGTATGGGAACGCCATGAACAGCGCGCTCATGCAGGTTTTGGAGGATAATCATTCATCCGGTGCATGTTCGGGAGCGGTGTTCAGACGCCGAGTCCCGCGCGCAGCCGGGCACTTCCTGCGGGCATCTAGCGGGAGGCTGTCGTGACGGAAATACGCCAGTTGCAGGCTCTCATCGCCCTTAAGGAAACGGGCACCGTTTCCAAGGCGGCAGCGCGTTTGCACCTCTCTCAGCCCGCGTTCTCGCACCTGCTGGCGCGCTGGGAGGAAGACCTCGGCACGCGCCTTTTCGAGCGGAAGACGCGGCCCCTTCGCCTGTCAGCGGTCGGTGAGCGCTGGCTCGCCGCGGCCTACGAGGTTGAAGCCGTCCTGCAGGGTACGCGGGCCGAGGTCACCCGCCTGAAGAGCGGCGCCGTTGGAGAGCTGCGCATCGCCGTAGAGTGTCACTCTTGTTTCGACTGGCTCATGCCCAGCATGGACAGCTTTCGCGAAGCCTGGCCGCTCGTCGAACTGGACCTCGTGTCCGGCTTTCAGCCGGACCCCGTAGGCTTGCTCAGCGAAAACCGCGCCGACGTGGTTATCGTATCCGCCGTCCACGAACGGAAAGGCATCACCTTCCACAAGCTCTTCAGCTACGAGGTGTTGGCGCTTCTGGCCCACGGCCATCCACTCGCTAGCAAGGCTTTCCTGCGCGCCCAAGACTTCGCGGGGGAAACGCTCATCACCTATCCCATTCCCGATAGCCGAATTGACGTTGTTCGCGAGGTCCTCGGCCCCGCCGGCATCGCGCCGCCGCGCCGCGCCACCGAACTCACCGTCGCCATTCTTCAGCTCGTAGCCAGCCGCCGCGGCATCGCCGCCATGCCTGGCTGGGCCGTCGAGCCCTACCTGGCCCGCGCGTACGTCGCCGCGCGGCGCATCGGTCCGCGAGGGCTCAAGGCCACCCTCCACCTAGCGACCCGCGCCTCCGCCACCGACCACCTCTACATGCAGGACTTCATCGCCCGCCTGCAGGCGGTTGATCCAGGTTAGCGGCGCGCGTTTCACCGTGTGCGCGGCGTGCGCTACTGCGGATTGCCGCCCTTTTCAGATTTTGTGAGCCAAAACAACCGGATCAGGGTTACATTAACAGGGTCAGTGGACGAGAGCCGCGCTTGGAGCCTGCGGCCTTAGAGGAGTGTTGGATGGTTGCAGTGATTGCGGGCGTGGGGTTTTTGGCGGTCGTTGCGCTCTTGGCTTTGGCGGGCCTGGTGCTCGTCTACAACGCGCTGGTGCGCATGCGAAATCAGGTGCGCAATGGCTGGAGTCAAATCGACGTCCAGCTTAAGCGGCGCGCGGACCTTATCCCAAACCTGGTAAGTACCGTCCAGGGCTACGCGGGGCACGAGTCCGAGACCCTCGAAAAGGTCATCCAAGCGCGCAACCACGCGGGAAACCAGAAATCAACCGAGGGCCGTATGGAGGCCGAGGGTTTGCTGTCGCAGGCGCTTGTTAACCTGATGGCCGTCTCCGAGCGTTATCCCGAGCTGAAGGCCGACCAGAACTTTCGCGAGCTGCAAGAAGAGCTGACAAGTACCGAGAACCGCATCGCTTTTTCTCGGCAGTTCTACAACGACTCGGTGATGAACTACCACAACCTCCGCGAGTCCTTCCCCTCGAACATCGTCGCGGGCGCCTTCTCCTTCCAAGAGGAACCGCTGTGGCGTCTCGCAGAAGGCGACGCCGCCTACACAGCGCCCGTCGTTGCTTTTGGCGGCGCATCGAGTGCGCAGCGCGGATAGTCCTGCGTGTTTGAGCAGGTCCGGCGTAATCGGCGTGCTTCGCAGGGCTTCGTGCTGGTGCTCGGCTTGCTGCTGGTTTTGGCGGCGGGCGCGGCAGTCGAACTCGTGTTGCCGGGAAGCGGTGCGATCTTGGGCCTTCCGCTCGGTGCGGTAGCGTTTGCCTTCTACGCCTACCGAGCGCGGCGCCACGGAGACGCGTGGCTGCGCGACCTTGCGGGCGCGCTTCCCGCAGATGCGGTGGCAGAAAAAACGCTGAGCAACATCGTTGAGGAGCTCATGCTCGCGTTTGGCATGAGCGAAGTGCCCGACCTTTACGTGATCGAAGACCAAGGGCTCAACGCATTTGCTACCGAGGGGCCGCGCGGAAAAAGTGCACTGGTCGTGACGCGCGGACTCTTGAAGTCTGTCAGCCGCTCGGAGCTGCAGGCGGCCGTCGCTCACGAACTCGCCCACATCAAACACGGAGACACGCGCTTCCTCACGCTCGCGTGCGCGCTTGCTTCCGCGGTGACGCTTGTGGCTTCGCTTGGCAAACACGGCTTACGCAGCGGCGTGCGAACGGAGGCACGCGTTGCCTTTCCTGGGCGCGTGCGCGGTTCGGGGAACGCGGGCGCGTTGATGTACCTTAAGCTCGCCGTCTTGTTGCTTGTCCTCTACGGCGCAAGCCGCCTTGCTCGGTTGCTCTTCCACGGCATCAGCGCTGAGCGCGAATATCTGGCGGACGCTGGGGCCATCATCGCCACCCGTGACCCAGAGGCCTTATTGGCCTTGCTCTTGCGCGTAGAGAGCACGCCTTCGGCCTATCCATCCGGCCTCATGCCGCTGATGCTCGCCGCGCCCAACTTTGACGTGACCCATCCACCGCTGCGTCGGCGCATTCAGATTCTCAGCGACTTGCTGCGTCTGCCCCCGAGCGCGGAGCTGCAAACCGCCTACGCGACCGCCTACCGGCGCAATCGCGGCCGCACTATGCGCCTCGCACCTGCCACGCCGCCGGTGGAGCTAGCGTTCCGTTCTCCTCGGACGGACGCAGGTCTCGATGACCCCGCGCGCAAGCGCTGCGGTTGCGGACTCGAATGCGAGGTGATGCCAGGCGCGGCGCTACGCTGCCCGCACTGCCGCGCTTCGCTTACCTGAAGGCGAGCGTGCGCGTGGAAAGATGGCTCTCCCAGCAGGCATCCGAGCTGCCGCAGACGCTGGCCTTCACGCTGTATCTTCCGCGCGTCGCGATGTGGGGTGCCTAGCCGTTGGCCTTTTTCTTTTTGGGCTTCTTGGCGGCCGCGACGCCGGGCGCCGCGACAATGCGCCGTGTCTTGGCGGGCGCAGGCGTGGCAGACGCCGCGCCGCGCTCCCGGCGCAGGGGAGCATCGCCGCCGCGAGCTGCCGCGGGCCCAGCGCCCTTTTTGAAGGGGGACTTGCCCGCAGCGCGCGGCGCCGGCGCACGGTTGTCATCGCGGCCGGATTCAAACTTGGGGTCGCGTGGGCCACCGTAGGGAGCCCGGCTCGGTGGCCTGCTGGCCTGAGGCCCGCTATCGCTCGTGCCGCCACTGGGCCGCCCACCGGGCCGCCCACCGGGGGCGGCGCTGGGCCGACCTTCCTGCCGGTACCCGCCTGGTCTGTCGCTCGGCCGTCCGCCGGGGCCGCGGCTTTGGGCTGACCCTTGCCCCTGACGGCCATAGGGTGCACCTCCTGGACCGCGGCTGCCTCGGTTGCCACCGCCTCCGCCGTAGCCTCCGCCACCGTAGCCACCACCGCCGTAGCCTCCGCGGCCTCGAGGGGCTCGGTCGAGCGGCGGCTCACTCCAGAAGGGCGGGCGTTCGCTGGGGTTGGTCGGAAGCTGCCAGCCGAGCTCCCCCAGCAGTGTTAAGCCAAGCGCCTGCGTGAAGGTGGCGGCTCCCACCTCTTCCGCGAGACGCGAAAAGCTCTCGTCGAGCAGAACGGGGAGTGCCTCGCCCAAGTTCTCCCGAATACGCGCTTCAAGTTGAGCGAAGCGGGCGCGCACAATGTCCACATCCGACGGCATGACCTTGCGTTCGATGCTGCAGCGTTCGCTCGACTCAAGGCTGGAGAGCGCGTCGATTTCTCGCGGTGAAATAAAGGTGATGGCCTGTCCGCTGCGCCCCGCCCGGCCGGTGC
>SLEO01000047.1 GCA_007124745.1 Myxococcales bacterium
CGCCTCCGACTAAGCCCTCCGACACCTGTCTGCGCGCTTGTTGCGTACGTGTCTCGCTGACCTCTCTATTCCATCAAGGCAGTGTCCCGAGTCGCCCGGGGCTGCGGCCTCTGCGGCGGACCGGGCACGCTGGCGTGCCCTTTGGCGCCCCCCACATTTAGGCCCTCCGCTTTGCGGAGAACCAAAATGTGGGGTCCCCCCAGGAACCCCCTCCGAGGCAGCAGCCCCGGGCGACTCGGGACACTGCCTTGATGGAATAGAGAGGTCAGCGAGACACGTACGCAACAAGCGCGCAGACAGGTGTCGGAGGGCTTAGTCGGAGGCGCCGCGTATGCCGAAGCGCTTGGCGAGTTCGCGTAGGTGGTAGCGGGTTAAGCCAGCGGCGTTGGCCGAGCGCGTGATGTTGCCGTCGTATTTGTCCAGCAGTGCGCGCAGGTAGGACGCTTCGAAGGCGTCGATGACGCGCTGCTTTGCGGCCTTGAAGGGGAGATTGTCCTCGACGAAAAGCGCTGCATTCGCGCCGGCGGCGGAGGCCGTGGGCGCCCGTTGAAAGTTCGGCGACAGGTCCTTGAGGGTGATTTCACTCGCGTCGGTGAGCGAGGCAGCGCGTTCGATCACGTTACGCAGCTCCCGAACGTTGCCGGGCCAGCGGTGGGACTCGAGGGAGACAAGCGCGTCGCGGGCGATGCTGAAGGCCTGTTCGGGACTACGCTTCATGCGCTCGTCAAAGGAGCGCAAAAAGTCCGCTACGATAGGTGCGATATCCTCCGGACGCTCCCGCAGGGGCGGGATATCGATTTGAACGACGCTCAGTCGGTAGTAGAGGTCCTCGCGAAAGGAGCCCTCGTCGACCATCTTCCGGAGGTCGCGGTTGGTGGCGGCGACCACGCGCACATCCACTGGGGTCACCTGGTTGGAGCCGACGCGCTTGACCTCTTTGCTTTCAAGCACGCGCAAGAGCTTGGGCTGCAGCGAGATGTCGAGTTCACCAATCTCGTCGAGAAAGATGGTGCCGCCGGTGGCCGCCTCGAAGGAGCCACGGTGCCGCTCGGTCGCGCCGGTAAACGACCCCTTTTCGTGACCGAAGAGGGTGCTCTCTATGAGGTCCTTGGGTATCGCGCCGCAGTCCTGCACCACGAGAGGGCCCGTCGCACGCCCGGACGCTTGGTGGACGGCCTGGGCAACAAGCTCCTTGCCCGTACCCGTCTCACCGCGCACCAGCACGGTGAGGTCGGTGGGGCCAACTTTCTCAAGGATGGCGAAGATTTCACGCATGCGCAGGCTTTTGCCTACAAGACCAAAGAAGCGCTCGCGCGAGGAGATATCAATCTCGACGGTGCCCTGAGCGGGTTCGAAGCGTAGGTGGGTTTGACCGGCGCGCAGCGTGGTTCCCGCGGTCATCCATGCCTCGCCGACCCGTAGGTCGCCGCAGAACGTTCCGTTGGTCGAGTCGAGGTCACGGATGATGAAACCTCGCTCGGAAGCTACCACCTCGCAGTGCGTACCGCTGACGGCCTTGTCGCTAAGCGTCAGGTCGCAAATGACACTGCGTCCAATCGTCACGCGCTCGCGCTCGATTTGAAGCTCAGTGCCCGCGTCTGGGCCGTCGATGACGACAAGTCGCGAGCGCCTCAGGCGCCGTTTGGTCGCCTTATCGTCATCAAAGACGGTAGTCAGCGCTGCTTCTTCCTCAATCACTTTGGGTCCTTTGGGGGTCACTCTCCGCGCAAGCCGCTAATGGCGGCGCGCCAGTCCGCCTGACCGAACACCGCCGTGCCCGCGACCAGCATATCAGCCCCCGCCGCAACGATGTGCGGCGCCGTCTCTAGGTTTACGCCACCGTCAACCTCTACGGCAACATCTTCGCGACCTGCAGCGTCGAGCAGCGCGCGGATCGCCCGGATTTTGGGCAACACCGCTGGCACAAACTTCTGCCCGCCAAAGCCCGGATTGACGCTCATCACGAGGACGAGGTCGACCGCATCTAAGACGTAGCGCAGCACGTCTTCCGGCGTGTGCGGATTAAGCGACACGCCCGCTTTTGCGCCGAGGCTCCGAATCCGCCGGAGCGTTCGTTCGAGGTGGGGACACACCTCCGCGTGCACCGTCACGATGTCGGCGCCGGCGTCGATGAAGGCCTCAAGGTGATCATCCGGCCGAGTCACCATCAGATGCACATCAAAGGGTTGGGGGCTGAAGGGGCGCACCGCCTTGACTACGGCGGGACCGATGGTGATCGGCGGGACGAAGTGGCCATCCATCACATCGACATGAATGAGGTCGGCGCCCGCCGCGCTCACGTCACGCACCGCGTCACCCAGCCGCGCAAAATCTGCCGCGAGAATCGATGGAGCGATGCGAATGGCGCGAGATCTAGGCACAGCTCGAGTGTAGCAGAGTGCCCCGAGCAGGCAGCTCGGCGGCGGGCACTGAAGCTAGGGGGTCGCTGTCAATGACTTGACCTAACCGCGCGAAACATCGACCATGTGTGAGGCGTGACGTATGTGATGCAACGCGAGAAACCGAGCGACTCCCTCGGCACGGCGACGCTTAACCAGGGCGCGCGCCCTCTCCTTTTCGTCGAGCAAGCTTATGGCTGACCAGAAATACCGTGTCGTCGAACGCATCGAAGCGGGCGGCATGGCGGAAGTCTTTATCGGCGAAGCGGTCAGCGTTGAAGGTTTTCGCAAACCTGTCGCGATCAAGCGCGTTTTGCCGCATCTGACGCAGAACAAAGACTTCGTTAACATGTTTCTCGACGAGGCACGCCTAGGCGCGCGCCTCAACCACGCCAACGTCGTGACCGTCTTCGATGTGGGTTCGACGGACAACTCCTACTTCATTGTGATGGAGTATATCGATGGCGCGAACCTGAAGTCGCTCGCCGAGAACGTTCACGGAAAACGGCGCGCCTTCCCTGGCAAAGAAGCCATCTTTATCACGATGGAGGCGGCGCGCGGTTTGTCCTACGCCCACGACCTTCTCGACGATCACGGACAACCCTTGCGGATCGTGCACCGCGACGTCTCACCGCCGAACATCATGCTCTCACGTCGCGGCGAGGTGAAGGTCATGGACTTCGGCCTGGCGAAGGCGACCACGCAGCTCGAAAGCACGGACCCCGGCGTGGTGAAAGGCAAGTTCGGCTACCTTTCGCCGGAAGCGGCGAATGGCGCCGATGTCGACGCCCGCGCCGATATCTTCGCCCTCGGTGTGGTGCTGTGGGAACTCCTCGAAGGCCGCAGGCTCTTCCGGGGCGAAACGGACTACCAGACCGTCAAGCTCGTGGCGGAAGCCAACATTCCGCCGCTCACCCTCGAACGACACGAGGGGCTGCATCACGATATCGAGCGCGTTATCCTGAAGGCGCTGGAAAAGCGACCAGAAAACCGCTTCCAGACCTGCCGCGAGTTCGGCGACGCGCTCGCCGACTTCCTCTTCGACCACCGTCTGAAGGTCACGTCGTATGATTTGGCGAATCTTGTCCGCACCTACATCCCCAAGCGCGTCCCCAAGAATCTTGCCGCGGAAAACTCGCAGATCGCGACCCTGATTCAGGAGGAACTCACGGGCTTCGTCTCGATCGGTCAAGAGGCGGAGCGCGAACTTGCCGACGGCTCAAGCCCACTCGACCTGCAGATCGCCCCCGGATCCGAACCCCTGATGACCGGCGAACTCAGCCTGGGCAGCCTGTGGGAAGCCCAACCCACGACAACGCAAACTGCGCTCGGCGGCATTGCGGACCACCTGGATTCTGGCGCGCCTGCGGCATTGCCCCACCCAACAGAAGTTACACACGCTGACGCCGAAAGCCCCACGGACCACAGTCCGCCGCCGGAACGGCATGCGGGCCCAAAACCCGTCGTCGTCGCAGCGCTAACGACGCTCACCCTCGTCGCCATCGCTCTCCTCGCCCTCCTCGGCTGGCACACCTTCAAATAACCCGCGCCGGCTACGTTTACCGTAAGCGTTTAGGGGGTCGCAGGTAGCGAAAAGCCCGCGGGAAAGAGCCGCGTGGGCGCTGGGGCCGCGCTTTCCGGCTTTAGGCCACCTCAGCGGCAGCGTTGGGGAGAGGCGTACGGGATTCACTCCCGAACACTCGGGGGCATGCGTGCAAAATGCCCCTGAACAGTTACCGTCTACCAGGGGAGGTTTTCGCCGTTGGCGTGGAAGAACTTGCCGCTTTGGGCGACGGAGAGCTCGGAGATGCGCGTTACCAACAGAGCAGCGGACTCCGCGGGGCTGAGGTCGCCCGCGCCTCCCGTCATGTCGGTTTGGACGAAACCCGGATGGAGGATGCCTACCGCAATGTTGCGGTGGCGAAGGTCATGGGCGAGTGACACGGCGGCCGCATTCAGTGCGGCCTTCGACATGCGATAGCCGTAGTAGCCCCCCGATGTGTTGTCGGCCATCGAACCCATGCGACTTGTGAGCACCACCACCTTCGCGCCGTCGCGCAAGCGGTCGCTGAAGGCTTCGACAACGCGCAGGGGACCGAGCGCGTTCACGTCCAACTGCGCCTGCACTTGGCTATCGTCGATGCTCCCAAAGGTATCGCGGTGAAGCACCCCTGGCACAACGACAAGCAGGTCTATGGTCGAGGCGTCGAAGCGGCCTGCGACCGCGCTCAGCGAGGCACGGTCACAGACATCCACCCCGGACACGTTGTCCACCTCGAGCGCGTCGAGGGCGGACGAGGGACGACGCGAGGTCGCGGTCACCGCGTGGGTCTGACGAAATAACTTCGCAAGCTCGAGACCAATGCCCCGGCCCGCCCCAACGACTACACAAGTGCTACGCATACCCTAGCCCATACCACAGACTGTGGAGACGCAACGCTTACGCCGGGCTTGGTCTGGCGGCGTCTGGCGACTGGCGACTGGCGACTGGCGACTGGCAACCGACGATAGACGCCCGGCGCTCCTCGGGGTCGCAGCGGGGCGCGGTTCGATTTAGCGGGCAAGTGATTCTGCAAGCCAAGGTGAGCTTTCCCGTGAAGCCGCGGAGCGAATGCAGACGGGGTCGCGGTCTTCGGCGGGCTGAACGCAGATGTAGCCCAAACTACATCCCAGCGTTTGCGTGCACCGCGGCGCACAGCGGAGCGATACCTCGCTCGCGGTAGGATCCTCCGGGACGCAAAGCGCATCCAAGACGGCGGGATGGCCACATTGACGGTCAGATGCTTCCGCGGGCTGGTCATCCACGCTGGCTTGACCGCAGGGAGCGTTGAGCCCCGTTATCGCTCGGCAGGTGGTGGTGGGCTCGGGCGCACAGAAGATGCCCGACTCGCCGCCGACGGAGGTCGCGGAAATCGCGTGAACATACGGCGCGTGGCGGCTGCAGGAGCCGAAATTATCTTGCAGCTTGGGCAAACAATAGCTGCCCACGGCCTTACCCTGAAACGTCATGGGCACGCAGTACGTTCGCTCGCCCGTGAGCAAACAGCTCGAATCATCAAGGCAGCGCGAACACGCCGTCTGACACCCCCAAGCCTGCAACAGCTCCGGAAAGAGTACCGTTGCGAGGAGAACCCGAGGCGTCGCCCAAACCTGCCGCGCGCCACCATATCCACCTGTTTCCATGGCGGACTCTCGGCCAAGGTGTGGCAACAGTTGTTGCTGCCCTCGATACGTTTCGGCTAACGCTTGATGCTTACCGTCTTGCATTCACCAAGGCAGCGTCCCGAGAGGCCGCACCCCCGGGGCCGCTCGAGACGCGCTTCGCCCACGCCCCCTTATCCGGAAGCCGGCGCTGGTCCAGGAAAGCTCAATCGATACGGTAGTAGTGCAGCACGCCGAGGGGAGAGACGCGGCCGGCGTTGGGCGGTGGGGGCGTCCAGCGACTGTGGAAGTTCACGACGGTGCGGAGCCGAACCTTGGATTGACCCACGTAACCCATGGCGTCTATCGACACGATTTGGGTCTCGGGATTGAAGCTACTGGTGAGTTGCTTGATGGTCTCCGCGTCGAGGGTGATGGGCAAAAAGAGCATCGGGCTGCTCTCCCCGAGAAAGCTTTGCAAGATGGGGTAAAGGTCGGTATCGCCACCTTTCCCCTGGATAAAGTTGACGAAATCCTCACCCTTCGTAAAGAAGGGTAGCGGCAGCATCATCCGCGCCGTCGACACTAACTGCACGAACTTGAGCCGCTCAAGGGGGTCCGCGCACAGGGTGCTTTCGCGCGCCAGTGAGCACACGCGCGAGAGCAGCACGTCCGGCGGCGCCTCGTTCGGATTGATGTTGCCGAGGCCGTAGATGGTGAGTTTGCGCACCGAAGGGTCGCCATCATCATTGGTGACGAAGTTGACCCAAAAGTCATCGTCGACTCCGCGGATGAGGCGCAGCTCTTCGATCGAATCGTAGGGCGCATTTTTGATGCGGTAGCCCAAGCCCGCGCGCTGGTAGACGTCATCCTCACTGCCGGCCTGACTGACGGTACCCGTGCGTGGGTCGAACATCGTCGCTTGCTGATCCACGTCCCACCAGTCGATGAGCGCAGCGATGATGTCCATGCGCGTATTGGTATTGCCGAATCGGTCCCGACGCTCGAAGAGCTTGTCGTAGGGGTTCGGAGAGATTTCGCCGCCCATCATCGAAAAGAGTTGCTGAGCGATTTTGCGCTTGGCGATTTCGGGCGCCGCACCGATCTGCAAGTTGACGTTAAGTTTGGCGTTCTCGGAGGCCGCAAGGATCTGACACGTGCCGCCGGTTTTCCCCAGTCCCTCTACTTGAGAGGTCGCGACGCCCGCCGTCTTGAGCGCGTCGAGGTTGCCCTCGTAGTCGCAGAATGGGGACAGCATACTGTTTGCGAAGTTCCAGATAGGCAGCTGCGGCGGCGCCCGGCGCGCGACCGCTTGGTAGATCGGCGTAACGATCTGGCGGATCTCAGGCTCAATGGAAACAAGCAAACGCGTTAGATTGAGCGAGGAGCGCGCGAGCTGTTCCGCCTGGAAGCGGTCGCGTTGCGCGAATGCGATGCGGAAGGACGAGCTGGTGCTCAGGTGCATCTCCGAAACGATCAGTGCGAGAATCGCAATGGCCGTGAGCGCCATGACGATGGCGATGCCCTCGCGCTGCTTGACGGGCTGTCGCGGCCGCCGACGGCTCCGCGCGGACCTGCGCGCTGCGCTAGGGGGTGTAGTTGGCATGGTTAAGTCCCCAGCGTAGGCCGAAGTCCGTTCGTGTGGCGAAGGTGAGCGTTTCCCGCGGGTCGAAGGGCGGATGCATTTTAAGAATGATCTTCACCTGCAGCGGCAAACGGTTGGGCTGCTCGTTGATTTGGAGCGTGTCCCAGCGGTTCACCCACTCGAGGGTCATCGGGTCGAGGTAGGCAAACTCCAGGCTCTCGACGCCACGTAACAATACCACCGCACGGCCACCCTCGGTGGGGTCGTCGTCGATAGGCACCTGCTCTCTCCGCGCCAAGACAAGGCCGCGCGGGTCGTCCGGGTCCGTCGTCACGAAGTAGCCGATTTCTGACTGGTCGCTTTCCTTGGCGTGCTGGTCGAGGCGCCGATGGGCAAAGGCGGTGAAATCGACGCGGTGTCGGCGCGCCCGGTCTTTGCCGACGAAACCCGAAACCATCTGCCGCAGGACAAGGGACGGCGAAACGTGCGTAGAGACGTAAGCCATCGACATCTCACGGGCCATCCGCTCTATAACGAGGCTGGTCTCTTGGTAAAACGTATTCTGTTGTTCGAGGCGCTCGCGGTTGCGCGCAGCCTGGGAGAAACCGCCATAGACGAGCGTTGCGAGCATCGAGAGGATGAGCATCGCGACAAGGACTTCGATCAGCGTAAAGCCAATGCGACTTGGGCGGGTGGGCGCCTTCGCCACCAGCAAAGCTCTTGGCGCGGTCTGCGCGCTATGTGTGCGCCGCGTCACGGCACTCCCCCCCCCCCCCCCCCAG
>SLEO01000016.1 GCA_007124745.1 Myxococcales bacterium
AAGAGTCTCACATCGAAGGAGTAGCGACCCACGATGACCCTGAGTCATGCGTCGAGGACCGAGAGGTAGGCGGCGAAGCGTTGACAGGGGCATGTGCGGGCCCGGTATTGAGCCGCGAAATCAAGCATTTCAGGGTGCCGACGCTGTTAACTGAAGCGGAAGGCGAGACGGATGGCACCGCTAACGCGAGGTGTGATCTGGCCCTGCGCGGTCGTAGACCCGGAGCACGTACAGAACCTCTATGTGCGAGAACAGGGAGATCCCACCGTGACCCGTGGTGGATGGCGCTACGGGAGTTATCGGGAAGGCCGGAGGCCGCACGCCGATGATGGAGGATGGTGGGAAGTCGGACGGGCCCGTAGTACCTGCGAAGCTGCTGAACAAAGCGCCATCTGGGGCGGCGGAGGCGGTGGAGGGAAGGGGTCGGACCAAGGGGAACGCGGACCCGCGCAGCACGCCCCGGACGCAGAGCCGGCAACAGGACGTGTCCCATGCGCTGGACCGCGTGCGGCAAGTTGCGAGACGAGACAGGCAAGCGCGGTTCACCGCGCTCCTACACCACGTGACGCTGGACCGCCTCCGGGCGGCCTATCACGCGCTGCGACCGAGGGCTGCGGCGGGGGTAGACGGTGTGACGTGGGGGCAGTACGGGGAGGGCCTAGAGGGAAACCTTGAGGCGCTGCACGGACGTGTGCATCGCGGGGCGTACCGAGCGAAGCCCTCGCGCAGGGTGTTCATCCCGAAAGCGGACGGCCGGCAACGGTCGCTCGGGATTGCATCGCTGGAGGACAAGATTGTCCAGCGGGCAGTCGTGGAGGTGATGAACGCGATCTACGAAGAGGACTTTGTCGGGTTTTCGTATGGATTTCGACCGGGGCGCAGTCAGCATCAAGCGCTGGATGCGCTGGCGGTCGGACTCCGGCGGAAGCGGGTGAACTGGGTGCTTGATGCAGACATACGTGGATTCTTCGATGCCATCGACCACGGATGTCTGGAACGCTTTATCGAGCACCGGGTAGCGGATGCTAGGATGCAACGACTGATCGCCAAATGGCTCAGAGCAGGCGTCCTAGAAGACGGGAAGCAGGTGGAGACGGAAAAGGGTAGTCCGCAAGGGGCGACAGTGTCGCCGCTGCTGGCTAACATTTATCTGCACTACGCCTTCGACCTGTGGGCCGAGAGGTGGCGCCGGAGGCATGCGCAGGGTGACATGATCATCGTGCGCTATGCCGATGATCTGCTGCTCGGCTTTGAATACGAGGCGGATGCGCAGCGCTTCCAGGAAGAGCTAGGCCAGCGATTGGCACAGTTCGGTCTGGAACTGCACCCCGACAAGACTCGGCTGATCGAGTTTGGGCGCTATGCGGCCCAGCACCGACGTCAGCGGGGCAAGGGCAAACCTGAGACCTTCGACTTCCTTGGCTTCACGCACGTGTGTGGCCAGACGAAGCAGGGGAGGCACACAGGTGGTGCGTCGCACGGCGAAGAAACGGATGGTGGGTAAGCTCAAGGTGTATCGGTATGGACTTAGTCTGACACATGCCTCAACTTAGTGGGGTTGGACCTGGTTGTGAGAGCAACGGCGCGAGGCGCGCCAAGGAGACCCCTCATGACAAACAGAGAACGGAAAATTGTACGTAACAAGGTGGGACTGTTGAGGCTAGCAGAGGAGCTCGGGAACGTGTCGCGGGCCTGCAAGGTGATGGGCTACAGCCGAGACACGTTTTACCGATACAAGGAAGCGATGGAGAGCGGCGGCGTAGAGGCGCTGCTTGAGCAGAGCCGAAAGGGCAAGCCCAACTTCCACAACCGGGCGGCACCTGAAGTTGAGGAGGCCGTGGTGGCCCATGCGCTGGAGCAGCCGGCCTACGGGCAAACGCGGGTGTCCAATGAGCTGCGCAAGCGCGGCCTTTTGGTCTCGCCGTTCGGGGTGCGCGGTATTTGGCTGCGTCACGGGCTTGAGACCAAAAAGAAGCGCCTTAAGGCTCTCGAGAAAAGGGTGGCCGAAGACGGCGTCATTCTCACCGAAGCGCAGGTCGCAGCGCTTGAAACGTAGCGTCAGGAGGACGAGGCCTTCGGGGAAATCGAAACCGAATACCCAGGCTTTCTCGGAAGCCAGGACACATTTTTTGTTGGCACGTTCAAGGGTGTCGGGAGGGTGTACCAGCAGACCTTCGTCGATACCTACTCACGCGTCGCGGAGGTGAAGCTGTACACGACCAAGACGGCGCTGACGGCGGCCGACTTGCTGAACGACCGTGTGCTACCGCTCTTTGAGCGCCATGACATGCGGCTCGAACGCATCCTCACGGACCGAGGCAGCGAATACTGCGGGCGGCACGACGAGCATGCCTACCAGCTTTTCTTGGCGGTCAGCGACCTCGACCACACCAAGACCAAGGTGAAAAGCCCGCAGACCAACGGTATCTGCGAACGGTTTCACAGAACCATGCTTGAGGAGTTCTACCAAGTGGCCTTGCGGAAACGCATCTACCAAACGCTTGACGAGCTTCAACAAGACGTCGATAACTGGCTCAGGTACTACAACCAAGAGCGCACCCATCAAGGGAAGATGTGCTGCGGCAGAACGCCCATGCAGACCTTGCTTGACGGGCACCAAGCATACCTTCAGAAACATTTCTCAGGAGCCGCTTAGACTTCATCACACAGACATCCTCTGACAACCAGGTGCTGTCAGACTAAGTCCATACCGATACAGACTATTTGGTGAAGGTGAGTTTGCGCCAGGTGGCTAAGGGGGCGGCGGCGATGGCGGATAGGCGGGCGAGGTAGGGGAAGGAATAGATGCCTGTGTTGTGGCCGTCGCCCCAGGTCAGTAGGACGGCGTAGTTGCCTACCTCCGAGACGTCCGTGAGTTCGAGGGCTTCGGCGGGAAGGGCTTCGGTGCCTTCGGTCCAGCGGATGGGTCCGGCGTGGCCTTGGCAGTGCGCGCAGGGGCAAAAACCTCGCAAGAGCGCGTGGGGCAGGCGGGCGATTTCCCCGTGCTCCCACACCACTTCAAAAACGCGGGCGCCTTTCGGGGCTCGGATTTCAACCACATCGCCGCGCGCTGCTGGTGCTGTCATAGGGCACTTGTCTAGCATGCGCCGGCTGGCCTCGCCTGCAGCGCCGGCCTACCCTACGCCCCGAGATTCATGCGCGTCGTTGATCACCTCAGCCGGGCGGCTTCGCCCCCCATTTCCTTCGAGATTATTCCGCCGCGTCGCGGCAGCTCCCTCGCGGAGCTCCTGGGCCTTATCGAAGCGCTCGCCGCCTTTCGTCCGCCCTTCATCGACATCACCTCCCACCCTGCGGAGGCGGTCTCCGTGACGGGTGCCAGCGGCCAGGTCACGAAGGTCACGCGCAAGCGCCCGGGCACCTTGGGGCTCTGCGCCCTGGTCCAATACAAGTACCGCATCGATGCGGTGCCCCATGTCCTCTGTTCGGGCTTTACGCGGGAAGAGACCGAGGACTTCCTCATCGAGCTGCGCTACCTCGGTATCGACAACCTTCTCGCGCTCCGCGGCGACGATAAGGGCGCGCCCAAGCGCATCGATGCAGGGCGTTCGGTCAATGAAGACGCTACGAGCTTGGTGGCGCAGCTCGCTCAGCTCAATCGCGGTACCTACCTCGATGGCGCTGACCCCGGTGATGCGGCCAACTTCTGCATTGGGGTTGCGGGTTACCCCGAGAAACACGGCCTTGCGCCATCGCTGGAGGCCGATCTGGATGCGCTCGAGGCGAAGGTGCGCGCGGGCGCGGATTACGTCGTGACGCAGATGTTTTTCAACAGCGACCACTACCGCACCTTTGTCGCTGCTTGCCGCAAGCGAGGCATCACCGTCCCCATTATTCCCGGCCTAAAGGTGCTCACCCGCAAGCGTCACCTCGATGCGCTGCCGCGCATTTTCGGCTGCGAGCTGCCCGAGCCGCTCCGCCACGCCGCCAGCCGTTGCCCAAGCGATGATGTGACCGATGTCGGCATCGCCTGGGCCATCGAACAAGGGCGCACCCTGCTTGCCCAGGGTGCGCCCTCTCTGCACTTCTACGTGATGCAAGACCCCGCGCCCGTGTCCGCCGTCGTCCGTGCCCTCAAGGCCTAACCCCGCCGGAGGTGACTCCGCCATGAGGTTTAGCGCGCAAACCGTGACGCGGTGAAACTGTGTGGCCGGGGAGCGGGCTTCGCGTCCCGAGTTGCGGTGTTGAGGCGCACTCGGCGTGCTGAGGTTCGTACTACATGTTCCTGTCGGGTGTCTTGATGCAGACACCGAATGTTATCCGGAATGCCATAAACTTAGCGAAAAGGCTGTCCGTGCAAGCGACGAGCGAGTTGTGTTGCCCGCCAAACTGCCAGGGGCTGTTATTCGAGTTGACATAAGTATTGAGGTTAAAGTGCATTTCCGTGTAGGGCCGCGGCGGGTTTGGACGCCTCTCTCCAAGCGCCTGAAAGGCTCTAATCGCGTTCGGGATCGCAAAGGTAGCGACATCTTCGTGAACACCTTCGGGAAGTTCCCCATACGCACCGCCAAGGTCTCCACTAGAAAAATAAATGGAAGCGCGAACGAACCGCGCGACCTCCCGAGCGGAGTTCTGAATTCTCTGGATGACCTGAGTCACAGCGCGGCGCATCGCGGGGAACGAAGGTGGGCGGTTCGCCGGATTGATGTAAGCCAACGTTACCGCAGCAAGCCAGGCAGCGGTAAGGTAGACGGCGACGCCAAAAAGGGTGATAGCTTCCTTGTTGCGCGGGTCGCCGAGTTGGCAGCTTTCGCTGTGCTCGCAGGTAAGGTGCAACGTGCTCGCATGGTAAATGTACGAGGCTACCAAGCCGCGTGGCGCGGTGTCGTTGGGTCGAAGTCGGCCGTTGTGGAAAGCGGGATTGCTGAAAAGCCCAAAGGCCTCGGCGTTGGCGATGGATGCGCGGGCCCATTCGGGTACTTGCTGGCTGTCGGCAGCAAAGTTGCGTGCGGTGACGTTCCAGTCGCCCGCATCGAGGTCGAGGCCGTTGGCTAGGGCGACGGCGGCCTCAACCTGCGTCAACGTTTGGTCTGGACGGAAGCGGCCATCATCGTAGCCGCGCATGAAGCCCGCAGCGCTTGCGCGGCGGATGGCTTCCCGCGCCCAATGCGTCGCGGGCACGTCAGGGAAGGTCTGGCCTCCGGAGACAGGGAAGCCCTCTAGGAAGGCCTTGTTAAGCATCGCAGCGAACTGCGCTCGCGTGATGGCCGCGTTGGGCCGGAAGCTGCCGTCCTCGAAACCTGCGATGATGCCCTGCTGGCTGAGCGAACGGATCTCCGTCTCCGCCCAGTGGCCACGCACGTCGGGAAACAGGGGCTGGAAGTTGGCCGTTGCCGCAATAAAGGCCGCGTCAGCGGAAACGGGCTCGCTCGGCGCTGCGGAGTAAACCTCACCGATGAATGCTTCTGCCCACGGTCCGCAGCTTTGGGCGCTATCTGGCGCAGCAGGCACGTCCGCTTCACACGCTGCCAGTTCCAAGTCCACCAGTGCAAGGCTCTCTTCGCCACCCTCTGCTTGCAGTGCGAGCAGCGCGGCCGCACTCGCCTTGAAGTCCGAGAAGGCCACCACATTGCCCTCGTCATCGTGAAGCTCCACCGTGACCACTTGCCCCTGAAGCAAAGCGCTCATCGGCAGCTCGGGTAGGGTGACCACCGTGGGGCCTTCCAGTGCGATGGGCGCGCCGGCGCGCAGGCCGAGCGCGTGATGCACAACGTAGAGCGTTTCGGCCCGCACGTCGCTGATGGCGCCTGCGGGAATGCTCAGCTGCGCCCCTTGGCCGGCGCGGCTGAGCGAAGCGAGGCTCATATCCATCGCGTCACCGAGAGCCTGACACGGCGCGTTCTGGCTGTGCTCAAGCTCTGCCAGTGTGACCGTCTCGCCTTCAGCGATGTCGGGATAGGCAAAGCTGACATCCGTCCGCACGCCCTTGCCTACAAAGGTGAGGGTCAGCGCGTCGCCCGGCGCCGCATAAAGCTCGAACATCTGCGTCGCATTGATGGCGGAACCTGGATAGATAAACGACTTGCGCGCGTTCACACCGTCGACCTCGTCCTCGGTCTCCGGGTCGCTCATGGTGAAGTGATGCGCCACGCGTACCTCGGTGATGTCCGCGGTGGCTTCCGGCGTAAGCATGATGCCCTCTGCGCCGAAGTGAATCGCTGAAGGGGCGACGTTCGTGCCACACACTCTGCGGCATGCACACGATTCGTCGTCAAGCGCCGCAAGCTGCCCCAGCTCCTCAAGACCCAAGTCGCAGGCGGTAAGCGACAGCACCGCCGCCAACCCACCGAGCCTCAGCCAAGACCTGCCGAGTCTCTTGGCGATGGGTAGGGCGCGAGGTCGTGCGGCACTCGGCGCGAGCACAGCGTGCGCGTTAAGCAGGCGCGTGCGCCGCTTCGCCGTGGCGCTCTTCGCGCTCGTGCTGAAGGATGTACGCGGTCTCTCGGTGTGTGCGGTCTCGGTCATGAGTCAGCACACATCGCAATCCACGTGCCTACCTGAGTTCGGCCTCAGGTGTCGCGTATTCCGTTACCCAACCCCAGTAGCTGAACGAGGCGGGTTCCGGCGTCGTCCGTTGCCGAGTGGGTGGTGAAAGTGTCGTTATGTCGACATCTTAAGGCGCATTGCCAGTGGCTTTAACTACACGATTCCGAACGCGCGGCCAGACGGGCATCGCGTTGATTTGCGTCGCGGACGATCCGTGCGGAGCGCGCACGAGGCGCCCGCGGTAGGCGCGGGGCACGTGGCAGGTTCCATCTAGCGACCCGTCAAGGCACGTTCAGCGCAGCCGTGTGCGCAGCCTGCCCGCCGGCCGCCGCTAACGGGCGGATGCTCCTTAAGCCCCCGGGCATGCGTGTCCGGTTAAGGGCCTGAGCCGGCCGCGCGGCCTCGCCAAAAATCCTGCGCGCTCCTCAAGGCACGCTGCGGTTGTCGACTGTGTGCGCTCGAGCATAGACCCTCAACCGAACACGCAGCTCGCTTGACCTATCACGCATGGTACCCCGGGTGTCCGGAGGTGCATCCCACCATGTGCGCTTCCGCGGGCCCTCCCCCGGGGTACTTCTGGGAGGTGCACCAACGCTGCGCGCGGGGCCCTAGCAACCACAGGCTCTTTCCGGCAGAGTGACCCCGGAATGCTTATACCCCCTGCCGCTGCTCTACAGGCGACCCATGCGGCCGCTTTGGTAGTCGTGGATGGCCGTCATGATTTCGGCGCGCGTATTCATGACGAAGGGCCCGTGGGCGACAACAGGTTCGCCCAGGGGCTCGCCGCTCAAGACCAGCGCTTCCGTGCCCGCCTTGCCCTGCAGCACCACAGAGCTTGAGCCCTCGCCCCCGCGCTCAAAGACGAGCAGGTTGCTTGGGCCCGCCGTGGCATCGCCCGCGCTCAGGCTGCCGGTGCGTCCGAGCACTAGCAACGTGTGGTCGCGGGGCACTTCAAAGCGGCTTTCACCGTCGGCGTTGAAGCGTAGGTTAAACACGGTGATGGGTGTGTGGGTTTGGCCTGGGCCTTTAACGTCACCGAGCTTGCCCGCCACTAATCGAGCGGTCGCCGCGCCCAGCTTTACCTCGGGAAAGGTCTTGCCGAGAAGGCCTTGGTAGCGCGGCTGGGTGAGCTTGAGGCGTGCGGGCAGGTTGACCCAGAGCTGCACCATCTCGAAGATGCCACCGCTTTCGCTGAAGGCTTGCGAGTGCAGCTCTTCGTGGACGACGCCGGAGCCGGCCGTCATCCATTGCACGTCGCCGGAGCCGATGGTGCCGCCGCCGCCCGAATCACGGTGCGCGACTTCGCCGCTGTAAGCGAAGGTGACCGTTTCAAAGCCACGGTGCGGATGCTCGCCTACGCCGCGTCGGCTGAGGCTCGGTGAGAAGTGCTT
>SLEO01000112.1 GCA_007124745.1 Myxococcales bacterium
AAGGCCCGCGATGGATGTGGGCGCACGTTGCTTCAATGATATCGCGTCGCGTTCGGAGGTGGTTGACGCATAAGCAGAGGTCGTGAACGTTCGCGTGCGGTGCTTTGAGTTTAGGGTGCATCGATACGTCGCGCGTGGATACCTGGCGCAAGGATACGCGGCGCAAGGATACGCGGCGCAAGGATACGCGGCGCGGTGCACGGGATTGGTTCGGAAGGGTGGGTCTGGAATGAACGGCATGACGTCACTCGAAAGGCGCTGTGCTGCGTGGTCAGCGGCGCGAAAGCGAGCGTTGACTCAGCGCACGCTGACACCCGTTGTCTCGCTAGGGGCTCCGCTGGTGCGTATCGACGGCAGGACGTACATCGACTTCTCATCGAGTGATCCTTTGGGGTTCGCCGGTGATACGGCGAACGCGGCATTGCTTGCTGAAGCGGCGCGGGAAGCCGGTGCCGGTGCGTTGGCGTCACGTCTGGTCACAGGTACGCGGGAAGCGCACGCGGCGCTGGAGTCGGACCTCGCGGCCTATGTCGGTGCAGAAGATGCCCTTGTGATGTCGTCGACGTATCTGCTGAATGCGACGCTTCTCGAAGCGCTTGCTGAGCGCGATGACGTCATCATTTCGGATAGCCTAAATCACGCGAGTCTCGTCGACGGGTGTCGTCTCGCGAAGGCACCGCGGGTGATCGTTCCGCATCTTGATGTCGGCGCGCTGGAAGAGGCGCTACGCGTCGCACGCGCGGCAAACCAGGAGCGCCAGATCTTCATCGTCGTCGAATCGCTCTATTCGATGGACGGTGACTCACCGGACCTAGGCACGCTGGTTTCCCTCGCCGCACGCTTCGGTGCGACGCTGGTGGTCGACGAGGCTCACGCCATCGGGGTTCTCGGGCCGCAAGGCCGGGGGCTTGGCTACGCTATTCGTGAGCGCGCTCGTGAACGTGGCGTCTGTCTGCTGACCGTCATGGGATTCGGCAAGGCCTTCGCTTCACAGGGGGGGGCTGTTGCGGGCCCTTCCGCCGTCGTGGAGCTACTGCGCCAGCGCCAACGCGGCTTCGTCTACACCACCGCGCTCCTCCCAGCGCTCGCCGTAGCGCTCCAGGGCCTGTTGCGCAGGGTAGCGGGGGCAGACGAGCACCGCGCGAGCGTGCTCGCAGCGGCGGCCTGGCTGCGGGGACAGTTTCAAGCGCGGGGCTTCTCCGTCGGTGAAGGAGCGGGGCCCATCATCCCGATACGCGTTGGCGACGTGAAAGCCACGCTTGTGTGTGCGGAGCGACTCCGTTCCAACGGACTCTGGGTACAGGCGATTCGGCCGCCCACAGTGCCCGAGGGAAGCGCGCGACTACGTATCGTGTGTTCGGCGGCGCACACGCAAGACCACCTAGGCCAGCTCCTAAGCGCGCTCTAGATTGGCGCAGACCAAGGTGTCCCGAGCGGCAGAAGTGGCTCGCGGGGGGTGACGAAGCGGTAGCGTGTTTCACGTGAAACGAGGCGGAGCCGGTCTGCTGACCAGTGAGGCTCCACGTCCTGCCTTGAAGTGAAGGTCGCTCGCTTAGCATCCTTAGCGCGTGGGAAGCTCCACGGCCGGGGCCTGAGGCGCGCACGCGTCTACCAATGCGGCGGGCAACGCGCTGCCATCTACGTCAGCGATCAGCTCGGCTCCAGAGACGCTGAACACCGGTAGCGGACCCAGATATTCCCGTAGAATGAGCGCGTTATGGATTCGGCTCGGGTCATCAGCAGCCGACTCGGCTGTTTGCAAGAGTCCCTCCGCTGTTGGTATCGCGGCGGAAGGGGGGCACACGAGAACGACTGCAAGCAGCGGCAGATGCTGTGACCGTAGTGCCCAGACCGCCGTCAACGTGTGCGACAACGTGCCGAGCTGGTCCGCGGCGACCAGCACCAACGGCCAGCCCAGCCGCGTGAAAAAGTCCAGGGTGGTGTGCTGAGCCGTTAGAGGAACAGCGACCCCGCCAGCGCCCTCCACCAAGGTCACGTCAAACCTCTCGGCGAAGGCGATACACTCGGATTCGATGCGCGTCAGGCTGAGGGTCGACGCGCTTGCGTGGTCGGCGGGCGTGTCCGCCGGTAAGGCCGCTCCCGCCAGGCGTGCAGCGTAGGGCGCTAAGGGAAGCTCCGCGCGAAAAAAGCCTGGTAGAAACCGCATGGGGTCTAGTCCCGCTGCTCGGGAAAGGCGCCCCGCGTCGGAGTCGGGGTGGTCTGCCCCTTGTACCAGCGTCTGAGAGACGCAACCGGTTTCAAAGGGCTTAAGCGCCCCAGGCTTCAGTCCGCGGGAACGCAGCGCTCGCAACAATGCCGTGCCTACAAGCGTCTTGCCGACATCGGTTCCCGTCCCCGTCACCACAAAGCCCCGACGGATGCTAACTCCTGCTGTCATGCTGAACCATCTCCTCCATGCGCCAGCGAGACGAAAGGCCCGGGCAAACGGACCTTCCTCGCGCGGATCCACCCGCCCTACCATACTTACTCCAGGCCCCTTCCTCCGGGTCTTTCTAAGTCTCGAGAAATAAGAGGGTGGTTCAGGCTGTCCAGGTAACTCGCGATACTTCCATCGCTACGCGAACCGGTCGCGCGCCATCTTGGCCTCGCCGCTCTGGTGCAAGTGCGAGGGCGTGGCTGAACGCTGCCGTAGAGACCCGCCGACTTTGTCCGCAAAAGCGGTGGCCCACCAGTGTGACGGGTTCGGTCAGGTAGCCGGACGATATCTGACGCACGTGCCCCGATACGTGAAGATCCCTTCGTGGCGCAAAGCGTTGCGTCGCCTTGTCTGCTCTCGGGCTGACCTAGGCGCGGGGAAGGGTGACGCTGAATGTGGAGCCTTGGCCGGGTGTGCTGTCGAGAACGATGGTGCCGTTTAGGCGCGAGACTAGGTGGCGCACGATGGAGAGGCCCAAGCCCGTGCCGCCGAGGGCGCGAGAGCGTCCGGTGTCGACACGATAGAAGCGCTCGAAAACGCGCGCTTGGTGCTCGGGAGGAATCCCGGGACCCGTATCCGTGACCGAAATAGTGATGTGTGTCGCAGCATCTTCAAGGTTCACGCGCACTTCGCCGCCGTTTTCGGTGTACTTCACTGCGTTCTCGACGAGGTTGACCAAGATCTGGTCTAGGGACTGCTCGTGCGCTTGGGCGGTCATGGAAGGCTCTGCGGCTTCGGCGGGGGGCTCCCAACGGATACGGATATCCTTATCCGCTGCCTGCGACTCCCAGGTACGGACGACGTCGGAAATAATGGGCGCGACTGCGACCGGAGTGAGGGTGAGCCGCTCTTCGCCGGACTCGGACTTCGAGAGGGTAAGCATGTCGTCGACGAGGCGTTCGAGGCGCATCGTATTTTTGAGGATGAGATGCAGGAAGCGCTCGCGCGTCGCTGCGTCATCGATTTGGGTCGTGGTCAGGGTCTCGGCAAAACCGCGAACGGCCGTTAGCGGGGTGCGTAGTTCGTGGCTCGCATTCGCGATAAAGTCTCGGCGCACCTGGTCCGTAAGGCGCATCTTGCTGATGTCGTGCAGTACTGCGATGACGCCTTCGCCCTTAGGCAGGGCAGCGACATGGGCGTTGAAGTAGCGCGGTTCGCTGCCCATGCGCGTCGGGAGCTGCACTTCGTACTCGCGCACGTGGTTCGCATCGGTATCAGCGCTGAGACACGTTTCAAGAGCAGTCTCAACAGTGGTGCCGATGAGCACTGCCGTGAGGGGGTCACCTGGGGCTGGCTGCCCAAAGAGGCGGTCGAAGCGGCGGTTGGTGTGCACAATGCACCGGTTGGTGCCCACGACGAGGACTGCTTCCTCCATGGTGTTGAGGACAGTGCGAAAGCGCGCGCCCTCGGCTTTAGTCGAGCGAATCTGGGCCTTGAGACGGTCCGCCATGCGGTTAAGCGAGGCGCTCAGGATGCCGAGTTCATCGCTGCGGTCGAGGGCCAGGCGCTGGCTGTAGTCGCCCATGGCGAGGTGGTCGGCGTTGACGGTGAGTTCCCGTATAGGCTGCACAATGGTGCGCGATAGGTAGGCCGTAGCGAGGATGACGAGGCCAAGGATCAGGCCACCGGCCGTGAGGAGCAATCCCACCAAACTCTCGCGGACCGCGCGCATCTGCGTGAGGGGCCTTGCGGCGGTGATCACATAATGTTCGGTGGGCAGAACGAGTTGCAGTACCTGGGTGCGTTCCTCACGAATGGTTTGGGTCACCGCAGTGCCCGCTTCCAGCGGTGGCGTGCTGAGTGCGTCCAGGGCCACGTCTTGGCTAGGCTCCGGGGCGCCAGCGGTATCGCCGAGCAAACGCAGGCTCTGGTCGTCGGCACCTTTGGGCTCACGGGCGTAGACTTGGAGGCGCGCGCCGCGTCGCGCGCCGAGCCTGTCGGCGACTTCGTCGGCTTCGGCGCCAGCGTGGACTTCCGCAAGCGCCTGACGGGCGAGTGCTTCGAGGTCCGTCGTCGTAGCGCGCGCCAGCTGAAGCTCGAGCAGGGGGTCTTGCATGACCACAGCGAGCACCACGAAAAGCGCCGCGGCGCTGGCCATGACCGCAATGAGCCGCGTGCGAAGGCCGAATCTGACGCGTTCGGGATTGGAAAGCGGGGGCATCGAAGGATTCATGGGTTCTGCGCCTGAGGGAGTGGTGATGGCGTCGCACGCGCCAGGGGCAGCGCAAGTGATGGTGTCGATAGCGTGCTCGTTCGCTGACCGGGCGGGACACGCGTTTCACGTGAAACAGAGTGTGCCTTCTTGAGTGCGCACGCGGGCAACCCGCCCACCTCATTGCCGCGTATGCGTCGCCAAGGCGCCCATGCCTGCGGTGATACCGCCTGAGGCGCCATGTTCTTCGTGAGCTTCCTCCGTGCGCTCGGACGCTCCCGGGTCCCCGTCTGTCGTCAGCGTTCGAGGTCTTGGATGCGGTAACCAACGCCACGCACGGTTTCAATGACGTCGCCTCCGACGCCGAGCTTTTCCCGGAGGCGTTTCACGTGGGTATCAACCGTCCGGCTGCCCACGCCCGCCGCATAACCCCAGACCCGATCGAGCAATCCTTCACGGGTTTGCACTCGGCCGGGCTTGGACATGAGGTCGAGCAGAAGCCGGAACTCAAGAGCGGTCAGGTTCACCGCTTCGCCAGCGACGTAAACCTCATGGCGTTCGGGGTCGACGCGAATGGGCCCGAGCACCTTGGCGCCGTCGGATGCCGCGCCGTTCGTCACGGATTGACGCTGGGCCTCAGCGGAGGCTGTCGCTTTGGAGCGCCGCAGCACCGCGCCAACGCGCAACACCAGCTCACGGGGAGAGAACGGCTTGGTGAGATAGTCATCCGCGCCGAGTTCGAAACCCACGACGCGGTCCACTTCTTCGCCTTTGGCGGTCAGCATCACCACGGGCAGGTGCTCGAGGTGCGGTGCTTTGCGAACCTGCCGGCAGACTTCGGTGCCCAGAATGTCGGGCAACATGATGTCTAGAAGGACGAGGTCGATGGCCTCGCTCTGCAGAATCTCAAGCGCCCGCTTGCCTTCGTGGCTGACGGTGACCTCGTAGGCGTGCTGCCGGAGATTAAAGGCGATGAGTTCCGCGAGGTCTGTCTCATCTTCGACTACCAGAATGTGTCCCGCCGTCATGAAGCGCTCCTTCTTCTACGCTGGCCCGGGTCCCGCGCAAACTATCCTGGCATGTCACCGCATAAAGGCTGCTGTAATCCAGCCCATACTTGTCCTGCTCGCACACAGCCTGGGGTAAAAACTGTGGGGTGCTAGCGTAAATCACCAGCGCCCCGCGTTCACCTGCGCCTGCGGAGCGATGCAGCCGCCCCCAGCACTTGGCAAGAAACATCTTTGCAAAATGCGTTGCAGTTGCGCAAAGCCTCACTACACCCCTCGTCTCTATGGGATTTTCGGTAGGTATCGTGGGGCTGCCCAACGTGGGCAAATCGACGCTTTTTAACGCGCTCTCCGCGCAGCAAGCGGAGGCTGCGAACTATGCCTTTTGCACCATCGACCCGAATGTGGGCGTGGTGCCCGTCCCGGATGCGCGCCTCGACAAGCTCGTCGCGCTCTACAAACCGACCAGCGTGTTGCCCGCGACGGTCAACTTCGTCGACATTGCCGGCCTAGTGCGCGGTGCGGCGCAGGGGGAGGGCAAGGGCAACGCCTTCCTCTCTCACATTCGCGACGTCGACGCGGTGGTCCACGTCGTTCGCTGCTTCGACGACGACAACGTGGTTCATGTCGAAGGCAAAGTGGATCCGCTCGCGGACCTCGCCACCATCGAAACCGAACTTGCGCTTAAGGATTTGGAGACGTTGCAGAAACGCCTCGATCGCAGCCGGCGCGCTGCCAAAGGCGGTGCCGTCAAGGAAAAGGCTGAAGGTGACATCCTTGAAGCCCTCATCGCTCATCTCGATGGCGGAGGAGTCGTAGACGCTGCGGTTCAGGCCAAGCTGGAAGCTGCGCCATTATGCCGTGAACTTGGCTTGCTTACCGCCAAGCCAGCATTTTACGTGGCCAATGTGGACGAAGCGCAGCTCTCCGAGCCCGGGCCTCACGTGAAGGCATTGCAGGACCTCGCGCGCTCGCGTGATGCGGAATGCATTGTCATCTGCGCCGCCATTGAAGCGGAGATCATGCAGCTGCCTCCCGAAGAGCGCGCGGACTTTCTCGAGTCGCTGAGCCTCGACCGCTCCGGGCTCGAGCAGGTAATTCAGGTCGGTTACCGCGTCCTAGACTTGGAGACCTACTTTACGGCCGGCCCTAAAGAGGTGCGCGCGTGGACGATTCCGAAGGGCACTTTGGCGCCCCAGGCCGCCGGCAAAATACACTCGGATTTTGAGCGCGGCTTTATTCGCGCGGAGGTCTGCCACTGGGAGGACCTCGTGACGCTCGGGAGTGAGGCCGCCGTGAAAGCTGCGGGCAAACTCGGCTCCGAGGGCAAGGCTTACACCGTGCGCGACGGCGACGTGATTCACTTCCGCTTCAACGTTTAGTGCGCGAGGCGAAGTGCAGGGGCCTTAAATGAAACAGGCCCGCCGACATGCTGTCGACGGGCCCGGCCAGGGACACTAGGGCGTTAGCAGATGCTGCCGCCTTGATGTGTAGCGATGGATCGTGGCCTCCCGTGAGGAGGTCAGCTCTGAGCGACCTCCACTGCGATAAGTTCACACGAGAGGCCCTTGATACAGCTTGCTTCCATTGGCTACACCTCCTCCGGCACTTGCCGGTGTCCTCGGGTCTCCGGCAGCGAACCGCCAGACGCTCAAAGGACGTTCCAGTTGTGAGGGATTGAGTCTCCCTCGAGTCACACCACGAGGCCGCGCAGACCATTCTGGGGCGCGAGGCCCGGACCTCGTGCACGTAGAGCTTAGCTTCTGGGCAGGAGGGGGGACGTCGCTTGAACCAGCCTTTGGAAGGCACGGTGCCGTCTTTTGGGACGTGACCGCGTCCGCCATCGGTGCCTGGCCCGCGTGCGCCAACACCTCCCACTCTCAACCACTCTCGCTAATTTCAGGATAGAGCGTTGTGGGCGCGCTGACTACCCCGTAGGTCAACTTTCGTCACAAAGGCGACCCGCCTGTTGGTCAGCGGTCCATTCCGGCGGAGAGCGGCAGGTGGAAGCGTGGGCGGGAGCGTTCCGAGTGGCCCGGGCCTGCGGCCTCTGCGGCGGCCCGGGCACGCAGGCGTGCCCTTAGGCGCCCCCCAGATTAGGGCACTGCGCTGCGCTCCGTACCCAAGTCTGGGTACCCTCCAGGAACCCCCTCCGAGGCCGCAGGCCCGGGCCACTCGGAACATTTGGCTTGAAGGTGAAAATGTCGGCAGGCATCCGAAACAGGGTTCCCGAGCATCAAGCCGAGGCTTGCAAAAGAATTTGGCCGAACCTGCGCGAGCGCACCTAACTTAAGGGGCACGCCAAGAGGACGCGCGGCGACGCGGTTCAGCGGAGTTGGTAGACGATGGGCAGTGTCAGTGCGCGTTTCGTCCAGCCGAGGGCGCCAGGGGGCGCGGGTAGTTGGCCGAGGGCGGCGACCGAGGTTGTCGCGGCTTCGTCGAGCAAGGGGTAGCCTGACGAGCGGCGGACACGGGTGCCGAGAATCCGGCCACTGCCGTCAATAGCGAGGTCTAACAGCACGGTCCCTTCCATCTCGGCGCGCCTAGCTGCACTGGGGTAGTGCTGAGAGCGCGCAATAAACTTGCCTAGGCTTGCCAGGTATCCGGCGGCTAGACCGCGCAGATCCGCGCCTCCCTCAAGCCCCCGCCGCGCCTGAACAGGGCCTTCCTGGCCACTTGCACTAGCCGCGCCGCTTCCCACGCGCGCATTCGCCGCGTTCGCGGCCACGGCGCCACTGGGCCCAGTGGCGCTCGCGACACCGGCTGTGTTGGTTGTGGCAGCCGGGAAGACGCCATCGGGAGCTGCCTCAATCGCGGCTTTCGCATGCTCGCTAGGCGGCTCACTTGCACTGCGCTCCGGTGTGACGGACTCGGGCTTGATATCGGATACAGCCGCCGCAACCGTGCTGTCGTTGGCTTCGATGCGCTGAGTCACCCTGTCGGGCGTAGGTGCGCGCACTGACGGCTTTGGCACGGCTGCAACGGCCCCGGCCTCTGCACCCTCTTCTGATGCAGCCTCGGCTGAGCCACTACGCGCAAGCATTTCCTCCTGCGCTTCTGGCTCGGATACCCACTCGACCTCAACCTCCTGAGGCGTAGCGCTTATCGCTGCAGCTTGGGTCCTGTTCTGCGAGGTTCCGGGCAATACCGCGAACAAGCCGACGTGGGTCACGACCGACACGACCAACCACATGGGAATGGCTTGCGGCAGTACGATATCGCCTGTGGCCTGCCACGCATGCCGCCCGGGGCGCGCTTCCGGCGGCGTCCTCGCGCCACCGAAATCTACAGTGTGTGTCTCGGCAGGGAAGCCAGCTGCCGCTTCCCTGACCAAAGCATCGGCCACGAAGCCGTGCTTCGCCGGCGTACGGTTGCCAAAAGTCTGCGGCTTAGAGGTTGACGCGTCGTGCGTCATGGCGGACCGGGTTAGCGCTTGATTCTGGGTGTGACGCGTGCCGCTGATATCGTGCGCCATCGGCGAGCTTGCGGAATGCAGCGACGCCATCAAGCCGTGCTTCGCCTGCGCACCGCCCACCTTCTCGCGCTCTCGTTCGTCGATCATTGGGTGGATGGCGCTCATGGTAAAAACTTGCCGCTCGCGGGGAAGGTCCGTGGTGGTGTCCGAACCCCGGCGAAGGAGCGTCTCGGTTCTGTCTGGGTCCGAGAACCCTGCATGACGGGAACAGTGCGGTGTGGCTAATGGCTGGGGCTCATAGCAACGGTGTGACGGGCCATAACGTTCTAGGTCAGCAACCGCCTCAGCTTTCAGGCTAACCTCAAGCATAGTGAATGTGGTGTTCACTATCAACGGTATGCTTGGAAAAAGTTCGGTGCGAGGGTGACCCTGCGCCGCGCCCACAGTGAAACCAGCCCGCCCTTCCTCGCCAATGCGCTGGCTTTGCGGCCGTGGCATGCTCGGCTGATGGATTCGTTGAGCGAGATCGTCGAGGTGCGCTGGGGAGCGCTTAAGGTGCCTATGCTCGAGCCGTTCGGTATCGCTTCTGGCGCGCAGACTGTGGCGGACAACGTATGGGTCGAAGTCGTGCTCAGGGATGGGACCGTCGGGCTCGGAGAAGCGGCGCCTTTTCCTGCGGTCAATGGAGAAACGTCGTCGCAAGTTATTGAAGCATTACCGGTGGTTGCGGGGCTTTGGATAGGACAGCCCGCCCGAGACTACCGGCGACTCAGCGCCATTGCCCGCGAAGCCCTCTCCATGGCAGGCGCATGTGGAGTGCCGAGCGCGCTCTGCGCTGTCGAAGTTGCGCTGCTCGATGCGCTGACCAAACACGCGAGATTGCCGCTTTGGAGCTTCTGGGGTGGCGCTGGCCAGCAGCTCGAACGCGACATCACGCTGCCAACGGGCGACGAAGCACGCGCCCGCGACGGCGCGCGCCGCGCGCGGGCCGCGGGCTTCAAGACAGTGAAAATCAAGGTCGGCGGTATCGACCTTGATACCGAAGCACGCCGCGTTCGCGCGGTGTGGAAAGAGGCGCCTCAGCTCAGCATCATCCTCGACGCGAACGCGGCCTACTCGGCGGGGGAAGCCGTCGCGCTACTCAAGGCCGTGGGCGGGGCACGCGACCGCATCGTTCTCTTTGAACAGCCCACCGCCACTGAAGACTGGCAAGGACTCGCGGAGGTAGAAACGCTAGGCGCGCTGCCCGTCGCCGCCGACGAAAGCGCCCGCTCGGTGCCTGATGTTGTCGGCCTCATTCGTCAGGGCGGCGTCAGCGTTATCAACATCAAGATCACGAAAGCGGGCCTACTCGAAGCATGGGACATGGTCGTCACCGCCCAAGCCGCAGGCCTTGACCTCATGGTAGGCGGCATGGTCGAAACCGAAATCACCATGACCACCTCGGCCTGCCTAGCCGCAGGCCGCGGCGGCGTCCGCTACATCGATCTGGACACCACCCTCTTTCTAGGCCCACGCCCTCTATCCGGCGGCTTCGCCGAAGCCGGCCGCCTCCTAGACCTCACCCCAATCCCCGCCGGCCACGGCGTCCATCGCCAGCCTACAAATCCCTCGCCCGTGGAACCTCAGCACCGATGATCGAGCTCGCCGCTTGCAACGGAGTCTGGGCAATGGCGTCAGGGTCAGCACCTGAACTTAGGCTTGTGACCTGAAAACTTCCGCGTAGAACGGTTCGCCCGACCCACCTTTGCATCCGAGAGACCCTACGGTTTAGATGGATTGGACTGTGGCCTACGGCGTCTGGGGGGTAGTGGCGGTGCGTTCGCGGCCGCAGACTTCAGGGGAGGCTTCAGGCATCGCTGCCAGCGCGCCTGCGTCGATGGCGCCGGGGATAAGGTGAAGGCTGCCGCGTCGACCACCCTCCGAGTCCATACGTACGCGTACGGTCTGCCTCGCGAGGACGACCCACGGGTAGTTTTGGAAGCTAAGGGCGTCGCCGCTGGCAGGGGGTCGGTTTAGGTTGGTGGTGAAGGCGCGCACGGTGACAGCGATGTTGTTGCCCGGGAAGTTGCTGCGAGCGCGGCTGTTAAAGCCTGCGGCTTCTAGGCTGAAGTAGCAGCTGCCATCACCGCACCAAAAGGTGTGGCCGCGTCCGGTTGCGGGGTCTTTTTCGGCTTCGTTGGCGCCAGGCTTGCGCTGGTAGTCATCACCTAGCGTGCCCACCGTAAGGAAGGGCATCGATGCTGCTGGCAAGTAAGCCGCAGGGTCCGTGCGGATGTCCCCAACGCTATCGGCACCGCCGCCGCGGTACTGGCGCACTGTCAGGTCGAAGCGGATGGGCGACATTCCCTCCGCGGCGCGCTCACGTATTCGGTTCTGGATGGGTGACTCTGTACCCTGTGTCCGAGCTAGCAGCTGCGTGAAGCCGCGGAGGTGCTCGACGCCCACACGTAGTACTGGAACGCCCGCGCGATTGATGAAGGCTTCAACGTTCGAGAGGCCACCGGAGGATTGGCACGTTCGGTACATCGTGTGTTCGTAGGCGGCGGGCAGATTTGCGGTCTTCTCGTCATTCTCGAGTTCGGCGCTTGTGACCGCTTCGGTGGAACACGCGGTGCCTGCCAGCGATGCCACCGCTAACGCCGTGCACATCCGATGATAAAGGCTCTTGGTCCCACCTACGTAACGCATTGATAGCCGCATATAATTCTCCAAAAATGACCCCCGGCGCATCTATGTTGCCCCGATATCATTTCAAGAGAAGCATGAGCAGTGCCAAGTGCTCACTTGCCCACACGAACCTACCAGTGATGCGGCGCACCCTCCGATGGGGATCACGATGCCGTGTGCCCGCGTACGGACGGCCAATCCCCCGGGATTTTTGTCCCGCCCGCGCTGTGAGGGGATGACTCAGCATCGACCCAGCGCGGTGATGTGCGCTGCAACGGTACCCGCTTAGTCGTTTGCGGGCGCCAGCAGGCTTAAGGCGAGCTGGATGGAGGTGTTCATCCAGCCGAAGCCTTCTTGGGTGATGTAGGCGAAGTCCGTGCCCACGTTGCCATATTCGGCGAAGACTTGGTGGCTGCGGGCGACGACGTCGAACTTCTCCGGGACGACGCCGTGGTAACGGGAGGCATTGTCGCTGATCATCGCTAACCAGTCGCGAGCCAGCTCCTGCGCGAGCTTGTTGCGGCCGTAGTGCTTCAGCCCTTCCCAGGCGATGATCTGATGCGGCGCCCAGCCGTAGGGATGATCCCACTGGCGTGCTCCCAGGGCGCCTTCATTCGGTGCGGAGCCCGCTAGCCCTCCGGGCGTGCGTAGCTGACGCATCGCCTGGTCAATCAGTGCATGTCCTTCCTCCTCGCTGACAATCCACGAGCTAGGGTCGTCTGCATCGATGGCCCAAAGCGGGTAGAGCATCGTTGGGCTGGCCCAGGGGTGGCGCTGCTTGGTTTTGGTGTCGTAGTCCGCGAAAGTGTTGCTTTCAGCGTCCCATAATAACTTGCGCATCAACGTACGGCGCTTCGCCGCAGCGCTGCGAAGGTCGCTCGCGGCGAAGCGCTTTCCGCCCACCTTGAGCGCGCCGCCGACGGCATCGAGGAGGTGCGCGAGGTCCACTTCCGTTTTGTGGAGCAGGCTGTTGAGGTCGACGGTCACGAAGTCGGCGCAACGGTCTTCGCCGTCCACCTGCCAGCGGTAGGTCGTATCGTGCCCGGACTCCCGCATGCAGCGGTCGTGCACGAGAAAAGCATCGACATCCGGCGCTCTGAGCGCACCCGAAGTGTACGCGGCCAGGAAATCTTCTGAGCTGAGCTTGTACTTTTTCGCAAAGCGCTCGAATACCGCGTCGTAATGCCCTGCTTCGGTTTCTGGAGGCACGGAGACGCGCTGACCTGAGCCCAGGTAGCGCTGCAAACCGCGCACGAGCGTCCGCGGCTTGGTCATCCAAACCTGGCTGTACTCCTTGAGCGCAGCTTGGGTCATGGCCCGCAGCCAGCGGGTCCGTGCCTCGGGCTCCTTCGCGGCTTCGCCTCCCCGGGCCGGGGGCGCCTCGGCGCTGGCCTCTTGGGTTTCCGCGCCCTCTTCGGTTTCGCCCGCTGCCTCAACAGGCCAGGCCGCGGCGACTTTACGGACCATCGACGTGAAGAAGGGCGGATTCGAGCGGTTGGCGTAGTACGTCCGGTTGGCGTTTAGTATTTGGCCGTAGTGCTCAATCGAGTAGGCGAGGTGCTCTACCATCATGCGTGCTTGTTCGAAGTGACCATCAAGGAGCAAGCCCTGGACAATGAAGTAGGTGTCCCAGCCGTAGATCTCGTTGTAACGCCCGCCGGGCACAACGAAGGGTAGCGGTTTCCCCGCGTCATCGAGCTTCAGCGCGAGCAGGCCGTGACGGAAGTCGCGCGTCAGCTCCCCGATCATATTGGGGTCCGGTGGTCCGTTCAGCACCACAAGCTCCGCCTCGAGTTGCGGGTTCTCTGCGAGCAGCGCCGTGTAGTACGCGACGGCTTGGGGGTCGGACTTGGCCACATAGAGATAACGCGGCGTGCCTTCGGGTACGGGCACCTTGCTGTCTTCAAGTGCGGCGGCCAAGCCTTCCGCATCGAGCTGCCGCGTCAGACCTTGCCAGAACTCCTCGCGAATGCGCCGCGAGATGCGCGAGATCGGCGCTTCGCTTAGCGTCGCTCGGCTGATTTCGAGAATGCTTTCACCGCGCTGTTGCGCGGCGTAAAGTTCCTCCACAAGGATGGCGAGCGGCCAGGTGCCCTCCACTGTCAGCGTCCCTTGGCTGTCCGTCAGGGGCCGGGCAAGCACAAAACGGCCGTCGCCGCGGGTGCCAGCGCGCTCTTTCTGGTCCTCGACGGTGATGCGTTTGTCACCATCGAGGTCTTCCTCCGCCAACAGTGCGGCGAGCGTTTCGTTCACCCGCACCGTGAGCGAGGTGACCTCATGCTTCGCATCGCCCTGCGCGCCAGGCTGGGAGGAGCCGCAGCCAAGGGTGCTGCCGGCACCTAGCGCCGCCGCACCTAACACCGCCGCATTTAGCAACGCGGCACCCAGCACCGCCGCATCTGGCACCGCCGCCCGGAGCGCGCCGCCAAGCAGCGTCAACCTAGGGTTCGCGAGGCTAGTGCGGCGGTCAACCGCCGGCTTCATGGCGCCGCGGTCTGCGCTCGCGTGCCGGAGACGCTCGCAGCGCGTTCGAAAGAAGTGCGTGAACATATTTCGGTCCTGGTGGGCCCTGGGTTTAGCCCATGTCACTACGCCTTTATCATCCGTCGACGATTCAGGGCAAGTGGCGCCGGCTTGCCCAACGATCTAAGGCGTGGTTTAGGTCTCAACGCGCTTCAAGTGAAAGTGGCGCGACAGCCCCCTCGGGTCACGGCTCTGCGCCGAGTTCGGAGCGATGTGCTGCCCGTGCGCCTTTGGGCCTGACGGCGAAAATATCGGGTACCTTTCGTCAATGCGAGGTCTCGAAGGTTGACATGAAGACACGCGAGGGAAGGATCGACTGCCATGTCGGAAGGTAAGCGTGGGTACGCGTTGCGGCTGGCCGCCGTCGCAGCGTGCGGCGGGTTTCTTTTTGGCTTCGATAGCGGCGTCATCAATGGGACGGTGAATGCGCTGGAATCCGCTTTTGGGGCTTCGGCGATAGGTACCGGGATGTCGGTGGCATCCATGCTGCTCGGCTGCGCGCTCGGCGCCTTCTTTGCGGGCACGTTGGCGGACCGTTTCGGACGCAAGCCCGTCATGCTCGCCACCGCGCTCGTCTTTGGCGCGAGCGCGCTGGGCTCGGGGCTGTCGTCGAGCGCTCTTGTGTTCATCGGCTTTCGCGTCTTCGGCGGCTTCGGTGTCGGTGCGGCGAGCGTGATCGCGCCGACGTACATCGCGGAAATCTCACCGCCCGCCATTCGCGGTCGGCTGGGGTCGCTCCAGCAAGCCGCCATCGTCCTTGGCCTCTTCACGGCCTTTCTTTCCAACTACGCCCTGGCCGCGCTCTCTGGGGGTGCGAGCGCGCCGTTTTGGCTGAATCTGCCGACCTGGCGCTGGATGTATTGGGTGGAGCTGCTGCCCGCGGCGGTGTTCTTCTTGGGCGCGCTGAGCGTGCCCGAATCGCCACGTTTTCTGGTAGGGCGCGGCAGAGAAGCCGAGGCCCAGGCCATCTTCACCCGGCTCGACCCCGAGCGTGCGGCCGGGCTTGTCGCAGAGGTGCGGGCCACGCTCAGTCAGAGCGGACGCGCCACCCTCGGAGACTTACGCATTCCCGGTCGATTGGCGCTCCACCCGGTGGTTTGGGTCGGCATCGTGCTGGGCAGCTTGCAGCAGCTCGTTGGTATTAACGTGATCTTCTACTATGGCGCCGTGCTCTGGCAGGCCGCCGGCTTCAGTGAAAGCGCATCGCTTGCGACGAATCTCCTCAGTGGCGGCGTGAACATCGCCGGCACTACCGTCGCCATCGTCCTCATCGACCGCGTCGGCCGCAAACCCCTCCTGCTCGTGGGCTCCGCCATGATGGTGGCGGCCCTCGGCACCGTCAGCGGCATCTTCTGGAATGCGGAAATGGCCGGCACCGGCGTGGCGCTGACCTCCTCCCAGGCCACGGCTGCTCTAGTAGCTATTCACCTCTACATCATCGCTTTTGCCGCGACCTGGGGCCCGGTGGTCTGGGTGCTGCTCGGTGAAATCTTTCCCAACCGCATTCGGGGCGTGGCGATGGCGGTGGCGACGCTATGCCACTGGCTCGCCAACTTTGCGGTGACCCTGACCTTTCCCCTGCTGCTCGCGGGCGTGGGGCTCGCCGCGGCCTATGCCGGTTACGCGGCCTTTGCCCTCTTGGCTTTCTTTTTCGTGAAGGTGTTCTTGAAGGAAACCAAGCTACAGAGCCTTGAGGCGGCGAGCACGGGCGTCAGCGCGCCGGGCGCGGCACACGCAGATGCAGCGCCCAGCAGGACGTTGGCGGAATCGAAGCCGCAGCACGCAAGCTGAACCGCGGCGCGAGCGCGCACTCAGCGCCGCCAGAACGTCGGCAGCAGCAAGGCAAACACCGACAGAAACTCCAAGCGGCCGAGCACCATCGCGGCGGCGAAGATGGCTTTGGCCGGGGCGCTGTAGCCCGCAAAGTTATCGTCGCCGACGTAGAATGGCGCGGGCCCCATGTTCGAAAGGCAGGTGAGCATGGCACCGAAGGCGGTTTCGGCGGGCACCCCATCGATAAGGCCCACGAGCACGCCGCCGGTAGCTAGGCAAAGCATGTAGATAACGACGAGCGAGGCGACGTCGGCGGTCACCGAGTTATCGATGACCAGTCTGCCCAAGCGCACGACGCGCACGATGCTCGGCTGCACGCCCTTACGCACCTGGGCGCCAGCTTGCCGCGCCAGGATCAGCATGCGTTCGATCTTGATGCCCCCGGCGGTAGAACCCGAACAGCCCCCAATCAGCATCAGCACGATGAGAAGCTGCAAGATGGCGCTGGGGTACCTCAGGTGCGCCTCCATGCCGTAGCCCGTCGAAGAGATCGAAGTCCCCACCGCGAAGAGCGCTCTCCTAAAGGCCAATTCAATATTGCCGCCGCTGTCTTTGAGAAGACCAAGCGTGATCAGGAGTGTCGCGCTCAGCGCAATCGCCACAAACGCCTTGAACTCGGTCGATCGCAGAAAAGGCCGCACGCTCCGGCCCTTGAGGCTTACGTAGTAGAGGCCAAAGTTCACCGTAGCTAGAAACATAAAGCCACTGATGATGTAGTGGACAAGGGGGGAGTCCCAGGCGCCAATCGAGTCATTTCTCGTAGAAAAGCCACCGGTGGAGAGGGTTGTCAGGGCGTGGCACACCGCATCGAAAGGGCTCAAACCCGCAAAGAAGAGGGCGACGGCCTCCACCGTTGTCAGGCCGATGTAGATCTTCCAGAGCGCGAAGGAGGTTTCGGCGATGCGCGGTTTGAGGCCTTCGCCGGTGGCGCCGGGCACCTCGCCTTTGAACATCATCTTGCCGCCTTTGCCGACGCTCGGAAAGACCGCGACGAAGAGCACCACGATGCCCATGCCCCCGAGCCACTGCAGCAGCGAGCGCCAGAGCAACACCGGGCGGGGTAGCGTGCCCTCGATGTCCGTCACGACGGTTGCGCCGGTGGTCGTAAGCCCGGAGAAGGTCTCGAAGAGGGCGTCCATGGGCCCCAAACCACCGCCGAAGACGAAGGGCAACGCACCGACGAAGCCTGCCACCGTCCAGATGAGCGCTACCGTCAGCAGCGCCTCTCGGCGCGTCATGCTGGGAGTGCGGTAACGCTTGCCGTAGGTCAGCACCGCGAGGCCGAGGGCGAAGGTCACGGCCCCTGCCTGGGCTAGCGCGACGGCCCCTCCGCCGAGACTTTCGTCTTGATCGAGCCAGTTGAAGAGCGCCCCCGCCGCGCTGCACAGGCCCATCGCCACGCCGAGGCCTGCGACAACAGCGCCGACGAAGTAGGAGACGCCTCGGAAATCACGCCATTTCTTGACCATTAGCGGCGCATTCCTTGCGCGCATCGCGCGCGCCTAGCGCGTGGGACTCGGGTTAATAGTGCAGACGGGCGCGAGCATGTTTGCACGGGAACCGGCGTTCGATGAAGGTAGGGCAAAGTTTCCAAAAGGGACCCAATTAGGAAAAGCTAGTTGCGAAAAAGCCGCTCGACGCCGAGACGTGCGGTTTTGGTGACGACCAAAAGTGCGGTGTCGCCCACGGAGATGACATCATCGCTGCTTGGAATGCGCGTCTCATTACCACGCAGCAAGGCCGCAACCATCGCGCCTCGAGGCAGGTCGAGGGCACCGACGGCGACGTCTACGACCCGCGATTTGCTCCCGACTTGCACTTCGACCACCTGGGCTTGGCCGTCTTCAAGGTCTCGGACCGTGTGGAAGTCCTGGTCGCGCGCGAAACGCAGGATGTAGTCCGACGCCAGCGCCCGCGGAGAGAGCGCGATATCGACGCCTAGCTGGCGGTAGATAGGCAGGTAGTCGGCGCGCTGCACGACGGCCGCTGTCCTGCTGGCACCCACGCCTTTTGCGAGCAGTGAAGTCATCAAGTTGATCTCGTCGTCGGCGGTGACGCTGGCAAAAAGCTCGTAAGTGCCTGCTTCTTCCTCTTCGAGTAGCTCCTTGTTGGTGGCGTCGCCGCAGAGGACGGTCACCTTGTTGTGGAGTTCGGCGGCCAGCCGCTCAGCGCGGTCGCGGTCGCGCTCGATGAGCATGACTTCGACGCCCGCGGCGACGAGCGCCCGCGCAAGGCCGCGGCCGATGACGCCGCCGCCCACAATCGCCACCCGGCGGGCTTCCCGGTGCGCGGAGAAGAGGTCTTCCGCCGCAAGCAGATCGTCGGGGCTACCGAGCAAATACGCGCGGTCACCGGGAAGCAGCACGTCCGCACCACCGGGCACAAACAACGTCCCTTCGCGGACCACGGCGACAAGTTTGGTGTCCCGCGGCAGGCCCAGTTTGCCCATGGCTTTGTTGACCAGCCGGCTCTGCTCACCCAGGCCGATTTGCACGAGCTCGACGCGCTGCTGCGCGAGGTCGATGACGTCAAGGGCGCCGTGGGATCGGGCGATGCGTGCGAGCTCTTGCACCGCGAGCACACGTGGATTGACGACAACATCCACGCCGAGCACGTCATAGCGCACGCCCTCGGTCCAACGCGCCCAGTTGTCCCCCTGCGTGCGCGCGACGACACGTCGAGCTCCGAGCTGCTTGGCCTGTAGGGCAGCGATGAGGTTAATCTCATCGTTGTTGGTCACAGCGACAAAGAGGCCAGCGCGGTCCGCACCGGCGCGCTTCAGAACGTCAAGCGACGCGCCATAACCAACCGTGGAGAGCACATCGTAGTGGCTTTCAGCGTATTCAACGGCTGCCGGGCTAGAATCGACGGCCACCACATCGTGGCCTTCGCCCTCGAGAACGCCCAAGAGATGCCGCCCCACCTCGCCTAAACCCACTATAACGATATGCACGCTTGATACCTCAGTCGATCGCGTCGCGGCCGCGAGCTTGCGTCGTGTATGACAATTGGCCCGCTAGAGTCAAAGCCTCACCTAGCCGCCGGAATGGTCATGCTGGTCGAGCGTGGGTCGCTTTTGATTTCCCCCACATCGACGAGAAAGGTACGTAAAATGCGCGGCGCCACCAAGTTATGCACCACCAGCGACGCGAGCACCGTCGTGTACGCGACATCGACGAAGGGCCCGGAGTACACCAACTTGAAGGAGACGGCCATGGCGACGGTCACCTCGCCGTGCCCGAGCAAGCCGAGGTAGATGCGCGTAAGCCCGGCGTTGCCGATGGACGAGAGGCCGCCAGCGACGAGTTTGCCCACGAAGCGAAAGGCGATGAAGGCGGCGATGGCGTAGAGGGTGATGACGAGCGGCGGGGGCGTCCACAGTGCGCCTGCGAGCACCATCAGTACGAGGTCCATCGGCTTTTCCGTGTTCTCCAGCGTGGTGCGAATGCGGGCGCCGCTCTGCGCAGTATTTACGAGCGTGACACCGAGGGTGAGGTTCACGAAAAGCGGGGAGAGTTCAAGAATGTAGGCGGCACCGGAGGCGAAGGTAATTACGCCGACAAGCGCGAGAAAGCGGTTGTTTTCGTTCTCATCACCGCCAAGGAAGGGGCGGAAGAGAAAGCCCAGAAGCGCACCGAGCAGGACGGAGACCACCGCCCACTCCGTGGGACGCAGCTCCAGCCCCGACTTGCTGCCGTCGTGGTGGTAGACGCAGAAGAGCATGCCGAAGACGAAGACCGCAAAGAGGTCCGACAGGCGAGACGCCCGCCGCAACAGCGCACCGTTGGTGCCCATCGTCTTGTAGCGGCTTTCGAGCAAATCGACGGGACCGGTCGCGCCTGCGGCCGCCGCGCAGGCGAGAAAACCGAGGGTCGCTGCGGTGGTCGTCACCTCCGCATCGAGGCCGCGTAGAAAACCTGCTCGCCAGAAGAGGACGCCTCCGAGCGCGACGATGCCGCCGCCGAAGATGCCGTGCAGTACGGCGATGCGACCGGCGCCGGAAGGCGCTTGGCCGAGGCGCCGGAAGTCGAGCTCCATGCCGCGCAAAAGACCGATCCAACCCGCCGCAAGCGCAACCATCGGCATCAGCGAGGTCATCGCATTGAGCGCGGGAATCTGTGGCACGACTGGCCCCAGCAGCACACCGAGCAGCAGGTATTCAACGCCCGTGAGCACCAGAAAGCGCTGCTGCAAGCGTCCCACGACGAGATGCGCCGCGAGGTAGAGCAGCGCCACGCCTAAAATGAGCACCACAACGAGCGAGAGGTCGTCGGCGCTCGCGCTTGCGCCGGCGGCCCAGGCCCGGCCGGGTGCGAGCGCCGACCCCAGGGTCCATGTCGCAGCGGCGGCCGTTAGCGCAAGCAAGGTGCCGACGAAGCGTCGCCCTACCGAACGGGTGCCATTGCGCACCAAGTTAGCGCCCCCCGGATAAGATTCCGGCGGCTCGATGCTACCTGGCCGTCTTGCTGCCCCGCTCACCCCGCGCAGTCTGCCCGATCACAACGCTCCTGCGCAACGTTGCGACGGCGCGCGGGGCAAGCCTCGACGTGTCGGCGTTCCGCGCGCGCGGCGCAGGGCTCGCGCCTCAGTGGAGCATTGCTTGGGCATGGCGCTAGCCTGCGCAGCCTTTTGGCTTCAAACCTCAACCCGTGAGCGGTCTAGAACTCAAAGCACCCAAGCCCGAGTGGCTGCGGGTCAAGCTTGCCGGCGGCGCGCGCTATGCCGGCCTCAAACAGCAGTTTCGCGAGCTTGGCTTAGCGACGGTCTGCGAGGAAGCGCATTGCCCCAACATCGGTGAATGCTGGGGCGAAGGCACCGCCACCATCATGATTCTCGGCGATGTCTGCACCCGAGGCTGCCGCTTCTGCGCCGTCAAAAGCGGTAACCCCAAGGGCGTCACGGATACAGCAGAGCCCGTCAACACCGCCAAGGCCCTCGCCGCGATGGACCTCGCCTACGTGGTTCTCACGATGGTAGACCGCGACGATATCCCCGACGGTGGCGCCGCTCACGTTGCGGAAACCGTCGCCGAAATTCACGCCCGCTGTCCGGAGATGCTCGTTGAGACGCTGCTCGGCGACTTTCAGGGAAACCTCGATGATGTAGCGACAGTGATTCGCAACGGCCGCCCGGATGTCTTCGCGCACAACGTCGAGGTCGTTCCCCGCCTGCAGCGTCGCATCCGCGACGCTCGCTGCTCCTGGGAACGTTCCATATCAGTGCTCGAAGGCGCCAAAGCCGCTGGCGCCGCGGTCACCAAGTCCTCCATCATGGTCGGCATCGGCGAGACCGAAGAAGAAGTCTACGACGCGCTAGAGGCGCTGCGCGATGCGGACGTGGATGTGGTGACCCTCGGCCAGTACCTGAGGCCGAGCAAAAAATACGCGCCCGTCGACCGCTACGTCGAGCCCGCCGAGTTCGACCGCTACAAAGCCGCCGGCCTCGCCATGGGCTTCCGCTTCGTCGCCTCTGGCCCCTTGGTACGCTCTAGCTACCGCGCCGCCGAAGCCTTCATGACGGGCATGCTGCGCCGCGACCCCACACCGCCCCCCGCCGCCCTGTCATCACACACCGCTGGCCCCGGCACCCTCTCGCCGCCAGCCATGGACCGCTACGGCAAAAAACACCTCGCCGTCCTCCGCTGAGGGGGCATCTCGGCGCGCGGGGCCTTGGCAGCAGTTGCATGCACCTTGGCCGAGTAAATCCTCCATGAACGGACGTCCGTGTGGCGGGGTGATGGGTTATGCTAGAGCGTAGGTATGGTGGATAGCCTGGAGAGTCTACGGCTGGCGCCGCTTACGCTGCCGCCCGCCGCGCCGGCGAAGGCGGGCGCCGTGTCGCTGGAGCTTCTGGCGAATGTGCTGCGCTGGATGCTGCGCGCGCGCTTTATCGATGAGCGCTTGGAGAAGCTGCAGCGTCAAGGGCGCATTGGCTTCCACGTGGGCGCGCTCGGCGAAGAGGGCGCGATTCTCGGTGCCACCGCCGCGCTGAAGGCCGACGACTGGATAGTGCCCTGTTACCGTGAGTTCGCCGCGCTGCTCTACCGGGGCTACCCCCTTGAGCGCTACCTCGATAACGTCTACGGCAACTGCGACGATGTGGTGCAGGGCAGACAGATGCCCGACCACGTGACCTCGCGGGCGCTCAATTACCTCTCGGTATCCTCTCCCGTGGGCACCCAGATCACCCAAGCGACGGGCCTAGCCTGGGCTGCGAAGCTCAAGGGTGAACGCCGCGTCGCGGCGGTCTTTTTCGGTGACGGCGCGACGAGTTCCAACGACTTTCACGCGGCGCTGACCATCGCCGGCGTGCACAAGCTGCCGACGCTCTTTTTATGCCGCAACAATCACTTCGCGATTTCGGTGCCGACGGACCAGCAGTGCGCAGCTTCAAGCTTTGCCGCGAAGGGTGAGGGTTACGGCGTGCTGGGCCTTAAGGTGGACGGCAACGATGTCGCTGCGGTGATCACCGCGGTGCAGGCCGCGCGGGCGCGCGCGCTTGCGGGTGACGGGCCGACGTTGCTCGAACTCGACACCTATCGCCTTGGGGGGCACTCGACCTCCGACGACCCGACGCGCTACCGCAGCCAGGAGGAGTTCGAAGCCTTCCAGGCCAAGGACCCCGTCGTGCGCTTGCGGGAGACGTTGACGCAGGCGGGTGCCTGGAGCGAGGCCCTCGAAGCGGATGCGCTCGCGCAGATCAAGACCGAGCTCACCCAAGCCGTTGGCCGTTCGGAAGCGAAAGCGAAGCCACCGCTTAGCAGTGTTTTCCATGATGTTTACGCGGAGATGCCTTGGCACCTGCGGGCGCAATGGCGGGAAGCCGAGGCGGCCGCAGATCGCAGCGCCGAGGCGTCATCCGTCAAGCCAGAGGGGGGTCAGGATGTCTGAAGTCGTTGCGCTCCGGCAACCCAGCGGATCCCCAGGTGCAAGTGGTGGTGACGCTCCGTCGCAACGCCGCAGCGCCGCACCGGGAGTCGAACGGACGCTGGTGCAGGCCATCAATGCGGCCCTCGCGTTGGCCCTCGAAGCCGACCCCAACGTCGTCATCATGGGCGAGGATGTCGCGCAAATCGGCGGCGTCTTTCGCGTGACCGAAGGCCTCAAGGCACGCTTCGGCAAGGAGCGGGTCATCGACACACCGCTCACGGAAACGGGCATCATCGGCGCCGCGATAGGCATGGCCATCGGCGGCCTCAAACCCGTCGCGGAGATTCAGTTCGCGGACTTTATCTACCCCGCCTTCGACCAAATCGTGAATGAAGCGGCCAAGTACCGCTACCGCAGCGGGGGCGACTTTCATGTGCCCCTCGTGATCCGCACGCCCTACGGCGGCGGCATCAAGGGCGGTCATTACCATTCCCAGTCGCCGGAGGCGCTCTTTATCCATACGCCGGGGCTCAAGGTCGTCGTGCCGGCGACGCCCGCGGATGCGCACGGGCTCTTGCTCTCCGCCATCGACGACCCGGACCCGGTCCTTTTCTTTGAGCCAAAGCGCATCTACCGCGCGGTGAAGGGCCAAGTGCCCGATGGCGCTGAGCGCGTGCCGCTGAGTGAAGC
>SLEO01000297.1 GCA_007124745.1 Myxococcales bacterium
GGCGAGCAGCTGGCCGATGAAGCCGACGACATCTGCCTGAAGCTGCTCGTCCTTTCCACCGCTGAGGAAGGCCGCGACCCGCATCGGTCCGACGGCGTCTGGCTCGGAGAAGTCGCGCTTCAGGATGGCTAGGGCGCGCTGTGCGTCGGCATCGTCGAGCAGCGGCTGGAGCTTCGACGCGATGTCGGTCGGACCCGCGTCGTAGTTCCGGACAACGTAGTAGAGATCGTAGGCGTCCTTGTTGTCGCCGCGGCTATCGAACGCCAGGGCCTTCAGCACCACGTACGCGCCGGCGTCGCACACCCAGATGTCCCGCGTCGCCTTTTCGCCGAAGAGGGTCGTCCCCTTTACGGTCACCTGCTTGCGACTCCGGAACGCGCAGCGCAGCCCCGGGGCGATGACCGCCGCGAAGTCCGGCTCGAGGTCGCGGAGCTTGCCGCCCGTGTCCCCGTCGAGCGTCGGCTGAATGAGGAAGTCGATGGTCACGCGCTCCGCATTCGCAATGGCCCAGCGCTGACGTGTTGGGTTCCGGGCGGCGTTCTTGTCCATTTCGAACCCCGCATCGCGCAGGCGCTCGGTGAGCTGGCGGTAGCGGCCCTCGTTCAGCAACGCGACCTGAAGCCCAACCTAGAGATCCATGGTTCCAACGTGCGGATCCCCATCATCGCTGAGGTGCTCTTGGTCGATGATCAGTGACGGCACCAAGCCGCCAACGATCAGCAGGCGTCCATCATGTCGCCGAGCTTCGTGGCGACGTAGAGGCACATCGCGCGGACGAGCTCCATCTGCTCGCTCTTGTACTCCGACGCGTGGCTGGGGCTTGTCAGCCATCATGCCTCCAGCTGAGCAGCTCGCTTCTCAGATGCTCGGCCGCCTCCGTCGCGCGTTCGGGGTGCGCCTTGAGGTCGAGGTAGGCCTGCACAGGGTGGACGCAGCGCAGACCGCCCTGCGTCTCGGCTCCGTGGAAGACGCCGGCATCATTCGGAAGCACAAGCCAGAGATTCGCACCGCGCGCGTCCTCGCGGAAGCCGAGCTTCTCACGTAGCTCCTTCGAGGGGGGCTCGGCGAGAAAGAAGGTCGTGATGCGAAACGCAGCGAAGCGCGTCATTTGCCAGGCGGCCGCGAGGCCGGTTGCTGCGTGCTCGACCGAGCCTTCCGCGAGCGTGTCGCCGACTAAGCGGGCGAGCGCGTCGCCCGAGCGCGCGGCGACGTGCCCCTGGAGGAGCACATGCTTGTCGAAGCGGTACTCGTCGCGCCACGCATCAAGGAGGAGCGCCGGGTCCTTCACGCGGAGCGCGCCGCCCGGCTCTCGCAAGACGTAGCTCTCGTGCTCGAGGCGGGAGACGATTCGGCTGACGAACCCGTCGGTCATGTCGGAAACGCTCCCGGGGAGGTCTTCTTCGGGCCCACGTAGATCGTGAACAGTCGTTGTAGACGCCGTCACCAACCCCGCCATGGCCGGAAGCGCCCTGGGACTCCCGCATGTTTCCGGGAACGCTCCACATCACGAGCACCGCGAAAAAATGGAGGGAGGCGTTAGCGCGACGCAACTGAAACGTTAGTCTGGTCGAAAGCAGCAAAGGCAGCCGAGGGCAAGGCGCAGGATAGGCGTGGTGAGCGTCGCCGGCCCTGACACGCACAGAAGCCCCGGCACACACAAGCGCACCAGTACCCACCCTGGTGCTGTGGCACGCAACACGCTGAACAAGAGTCTCATGGCAACTTCTCCCCCCACGCCGTCAACCCCCTACGAGCAGCATGCTTTCAACGCGTCTGCCGCAAGCCCGCCCCTCCTCCGGCCTGCGCAATGCCCGGCAAGCCCCGCAGGCAATCCGCAGATTTCCGGGCGCGTCTCCCCGCTGGCTGCGCACCTGCGGCGCGGGCCGCGTGCTCGCCTGGGGCACCTTGCGCCCGCTGCGCTCCTCGCGCTGCTGACGCTGCTGGCGGCGTGCGCGGGGGAGTCAAGCGCGGGCGAAAGCAGCGCCGAGGCCGAAGGCGCGCCTCCGGCAGCGGAACCCGCCGCAGAAGTGGAGCCCGGGCCTGAGGCCGAGGCTCAGGCGTGCATCCCCGGGGCACCGCGGCAAGATTGCGACGGCGACCCAAGCACCGGCTGCGAGACCGACACCTTCACCGACATCAACCACTGCGGCGCCTGCAACAGCCCCTGCGCGAGCGCCTGCATCGAAGGACGCTGCGCCGACCCAGTCGACCTTGCCCTCCACTTCGGCCGCACCTGCGTGCTCCTAGGTACCGGCGAAGCCACCTGCTGGGGCCTTAACTCCTGGGGGCAGCTCGGTAACGGTAGCGGTAGCGGCGGAGGCAGCCTGCAGCCCACATTTGTGCAAACAAGCCAAGGCACGCCGCTCCGCAACATTCGGCAGCTTGCCCTCGGGACACATCACAGCTGCGCGTTGGTTGGCAGCGAGGGCACCGTTTACTGCTGGGGCCGAAACTCTAGTGGGCAACTCGGCGATGGCAGCACTTCGTTCCGAGCCTTCGCCGAGCCCGTCCTGGCGCCTGAAGGGGCAGAGGATGACACGCTCACGGGCGTCACCTACCTCAGCGCCGGGCGCAACCACACTTGTGCCGTGACACGCGACGAGCGCGCCGTATGCTGGGGCCAAGAACGGTTCGGGTCCTTGGGGCGAGGCGAGGGAACCAGTCCGGATGATTCTGTGACGCGGCCGGGCTACGTGCTTCAGCAAGGAACCAACAACCAACACCTTGCAGGCGTTAAGGCAACGGCGCTCGGAAACACGTTCTCGTGCTTCTCCCTCGGGGCGGGCATTACCTGCACCGGACGCGCTTTAGGTCAGCTCGGCAACGGCACAATAGAGCCAGACGTCGACCGCGCTGGGCCTGTGCTGAGCCCCGTTCACGAAGGTGAAGACTGGGCGCTGCCGGTTCTGGCTATGACGAACGCTGCCTTTTCCCAGTGCGCGCTCGCCAGCGCAGGCAGGGTGGCTTGCTGGGGCATTGGCCGAAATGGGCAAGTCGGACGCGGTGATTTCAACTTGAGTAACCCAGTTCCCGGCTTTGTTAGGAACTCCGACGACACGGACATGCTGTTTGGCGTCCGGCACCTGTCGGCAGCCTGGACTCATATCTGCGCAACCACGGAAGATGATAAGGCTTGGTGCTGGGGCTGGAACCGGCACCATACCCTGGGAGCCACGCTTGAGGCAGACAACCTGGGGAGTGAAGGCATAAACGCTGCCTTGCCTGTCGCCGTGCGCGACCCTGCCACGGGCGAGCCGCTTACCGCTATCGACCGGGTCGTGCCAGGCTTCGAGCACACTTGCGCGCTGATGCGCGACAAGCGCGTCCTCTGCTGGGGCAGCAACAGCTACGGCGAACTCGGCCATGGCACACCTAGCTCCGTGCCCGCGCTTGCCGCCGAAGCCACCGTACACCCCAACTGAGCCCCCGGCAGCGAAGCTAGCCCACGCCACCCCGAGACTCTCCAGGGCAATCGCAAAGTCGCTAGGCGACGTCGGCAGGTTTGAGGCACAGTGGAAACCTCCTCGGGAGCGCGGCCAAAAGCAACTGGACAAGACCCTTTGGGCCATCGCCGACCAACTGCGCGGGGCGATGAACGCGGACGACTTCCGCGACTACATGCTGTCCTTCCTCTTCCTGCGCTACCTCTCAGACAACTACGAGATAGCCGCCAAAAAGCAGCTTGGGCCGGATTATCCCGTGGTTGCCGCTGGCGACCGCCGCGTGCCCCTTACCCTGTGGTACGCGAACAACCAGGCCGACATCCCCGAGTTCGAGAAGCTGATGCGCAGCAAGGTGCACTACGTCATCAAGCCGGCCCACCTCTGGAACAGCATCGCGAACCTGGCCCGCACTCAGGACGCCGAGCTCCTGAACACCCTCCAGGCTGGCTTCAAATACATTGAGACCGAATCCTTCGAGAGCGCCTTTCAGGGCCTCTTCTCCGAGATCAATCTCGGCTCCGACAAGCTGGGCAGAACCTACACCGACCGCAACGCCAAGCTCTGCACCATCATCCAGAAAATCGCCGAGGGGCTAAACGAGTTCTCCACGGACATCGACGCGCTGGGCGATGCCTACGAATACCTTATTAGCGCGCGGTGAGGCTGCCCGCCTCTGACGCGCTCCCGGGGAGGCTCCCGAAGTGAGAGGCTTCCTCGAGATGTTCCCTAGGAGCAGAGCCTTGTTTACACCCGTCAGTGCCGCAGAAGCAACGGATCATACAACTGACGGGCCTGCTCCGCCCTAAGGCAAACTTAGAAAGTCCGCCCAGGCGGCTCTAAAAATCCGCTCGCATCCCTGCCAAGCAAATCGAGACCCGCCAGCAACAGGCAACTCCTCGCACCGACAATGCTTAACGTAGATAACCGCGCCGCGATCATTCGTATTATAGTCCCAGCATTCCTTGTCCTTTAGCCGGGGTTCACACGTCGCACCCTCTGCGAGAGACCTTGGTGTCTGCAGAGTAACGTAACCGCTGCAGCCATTAGCTCTGTTCGCTTCTTTGACGAACTCAACCATCGCCTCGGAGGGTACAGTTCGCGGCTCGGCTTGTGCCGCTTCAAATACCGTGGTGTGCGCATTGTCGCACCTTCCTGTCGAATCAGAGTAGACCAAGCTGCATCCAGCGGACAGCAGGCTGTCAACAATACGAGGGTATTTAGTGCCGTTAGTAGAGGTAGGCCACCCTGCTTGCACCCGGAAGGCCGCTAGAGGGTACACGAGTACGAAGGGGCCGCGAGACGTTACCTGCCACCCGCCGGCAAAGATTCCGTCCAAAATCGATACGCTCTGAAATGTCGAGAGAGCTCGCTGGTAATCGTGGTTCCGAAGTGCTTGCACCAAACGCTGCCGTAGCTCGCCGCGTTCGGCTGGGGGGAGTGTCAAGGCACCAACCACGACAAAAACGCCAACTCCTATCGTGAGGAGCCCGCCCACCGGATGCGACGCAATCGATTCAAAGATGCCGGTCTGTTTAACAGTGTCCTCTGGTTCTTGGAGAGTCCTAGCAGTGTACGATTGCTCTGACACAGCACAGCAGTTCAGAAACACGCCCAGAACACCCAACAAACATGCCTGACGCGGTCTCAAAACTAACATCACGCGTGCTTAGCGCTTCATACGTGGCTCGCAAGCAGAAGAAGGCGCCTCTGGAAAAACCTAGAGTCGGGAACCGATCAGGCGTGTGAAACTTGGAGTGGCGTACTCTCCTGGGCCGCTCCCAGCAGCGGTGTTGACGCGCAAGAGAAAAAGTCGCCTCGCACTCACAATCATGCGGAGCCGGGCGTCGCGGCGACGAGCCTGTAGGGCACCTTATCGCGGACCATCGCGTTGAGGGTGATGAGTAGTTTCCGCATGCATGCGATGAGCGCGACCATGGGCGGTTTTCTCGCCTGCTTCAGACGTTGATTGAAAGCGCGCAGGGTGGGATTGAAGCGTATCGCCGCGACGGCAGGAAACGCTCCCGGGGAGGTCTTCTAAAGTGAATCTGCATCACAGGAGCACTGGGTCTCCAACCTATCGACTTCCCTGATTCTTGGCCCAGGCGCCAAACGCGCTGGGCAAGGGGCATTGAGTGGCCTCTGGCTGGATGCACTAAGGTCGCTTAGATCACGCAGTGATCCACGTTATCTTTGTGGGCTACCGCTTCCCGCCGAGCGATAGTGGGGCGTGTCTCGACATGCTGGGTGCTATCCGGGAGAATATTACGAACAGGGGAACGCCCGGCAGATTGAGGACCATCCGTACAGTGCTCGGCCCGGACACGGCAGCGCCGGATGCGCGGAGAACGCAAGCGTTACTCGGTCACACGTTGCGCAGAAGTGGCTGCTCACCCACGGGAGAGCCCGGCGTCTTCGGCGGTGACGCCCCGGTGCGCCTGATAGCCGAGCCGCTTTACGCCGAAGACTTCATCAGCGTCTATTCCGACGCAATGCTCGACGACACCTACTAGGCCTACGCGACCACAAGCCTCGCGCGTGCTGTCGTGGCGCCAGCGCATGAATGCCTTTCTGGGGACGGCGGACGGGTACGACGCGTTCTACAAGGCCGAAACAACGCCCACGCTGTTCGGTGACCAGCCGGTGCAGGTGAAGGCGTCCGTGGACGTGATGGCGCGCTACTTCAATAGCCGTCTGAAGCGGATCTTCGCGGGCGTCGCAGAGGCGCCGGGCGTGCTGAGGGGTCAGTACGCCGTCACGGTTCACGGTGAACGCGGCGACGGCCGCCTCGAGGAACTTGTGCGCACACAGTGCTTCTTGTTTCTTTATCCACTAGTCAGCCGCCGTCTCCTGTTTTGGGTTCTCATTCGCACAGATGGCGCATTCTACGAATAACGCGTCTCTTGTAATTACGAAGCGTTGCGCTGATCATGGCGAGTTTCTTTGGAACCATTTGGAACCATTTGGAACCATTTGGAACTGCACTAAGGTGTCTCGCCAGGTCCAAGGCACCAGCGAGCGCCCCTTTTCAAGCCACGCACGTGAACGTGGCCATCCGCCTTCAGCTCACGGAGCAGGACCTTGAGGTCATTACGCGAGGACTCGGGCAGGACCTGGGCCAACTCGTCAAACGGTGCGCCCCGCGCACTCGCTTCCGCAATGTGCTTCTTGAGCAGTTCCTTCCGGGTGTCACGGTCCAGGCCTTTGCGACGGGTGTACTCCCCAGCCTTGCCTTTCATCGCATAGAAGCGCTTAGCAAGAACCAGCTTGTTGCGCGCCACTCGCTCGAGTGCACCGAGGTCAAGGAGGCTCTGGACCCGCGTCTTAAGCTCCACCGGCACCTTAACCCCGCGATGAATTGCATCCAGCACAAGCAGGTCGTCCACCAAAAAGCTGCGCTGGGTTTCGGCGCCCAGTCGGTCGAGGAAACGCAGGAATGCTTCGTCTTGCACCTGGCCGTTCAAGCGCAGGATGACGTGGTAGGCATCGCTGCGGTTGTAATCGGGTGGCAGCTTGCCCTCGCGTACCGAAGTTTCGAACATGCGGTCGGCCCCTTGTCCCGAACGCTCTACGAACCCGCACTTGGCCAGCGCTTCCGCGATGCGACGGTTCCGGGGCGACTGCCGGAACAGGATGTTCTCAGGTGTAATCTCTGGAGGAAAGCCACCGGGACTGGTGAACTCAATCTGCGTGGGCCACTGCTTGACGAACACTGATCCAGCCATCCGATAATCTCGATGACATACGGCGTTAAGGATGGCCTCGCGCACCGCACTTTCGTTGAACGTGGGCACATCCATCCGAAACAGCCCGTCCTGATACGAGTGCACAGTGTTTCGCAAGGCGATCGTATTCCACAGCTCATCGTGGAAAAGCAGGAAGCCTTCCCGGTGCTCTTTACGCTGTTGGAAGCTGATCGACGCTTCGTCGGCGCGCGACTCGAACACGACTTCGGCCTGGGCGAGGTGACGGCCGAGGCTCCTGTGTGTGCCGAGCAGTACCAGCGCCGCGTACGTGACGCCGCCACCGCTGATGAGCTCAGCATCTTCCAGAACGCGCTTCGGCGCCAGTTCCGCTACCTCTGGCCGACGGCTCTTAAGCGCCCAACGCTTCTGAAACTCGGAGACTGCTTTGGGGGCCAAGTCGTCTAACGTCGCGTTCGGGCAAATCTCGGCGGAAAAGTCCGGCTGCGCCTCGTCGAAGATGCGCTTCAGGCGGTCAGGCGTCATGGGCACGAGCTCTTCGCCTGCGCGCATCCAGTAGGCGCCTTCGACCTGTAGCGGCATCCCAACCGGTCGACTCGGCACGTGAAAGATCAACACGCGTCCACCAGGATGCTTTAGA
>SLEO01000302.1 GCA_007124745.1 Myxococcales bacterium
CCGAGTCTCAACAGCTATCGCGACATCCCCCGCTCGCTCTTGCTGACCGAGACACTCGCCAAGCTGCGCCCGGACGGCTTGGGCGACATGCTCCGTGCCGACATCCTCGCCCGCGCCCAACTACCCCAAGCCGCCTGCGCTGCCCAGCGCAGCGCGCTAAGCCGCGGCCTTAGCCTAAGTTATCTCGGCACAGGTTCCCCCAACACAGCGCACAGCCCAACCCCCCACTGCGCCAACCTATCCCGCCTACTACCGGACCCGCACTGAACCCGAAAGTGACCGACTCGATACGCGCTCGCCCACGGTCCGGCCGCGGAGCACGTCAGACTCAAACTATTGCCTCATCGCGCTAGGCGGTGGGGTTTTTGGATTCGAGCCAGCGGATGGAGGACTCGACGGAAGCGCTCATGGCTTCGTTGACCAAGACGGAGACAGCCTCGTCGCCTGCCTTGAGGGCTTCGTAGTAGCGCTGGCGTTCCGTGGCGTGGATGACTACCGGTGGGTAGCCTTCGCTCAGTAGAACGAGGTTCATCACCAGGCGGGCGACTTTGCCGCTGTGCTTAGCGAAGGGGTAGATATGTAGCAACTGGGCGTGCGCTTTGGCGCCCAAGCGCAGGGGATGCATCGAACGCTTGGTCTCCGGCGCCGCTATCCACTGGATAAAGTTGCGCATCTTATAGGAGATTTTGTCCGGCGTGGTGATGTCGTGGAAGTAGAGGCGGTGGACGGGCATGTCCTTGCGGTACTTCGGTTGGCCTTTGCTCTCGACGTCATCGGGAGCCAGCTCCACCGCAATCTCTTTCACCACTTCAAGCGTGATGCTGAGCTTCTTTTTCTGGCCGAGGTCGCGGACCAAACGCAGGGCGTTCATGTGGTGCCGGATCTCGTCGTAGGCGGGGATCAACGCTGAGTCGCTGGCGACCCGGTCGCTCACCGCCGCGTGTAGCTCCTCCGGCGAATACACCACGCCTTCGAGAGCACTGTCGTGGTAGATCCACGACATATTTAGGCGCTCGTCGTAGGTTTGGATGTCGGATTTGGAGGCGACTTTGAGCAAGGCGTGCAGCCGGGCAACGCGCTCGTCAATCGGCTCTCCAGCGTGGGCTTCTACTACCAAAGTGATTCTCCAGGGCGCCGCGGCGGCTCCAGCACAAAGCGTGGGGCGAAACACCTGAGTCGTTGCGGGCACATGCCGCGCGATCGCCTAGCTCACCCGCGAAAGTAACCGCGAGGTATAGATGACTCGCCTGTGAATGCAACCCGAGGCCCGTGAGTCTACCGAAAGGCGGTCGCTGAGGGGGATCTGACGCAACTTCGTTCCAAGCGCCTCTGCACTAGGGGCGTCTCGACCGTCAACGGCCTAGCCGGGAGCGCCTTTGGTCGACCCCGACGCGACAGGGAGATACCCGTGGCGCGTTGAGCAGGCGCGTAAATTGACGCTCTGCGGCCCGGCCGTTAGCGTCTCGACTTCGGAGAGAGCATGGCCGCAAAGGATTTCAAGGACGCGCACAGCGCCGAGACGCGCGAGCGCACCCCGGGTGAGACCCACAGCGACGCGCTACATACCGCTGCAGCCGCATGCATGGCCGTTATGCGCCAGCGGTTGGCCCAGCTCGGGTCGGCTTTGGCGCATCAGCGGCGCATGACGGGGCTTGCGCTGGTTGTGCTCGTGTTGCCGCTGGCGTTTGCGCTCTTTCGCGTCACGCAAAGCGCTGCCGATACAAGCGTGCCCACGCCTGCCCCGGCCGCTCGGGGTCGCGTCGAAGCGTTCCTGGCGCCGGAAGACCTGAACCGCTTCTACGTGAAGGACGGCGAAGTGCGCGTCGACGTGCGCCAAGGGTCCGCGAGCGCCGTGCTCACGCTCGACGAACGCCTCCAGCGCCATGTCATCGACAAGCTGGAGGCCTACGAGGTGCCTTTCGGCGCTCTGGTCGCTGTCGAACCGCTTACGGGCCGTGTCCTCGCCTACGTTTCGCGCTCCGTCGCGAATCCTCACGCGGGCGACCTCGCGCGGGATGTGTCGCCACCGGCCGCCTCGATCTTCAAGCTGGTTACCGCCGCTGCTTTGCTGGAAGCGGGCGTCTCCCCCGGGGAGAAGACCTGCTATCACGATTCCCTCCACGGGATCGAACGCCATCATCTGAGTGACGCGCCCAAGCGCGACGACGCTTGCGCGGGCCTAGGTGAAGCGCTCTCGAACTCCACGAACGCGGTGTTCGCCAAGCTCGCGCTGCGGCATCTGTCGCCCAAGAGCCTTGGCGCCATGGCGGACAAGTTTGCCTTCGGTCGACATGTACCCTTTGATTTCGCCTGGGAACCGAGCCCCTACCGCCTGCCGGAGGACGAGCTTGAGTTCGCCCGGGCGGCAGCGGGCTTCTGGCACACGCATCTCTCACCCCTCCACGGTGCGACCATCGCCGCGAGCATCGCGAACAAGGGCCTGATGCGTCCACCGTTCCTGGTCGCGGAAATCCGACCCAAGGCCGAGGGCAAAGCGCCACTCTACCGTTATCGACCGGAACCCGGCCAGCGCGTGCTCACACCGGGAACCGCCGCCACCCTCGGCAAGCTGATGGAAGGCACCACCCGCTATGGCACCGCCAAAAGTGCCTTCTACGACCGCCAAGGCCGGCCGTTTCTGCCCGACATCACCGTGAGCAGCAAGACGGGCACACTGAACGGACAAGCCCCCTACCGCGGCTACACCTGGTGGGTGGGCTACGCCCCCGTAGACAACCCCAAGATCGCCGTAGCCGCGCTCGTCGTGAATACGCCCAAGTGGCGCATCAAAGCCAGCTACCTCGGCCGCGAGGCCCTCCGCGTCCACCTACGCCCCTGAAGCTTACGCTTCACGAGCTAGCTAATCGAGCGCCAGCGGCTCGAAGAGGGCCAAACCGGCGGCGACGAAGATGATGTCGGCGGCCACCAGAATCCTTAGCCAGGCGTACACTTCGCTCATCGGCGCGTCGGAAATCAGCTCCCGGGTGGCGACAACAGCGGCAAGCAGCACCGGCGCGGTGAGGGGGAAGACGACAACGCTCAGGAGCAGGTCCCGGGCGCCGGTACGTACCGTGAGCAGGCCGAAGAGCGTCGCTGTGGCGACGAAGCCAAGCGTTCCCAACGCCAGGATGGCGAGCAAGGGGAACAGGACACCGCTGAGGTCGGTGTGGAAAAGGAGCGCCACCAGGGGCACGAGTACAAGCTGCACCGCCGTCAAGAACAGGCAGAGCGCCGCGACCTTACCGCTGTAGATGGCGGAGCGTGGCAGGGGTGAAAGCAGCAGCCCGCGAAAGCTATCCTGCTCCCGTTCGCGCGCCCACGCGCGGGAAACCGCCAAGATCCCACTGAAGGTAATGGCCACCCACAGCACGCCTGGCGCGAGCGCGCGCGCCGTCCCGCGGTCCAGGTAGAACGCAAGGGAGGTGAGCACCACGACGAGCACGGCAAAGAGCCCAGTGCTCGTCGTGAGTTCCCGCGTCTTGAGCTCAATCGCGACATCTTTGCGCAAGATAAGCCACGCGGCCTGAAGCCAGGAAAGTGGCGCGGGGTCGCCGTGGCTCATGCGCCCTCACCCCTCGCAAAGTCTGCCACAACGCGGCCGCGTTCGAGCTGGATGGTGCGGTCCGCGAGCGCGGCGCCGAACGCGCCATCGTGGGTCACGAGCAGCACCAAAGCACCACGCGCCCGTTCAGCGCGCACAAGCGTGGCCAAATCTTCCAGGCCCTGGTCATCGAGGCCCGTCGCAGGCTCGTCCAGCACAAGCACCTCAGGGTCATGCAGCAGGGCGCGTACCAAGGCGACCCGTTGCAGCTGACCCCGGGAGTACGTGCGGACGGGGCGGTCGAGGTAGCGGCCGACATGCAGACGCCCGCACAAAGCTTCTACCTTGCGTTCGCTGTCGGACAGACCGTAGGCACGGGCGGTCCAAAGCAGGTTCTCCCGCCCGCTGAGGTCGTGGTAGAGCATGCTGTGGTGCGACACCACGCCGAGAGTCGAGCGGTACCAGCCCGCGCGGGGCGAGAGCGGCCGACCTGCAAACATGAGGCGCCCCGAAGTCGGGCGCAGGATCTGGCAGGCGAGGTTCAGCAACGTGGACTTGCCCGAACCGTTGTGGCCCCGGAGCACGGTGACGGCGCCCGCTTGTAGGTCGAGGGAAACGCGGTGCAGCGCCAAAGTGGCACCGAAACGCCGGCTAACCTCCTGCAGGCGCAGCACCCTGTTGCGATCTGGTGTCGTCGAAGACCTATCCCCGTTGGAGACAGAAGCTGTGAGCGAAGAGGGCACGCTAAGCCTCCAAGGCTAGCGGACCGCCGCGGACGACCCAAGCCAAAACCGAGCAGGCAGCGCCGAAGCCCCACGCGGCGCGCTCGCTGCTCAGTACGCGAACAGACGCGCTAGACGGATGGCACGTTAACCAGTTACGGTGTTGAGCGATGTCTGAGACGCCAACGCCATTGTCCGAACGGCGCTACGCCGCGCTTCTCGCCGACATTACCGGCTTGCTGGCGGCCAAAGCGGAAGATGCGGCGCACAAGCGCGTGCGCACCTATTGGGCGGTGGGCCAGCGCATCCAGGGCGAAGCGCTGCCGGAGCTGCACAGCTACAAACGTTCCGTCCTGCGGGACCTCGCGAGCGACGCAACCCTGCCGCTGCGCACGCTGGACGAGGCGCTGCGCTTCTACGAGACCTACCCGAATATCAGCGCCGTCGACGATTTAGCGTGGTCACACATTCGTTTGCTGCTGCCCATCGCTTCGCCGAAGACCCGCGCGTTCTACGAAAATCTCGTGCGGGAGCGCAAGCTTAGTGCACGCACACTGGCCGCGGCAATCGACGCCGGGCTAGCGAACCCTAAGTCGCCGCGACCGACGCTGCCGCGACCGACGGGCGCGGCTTATCTCTACGCTGCGGAAGTCGCGGCGATCATCGACGGCGACACCCTCGATGTGGTGGTGGATTTAGGTTTCCGTATCCGCCAAGAGATGCGCCTGCGGCTCGCGCACATCGACGCGCCCGAGGCCGGCACCCCCGACGGCCGCAAAGCCAAGACATTCGTCGCAAAATCGCTTCTAAAGGCGGTGCAGATTGTCGTGAAAACGACAAGAACCGACCTTTACGGCCGCTACGTCGCAGACCTCTTCTACAGCCAGACCCCGTGCTCCATCGAAAGGTGCTTTGAGCGCGGTCACTATCTGAACGACGACATTCTTCAGGCAGGCCACGCCATCACCTTTCGCAGACCCTGATGCGCTCGCCGCCTTCCCGCGCCAAGAAGGCAGACGTTAGACGAACTTGGCGGCGCGCTCCGCCCAGTCTTTGCTCCAAGGGATGAGTTCAGCGACGGGCATGGGTCGGCCGATCCAGTAGCCTTGGGCGTAGTCGCACCCAAGCCCCGCAAGCCACTGCCATAGCTCGTAGTTTTCGATACCCTCGGCCACCGCGCGCATCTTGAGGCGCTTGGCCAGCTCGAGGCTGTTCTCAACGATGACCCGTGATTTTTCGTCCTGGAGCGCCCGCCGCACAAACGATACGTCGATCTTCATCTCATCGAAGGGCATGTGACAGAGGCGATGCAAGGACGCGTAACCCGTCCCGAAGTCATCGATCGAGACGCGCGCGCCCTTGAGGCACAAGCGCGAAAGCACATCGAGGGCTCCAACCTGGTCCCGCATCAAGCCGCTTTCGGTAATTTCGAGCTGAAACTCTGCAAGGTTCTGCGATGCACCGCGCACCATCGCTTCGATCCGTGCGGGCAGTGAGAGGTCCTCAAGGTCGTGCATCGAGACGTTGACGGCGAACTCAAGCGGGTAGCCATCGGCCCGGAGTTTGGCCGCGTCTCGCAAGGACGTTTCGAGCACGAACTCCGTGAGACGACCGATAAGCGCGCTCTGCTCAGCGATGGGAATGAAGGCATCCGGCGGCAGCCACTGGCCGTTCGGAAGCTGCCAGCGCACCAGGGCCTCCACACCTACCCAGACGCGGTCGCGCAACCGGACTTTGGGCTGGTAGTAGACCGTGAGCTGCTTGCCATCGATGGCGCGCTCAAGCTCCTTTTCGCTGACCTGAGGACGCACCCGAACCTGACTCGGTACGTGGGGCGTGGCGCTCGCTGCAAAAAGATCGATGAGTTGTTTAGCGGAGAAGGGCTTGGCCAGGGTCCCCGCCACCTGCAGACCCTGGAGGTGGACCAGTTCTTCGACAGTGCGCATGATGCGGTAGCCAAGGCCACTCATGACCGCGACGCGAGGCACTTCCGGCGAAGAAGCGACGAAGCGAAGCAGCTCGACACCGTCGACATCCGGCATGTGCAAGTCGAGCAGCACGAGGTCGAAGTCACTACTGTAGCGCCGTTGAAACTCGTCGAAGGTACCGACGCAGACCGCCTCGTGCCCCGCATCCGCCGCGAGCTCCGCCACTAGCTCGCGGATAGAGCGGTCGTCATCGATGACGAGCACACGGGCGCCAGAAGAGGCACGGGGCCGGGTCAGGTCAATGACTTCATCGAGACTGTGTGGTTGCAAGGGGTGGACTCCTGACGGCCGAACACCGGAAACCCGGCACCCTACGCCAGCTACAAGCTTAACCCAAAAAGCCTGCTGGCGTCGATACAGCCTGTATGATCCTTTTCCGCCCGCGCTGTGCCAAGGAGTGTGGGTCTACGCAGACATGTACAGGATGACGCGTTGACTCTACCGCTCAGGGGTCAGCGCGTGCGATACTCGAAGGTCGCTGTGCAAGCGCTCGCATGGACCAGGTCGCTTTACGCTCCCCGGTCGGCATGATGCGCAGCTGCATCCCGAATTTTATGCTTAATGGTTCCGAACGCACCCACCCGCTGCCCCGACTTTTCGCAGCCATTGCCCGCCAGCAACTGGGTGGTTGGTTAGTCCTACGAGGCGACAAGGGCCCGCCGATCGTCCTGGGCTTTGAAAGCGGCAACCTACGCATCTCCTACGCGCCGCCTCCGGGCGACGCCCTCGACCGCCTAGGCCTCGCCGCCTTCCGCCTCGAGCGCTACCGCTTTGAACTGCGCTCGGACGCCCCAGCAACCGAAGCGCATATGATAGCGGTCGAGGGCAACGTCTCACCGCTCTCGCTCATCGAAAAGGCGCTAGCGGCAGGTACGCTCGACAATCAAGTCCAGGACTTCATCCGAGACCTTGGGGATAGGTACCTCCGTTTCGATACCCGAGCTTGGCCCACGCATCTCGCCCTGAGCCGACCGAGCCGAGAGGCGCTCACGCAGCTTGGTTCGGGAGAAACGGCCGCGTTGACCTTATCGCTCGGTCAGAGCCGCACGGCGTTCCTTTTCTCCCTGCTCGGCGGGCTCAAAGTGAGTGCCGGGGGCGCGGCCGCCGTACCGATGCCGCCGCTGCTTGCGGAGAAAGCCAAGCTGATGAGTCAGGGAGACACCCACGGGCTTCTGGGTGTTTCAAGCGAAGCCGAGCGCAGCATCATCGAAAAAGCCTACCTACAGCTTGCCCGGGAGCTGCACCCGGACAAGTTCTCTGGAGAGCTGGCGGCGCATAAAGACCTCGCTAGCAAGGTTTTCTCAGCGCTCAACCAGGCCAAAGTGCAACTGATTGCAGGCTCCCAGATGTCTGCGGTCAAGCGCGCGCAAGCGGCCGCCGAAGACGCCGAAGTCGCCCAAACCATCGACTTGGCGATGGAACTCCAGCGTGTGGAGATTCTGGTTCGCCAGCGACAGGGCACGGAAGCCGTTGAACGCCTCACGCCTATCCTCAAGGAACACGCGTCCAACCA
>SLEO01000312.1 GCA_007124745.1 Myxococcales bacterium
AAGCCATGGCGCTCGGCGCGCTGCGCGACCACCGCATCCGGGAGTGGCGTCTCAGAGCTGAGAAAAATGGCCAGCGAGGCATCGCCCAGGCGGTCGCCGCCGCAGCTCGGGCACTCGGATTCCCGCATGAACTGGTGAAGGAACTCCTTAACCTTCGTCGAGTCCGTCTTCTCGAACCAGCCCTTCAAGATGGGGATCACGCCTTCCCAGCCCTGATTGTCGCCCTCGAGCAGAGCGCGGCGCGCTCTGGCGTCGAGCACGCTCAGCGGCGTGCGCATCGTATAACCGTAAGCTTTGCAGAAGCGACGCAGCCAGCGCCCGGCAAACATGCCCGCGGGGCCATTGCGCTTGAAAGCGCCGACGGCACCGTAGCCTAACGCCAGGTCTTCGTCGTGAAGGAGCAACTCGGGCTCAAACTCGAGCATGACGCCGAGGCCGTGACAGGTGGGGCAGGCTCCGGCGGGCGAGTTAAAGGAGAAGAGGCGCGGCTCAAGCGCCGAGAGAGCGTGGTCCGGGTGGAGGGGGCAGGCGTAGCGCTCGGAAAAGAGGCGGTCTTGGAAGGTGCCGTCACTTTGGGCTTCGGCGATGATGACCGCGCCATCGCCCAGCCGCAGCGCGGTTTCGAGCGATTCACTCAGGCGCGAGCCGAGGTCCGGGCGCAGGGTGATGCGGTCGACGAGCGCTTCAATCGTTGTCTTGGCGTAGCGGCCGACGTTAAGGGGGTTTTCGCTGCCAGAGGCCAGCGCCTCTTCGAGTTGCACGATCTCGCCGCCGACCCGCGCTCGGATGAAGCCCTGCTTGAGCAAGCTCTCGAGCACGTCCCGATGGAAGCCCTTTTTGTCCCGGACGACCGGCGCGAGCACCATCAGCTTTGTACCTTCGGGCAGCGCCTCAAGCGCGGCACGAATCTGTGCCGGCGAGGAGGCTTCGACGGGCTGACCGCAGCGTGCGGCACCGGCCTCGCTTTGGGCCCAGCAGGTGGGCGCGCCCGCGCGGGCGAATAAGAGCCGCAAAAAATCGTAGATTTCGGTGGCGGTGGCCACCGTCGAGCGGGGGTTGTGGCCGGAAGCGCGCTGCTCGATGGCGATGGTCGGCGGCAAGCCTTCGATGCTGTCCACATCGGGCTTTTTCATCTGGTCTAGGAACTGGCGCGCGTAAGCCGAGAGCGACTCGATGTACTTGCGCTGGCCTTCGGCGAAGACGGTGTCGAAGGCGAGGGACGACTTGCCCGAACCCGACAGGCCCGTGACCACCACCAGCTTATCCCGGGGAATATCGATATCGACATCCTTCAAGTTGTGCTCCCGCGCACCCCGCACCCGAATCGAACGCTGCGGGTCTGCCAAGGGGGCCAACTGCGGTACGACAACGGGCACAAGGTCTGGGGCAGAGCCCTGCCAGCTAGAAGACGCAAGGTTTTCGGATGCGCCAGGGGGCACTTCGGGTTCGCCCGCTATTTCGTGGGCCGCTTGGGGCACTAGCTGTTTGGCTGCCTTCTTCTCTTGGGTGTCTGGTGTCTTTGGCGACTTCACGGCGACCCGTGTTGCGCTGACGGATGGCGCCTCGGCGCCCTCGGCCAGCGCATGCTTGGGCGCCTTCACGCCGCGCGTGGCGGCTGCGCTAGCGCGGGAATCTCGGGCTTGGGTCTCGGCTCGCCGGGAAGAGGTGTTGGGCACAGCGCCCTTCTAGCGCCATCCCTGACCCACGGGCAGCCCCCCCAGCTCTTTATCTACGGCCCATGCGCGCTCGCTTAAGGGCCTGAGCCGGCCGTGCGTCCCCGCCAAAAATACCCACGCGCTCCCTACGTGCGTTGCGGCTTTTGAGCGGCGGACGCGCTCGCCTTAGGCCCTCAGCCGATCCCGCACAAGCTACCGCCATGAGCTGCGGACTGCCTGGAGCGGCGAAGGCAAAGACCCCGACGAGATCTTGGTCGGTCGCCCGAGGACTGTGCTAGACACGTCCATACCCATGCGCCGCCGCCTCCGATTCTCCTCGCCCGAGGCCTTGGGAGACCTCGCGCTCAGGGCACTTTCCCGTCCGGAGGAAGTGCGCCTGGCCCAAGTCTGCCGCTGGTGGTGCGCGGAGGTGCCACGGCGCGTTCGCCAGGCAGCCCGGCCGCTGCGCCTCGAAGGCGATACCCTCTGGCTGGAGGTTAAGCACAGCGTCTGGGCTAGCGAGCTGCTGCTGCTTGCGCCGGACTTATGCGCTTCCGCAGGGCGCTACTTCCGTACACCGCCGTTCACGACGCTGCGCACGCGCGTTGCCCAAGGGGGCTGGTACCGCCTGCCTGAGCCTGCTCACGTCCCCACGCGCAAAACGCCGTCGCTAGCGCCCCTGCCCCCCGCCGTCGTCGAGGCCTTCTCCCGCATCCACGACCCCGCCCTTCGCGCCCTCCTAGACGAGACCGCCCGCTACTCCTTGCTCTAAGTCACCTCGCTCGTATGCCCGGTCGGACGCCTCAATCAAGCGCCACGTCCTCGGCTGGTCACTGTTCAGGGGCTGAGCGATCCCCTCATGAACTCGAGACGCAGAAAGCAGCGGGGAAATGGGCCTGGAGTAAGTATGGTGGGGTGGGTGGGTCCGCGCACGGAAGGCCCATTTCCCCGCGTCTTTCGTCCCCCAGGCTCACCCTGGGGAGGACTCAGGTTCAGGGGGGCATGCGTGTAAAATGCCCCCTGAACAGTTACCAAGAGGACAATGGAATCTGTCATGGAATCTGTCATGGAATCTGCCGCCGCAGATCGTGAGACGCTGGTCTGTCGGCTGACGCCGCGGGGGCTTATCGACGTCCAGCCAGCTCCGGCCAGTGACGCGCTCGTGCTCGAGCGCACCACGGTGGCGAACGTCGTGGCGGCGTTCGCCGAGGGCCGCGGTGCGGGGGTGCTGTACCTGGCGGCAGCCGACTTTTCTTCAACGCTTCCGCCTGCGCTTGTCTTTTGGCAACAGGTGGGGCGCGCGCTGCTGACGCGGGTCTGTGGTGCGCTCGATCCGCTGGACGAGACGTTGCTCGTAGTCCCGGACCCGGACGCAGGCGCGCTCAACGAATTGCGTGAGGCGGCGCCGCCGATGCAAGGTGCAGAGCTGCTCACCGCCGCGCTTCTGGCCGACATTTGGCACGACGTGGGTGCGGCGCTCTCGGCTAAGGCCGCGGGCTGTGAAGGTGGTGTCCAAGGCTATCTGAAAGCCCAGAGTTCAGTCTGGCACGTCGTCGGTCGTGTCTGCTTCCACCTTGCGGAGAACAAACGAGACCCGGAGCATCCGTTCGCCTTCATTGCCACCTACGTGAACAAGGTCTCGAGCACGGCCAAACCGCAGCACCTGCCGCTGGGGCGCGCGCTCCAGGCGTATGCCGGGGCAAGTAACCGTCAGCAGCTCCTCGCGTTGCTGGCGCCACTCTCCCGGGCGGCGGAGCGGAGCGATGTCGTGCGCGGGCTGGTCGACGCTGGCGACATCTACCATCCCCTCGCCTGGACGGCCGCAGAGGCCCACCGCTTCCTCTGCGACGTGGGCGTATGCGAAGAGGCGGGGCTGGTCGTACGCCTGCCCGATTGGTGGAACCCCAAGCGCAAACCCCGCCCCCAAGTGTCCGTGTCCGTCGGTGGCAGCCCGCCTGCTGGGCTGGGCATGCATGCGCTGCTGGATTTCGACGTACGCCTGACCTTGGATGGCCAGCGCCTAACGCAGCAGGAGACCGAGTTGCTTCTAAGTGCGAACAACGGTCTTGTGCTCATCAAGGGAAAGTGGGTCGAGGTTGACGCGGACAAGCTTGCGCAGGTGCTCGCTCAGTGGCGTGACGTGCAAGCACAAGCGCAGTCTCGCGGGGTCAACTTCGGTGAGGCCCTGCGTTTGCTCGCCGGCACGCAGCTCCCGCGGGATGCAGCGGACCTTGATGAAGATGCGCGTCCGGAATGGTCGGAAGTCGTTGCGGGCACCTGGCTCAGCACGCAGCTCGATGCGTTGCGCTCGCCCGAGCTGAGCGCCGACATTGAATCTGGGCTGGGCCTGCTGGCAGAGCTTCGCCCGTACCAAAAGCTGGGTGTGCGCTGGCTTGCGACGCTGCGCGGCCTCGCGCTGGGGGGGTGTCTTGCGGACGATATGGGCCTCGGTAAGACAATCCAGGTCATCGGTCTGCTCAATCTGTGCCAACGCAAGCGGGAAAAGGGCGTCGACCTACTGGTAGTACCGGCTTCGCTCGTAGACAATTGGTGCCTCGAGATCGAGCGTTTCGCTCCCCAGCTCCGCGTCCTCGCCGCCCACCCTTCGCGGATGTCAGCGACGGCGCTGCGCAAGCTGACCGAGACGGCAGTGGAGGCGCATGACGTTGTAATTACCACTTACGGCACCGTTATGCGCCTGGACTGCCTGCGGGACTTCGAGTGGCGCAATCTGATTCTCGATGAGGCGCAGGCCATCAAGAACCCCAGCACCAAACAGACGAAGGCTGTGAAGGCGCTGCATGCGCGCTGGCGCCTGGCGCTGACGGGCACGCCGGTAGAAAACCGCCTCGGAGATCTGTGGTCCCTCTTTGACTTCCTAAACCCCGGTCTTTTAGGATCTTCCAAGGCATTTAACCGGCTATGCAAGGCCATGGAATCAGGGAAACAAGGCAGCTACGCGCCTCTGCGCCGCCTCGTGCAGCCCTATATTCTGCGCCGCCTCAAGACGGATAAAGACGTTATCGGGGACCTTCCGGACAAAACGGAGGTCACAGCGCATTGCCTGCTGAGCAAACGTCAGGCTGCGCTTTACAAACAGTCCGTCGACGAGCTGAAACAGGCGCTTGAGACGCTGGACGGCATCGAGCGACGCGGGGTGGTGCTGGGGTTTCTGATGCGTCTCAAGCAGATATGCAATCACCCGTCCCAGTGGCTGGGCGACGGTGCGTACGCGCCGGAGGATAGCGGCAAATTTGCCCGATTGCGTGAGCTCTGCGAACCCATCGCGGCGCGGCAGGACAAGGTGCTGGTATTCACGCAGTTTCGTGAAATGACAGCGCCCCTTGCTGCTTTTCTCGCGGAGGTGTTCGGCCGCAGTGGGCTTGTGCTGCACGGCGGCACCCCGGTGAAACAACGCCAAGGCCTAGTCGAACGTTTTCAGAAGGACGAGCGCGTGCCCTTCATGGTGCTCTCGCTCAAGGCTGGAGGAACCGGCCTGAACCTCACGGCAGCGTCCCACGTGATTCACTTCGACCGCTGGTGGAACCCGGCGGTCGAAAACCAGGCCACGGACAGGGCCTTTCGCATCGGTCAGAAGAAAAACGTGCTAGTTCACAAGTTCGTGTGTCGCGGCACCCTGGAGGCGCAGATTGATGCAGTAATCTCGGGCAAGCAGAAGCTTTCCGAGCAGGTGCTCGAAGGCGGCACCGAATCCTTCTTGACAGAAATGAGTAACGAAGCGTTGATGGCAATGGTCGCGCTTGACGTGAACACCGCACTCGATGCCTAAGCCGCCCCTGAGCAAGGCCTAAACGCCGCTGGTGACTCATACACTTTCGTGACAGCGTTGCCGGGGAACGCCTGCGAGAGCAAGTCCATGGGAAGATCCTTATACAATGCCTGGCCGCGCTACGTCCCCGTGGCGGAGCGGCGTCGCAAGGCGGCAAAGAAGGTAGCCGCGCTCAAGAAGAACGGTCGCGAGATAGTGCCGATTGAGGTCTCCGGTCGCACCATCGCCAGCACCTTCTGGGGGAAAGCATGGTGCGATAACCTTGAGGCCTACAGTGACTACGCCAACCGCCTGCCCCGCGGCCGGACCTACGTGCGCAACGGCTCGGTGGTCGACCTGCACATCGAAAGTGGCCGAGTGGTCGCGCTTGTGAACGGAAGCGAACTCTACAGCGTCGAGATTGCGATCAAGGGTTTGAGCAAGCCGCGGTGGACGGAGATCAAGGAGCGCTGCGCCGGTCAAATCGACTCCCTCGTCGAACTTCTGCAGGGCGCTTTCTCACGGAGCGTGATGGAGGTTATCGCGCGCAAGGGCGAGGGACTCTTTCCCGTCCCTGCGGAGATCAATCTCAAGTGTTCCTGCCCCGACTGGGCAACGATGTGCAAGCACGTGGCAGCGGCCCTCTACGGCGTGGGCGCACGGCTAGACGACCGGCCGGACCTACTGTTTGCGCTGCGGGGGGTGGACCCGGCGGAGATGATCGAGGCCGCTGTCCAGCAGCCGATGCGCAACAGTAAGGGAGCAGCAGGCCGCGTGCTCGCGACCGACACGCTCTCGTCGGTGTTCGGCGTCGACATCGACCTAGGCGATGATGAACCGCCCACGCCCGCAACGGCCACGACCTCATCCAAGCCCAAAGGCGCAGCGCGAAGCCCCGCAAGCGCGCGTTCAGCCATAGCGGGCCAAGCCAGTGCGGGTAAAGCGCGTACGGGCAAAGCTCCGGCCGGTGCAGCGGGTGAAAGCGCGGCCACCGAAACGGCGAAAACACGCGCCGCGCGCACACGGCGGGCGGCAAGCCAGCCCGCGGCGCAGAAATCAGGCACTCCCGCGACGACGAGCGCCGCGTCCAAGGCTGTTGAAGCCGCCTCGGCCTCCCCGGAAAAACCCACAGGGCGCCGCGCAGTCAAACCGAAAACCTCGACCCGGTCAAGCCTTCGCACGACGAGTGTGCCCGCCCAGCCCATTCCAACCCAGCGAAAGCCAACCCAGCGAAAGCCAACCCAGCGAAAGCCCGCCCGGTCGGGGCCCGCGAAGTCAGCGTCAGCAAAGCCAGCGCCCGCCGAGAAGCCTGCCGCTGAAACCAAACGCTCAGGCCAACGCATCGTGCCACCCGCCAGCGCGAAAAGACGACCCGCGCCGCGTACATCGACTCGTAGAACGAAAGGTTAACGTCACCTTCGGGTGGGCCGCCGCATTGATGCGTCGGGCGCCCAAAGACCGCGGGCGGAGCACCCTGCTGGGTGAATGGTATGCACCGGCCCAAGCGGAGCCGTTGAATACCATTCACCGTGACGCACGCGTGATGGTTAAGCGAGCTGCGTGTCCGGTTGAGGGTCTGGGGCGAGCGCGCCCACAGCCAAAAACCGCAGCGAACTTGGGGTTCGTGAGGATCTTTTGACGAGGACTTAAGCCGGCTCAGGCCCTTAACCGGACACGCATGCACCGTGACGTAAGCACGCCGTGCGCCGCGCGGGTTTGGAAAGCCTTGACAGAGAAGGCGCTTTGGCAAAGCCACGCCGCGCTTTGTCGACGAGAGGCAACGCCTTCAGCGGATATTTGCGATCGTCGCGCGCCCTCTTTTTCTGCCTGTGGCTGAAAATGCGAAGGGGGCGCGCAAAGCAGTTTACGGGGGTGTTAGCGGTGTGGTAGGCCCACTTACCTAAAGAATAGGCGGCCAACTTGGGGCGCTTTTCGTTTGCATAGCGGGGGAACGTGGTGTCTTCGAAGCAATATTTGGCGCTTGAAGCTCGCAAGGGCTTGGGTCTTCTGGTGGCGGGTTTTGTGCTGGCGGGGCTACTTGGCAGGCCTGAGCACGTTGCAGCGCAGCCGACGGCGATTGGGCTTGGGGACGGCCGCGACGGACCGTTGAACGTCGCGGCGGGCGAGCGAGTCGTGAACTCCTACGCGCTACTGAGCCAGGCCGTAGCAGTCGGCGGCACGGTGCTTGAGCTTGATGCGGTTGACCCTTTGGAGGCGCCATTCGCTCCCGGAGATGTGGTGTTGCTGCACCGGACGACCGGCTTTGGCCAAAGTCCGACAGAACTCGCGACAAGGACTGAGATCACCTTCGACAATACTGACGATGTTGGACGCT
>SLEO01000021.1 GCA_007124745.1 Myxococcales bacterium
ATGGCCGCGAGAGGCCGGTCATTGGCGAGAATCTGACGCCGAACGATCGAAAAGAGCAGGAAGCCCACCGCGCCGCCCATCAGCGGCGAGATGACCCATGAGGCTACAATCTGCGATACTTTGACCCAATTGACGGCGCTTGGGCCCGCGCTCAGGCAGGCCACGCCAATGACGGCGCCCACGATGCTGTGGGTCGTTGAGACGGGCCAGCCCGCAAAGCTTGCGATGTGGAGCCAAATCGCCGCCGCCAGCAAACAGCAGGTCATCGCAATCGCGAAGCCGAGGGCATTGGCACCGAAGGCGTTCACATCGACGATGCCTTTCGAGATGGTTTGGGTGACCGAGCCGCCGACGAGCATGGCGCCGGAGAACTCGAAAAAGGCGGCGACGACGATCGCCGCGCGCAGCGTCAGCGCGCCGGAGCCTACCGAAGTGCCCATGGCGTTGGCCACATCGTTGGCACCGATGTTCCAGGCCATGTAGAGGCCGATGAGCGTGGCGATTGCCAGTACGAGCGTTTCTGTTGCCATGGCTGCTCAGGTCAGGTGCAGATGGGTCCGAGATTGGGCGAAAGCAGAAAGGTGTGCTGGATGGCGCGTGTTCCGAGCGCCGACTAGCGCGCCAACATGAGGCGGAAGGCGTCGCCGACATTCTCAGCGTGGTTGGCCATATCGCCGATTTTGTTAAGAACTTTGCTCCACATCAGCAGCCCCGCCGCGGGCAGTTCCGACTCGTGAGAGAAAAGGACTTTGGCGAGCTGGTCTTGGACCTTGTCCGCTTCGTGTTCCTTGCGGTGCAGTTCTTCGATAAGGCTGCGTGCTTCCGCGGTGACCTTGCCGGTGAAGCTCGCTTGGACGAGCGAGTCGAGCTTGTCGACCAGGACTTCGGCGGTGTGCACCGTCGCGAGCACGCGCTCAACGAAAATGCCGAGCAGCGGCTGGAGCGCCTCCGGCGTTTCCATCGGACGCAGCGTCAGCAATACCCCCACGTCTTCCGCGCAGTCTGCGATGGCATCGATGCGCTTCAGCAAGTTGAGCAGGTCACGGCGGTCGACGGGCAGAAAGAGCTGCCTCGGGAGGCGTTCTCGAATCTGGTCCTTGATGCCGTCGCAGACGCCTTCGAGCTGGCTGGTCCGCTTGGCAACTTTAAGGATCTCGTCTCGGTCACCCGCAAAGAGGGCTTCGATGAGCAGCGGCAGCTGTGCCGAGCACGCGGCCACGGAACGCATCAGCTCTTCAATCCCAAGGAAGGGCGAGCGGCCAAATATCTGCGCGATACTAACGCGCTTACGCAAGACCATAAGATAAGCCCCCGAAACCCGGCGAAGCGCTGCCCCAGCTAGCGGCTTGCCGCGAGTCTGCGCGAGACGTGAACTTGCCCGCGAGCCGAGTCAAGCTCTCCGGGCCAGCGTTGCGCCCGCGCGGCCTGGTTTCCCTCGGGTTGCCGTTGCTCCCTCGGTGGGGTGAGCCCTGAACCATCCCCTCAAGGCGCTGGCGGGACGTAAGTCCCGGGGAAGTGGGCCTTCCGTGCGCGGACCCTGCTCGCCCCACTACACTTGCTGCAGGCCCATTCCCACGGGTCTTTCTGCGTCTCAAGAAGTAGGGCGATCGTTCAGGGGTGTGCCTCGTTTCCGCGCACATTCTGCGACAGGTAGGCGTGGTATTCGGGGGGGCGGCCGGTTGTATTCCTCCGGGTCCGGCCCCATACTAGCTAAGACGACTTTTTCCAGGAGGACCCGATGCGTATTCAAAATCTACTAGCCAGCCTCAGCGCGCTTCTTTTGCTCCTCGCGAGCGCAACTGCCTTTGCCTACACCCCGACCGCATCGCCCTGCGGCGGTGACGATGTTAAGGTTGCTTCGGGCGAGCAGTGTGGCGGCGACGAGAAGGTTGCCTCCGGCGAGAAATGCGGCGACGACGTCGCTGACCAGGGCCGTTGCGGCGGCGACGACAAGTAGAGTCCGAACATCTCCCGGCGACGAACGCGTCCAACCGCGGGACCACAGCACCCGTGGATGAACGAGACGGACCTCGCTCGCGGTAGCCGAGCGTAGGTCAGAAAAAGCCCACCAACATTGGTGGGCTTTTTGCGTTCCGGCGCTTTCGCCAGCGGTCACGCGTTCGGACGGAGGCGCATGGGGCTGCGAGATTAAGCGTTGGCGCGGGCTAGACGGTCGCAGTACCTTGGCGTCGCCGCCGGGACATGCTTTTTCACCGCCTCGATTACCTGTTTTTTTTGGGTCTGGCGCTTGTGGGAGCGTGGGGGCTGCGGCGCCTACCCTTAACCCGCGTCGCTTTCTTGTGTCTCGCCTCGTGCGCCTTCTACGCGGCCTGGAGCTTCAACTACCTGGCGCTCATCGCCTTTTCGATCCTGGCCGACTACCTGGTGGGCCTGGGTCTCGGACGAGCGCAGCGCTTGTGGATGCGGCGCGCGTTGCTGGCGGTGAGCTTGGCCACCAACCTCGGCCTGCTCTTCACCTTCAAGTACGCGGACTTTGTCGCCACCGCGTGGGTTGACCTGCAACGCCTCGGCGGCGGCGAGGTGAAGCCCGCCTCGCTACTCGGCTTCCTGCTGCCGGTCGGCATCTCCTTTTACACGTTTCAGACGCTCAGTTACAGCATCGACGTCTACCGGCGCCGCATCCCCGTCGAGCGCAATCTGCTGCATTTCGCGCTCTTTGTGACGTTCTTCCCCCAGCTCGTCGCCGGGCCCATCGTCCGCGCCTCTGAGTTTCTGCCCCAGTTAACGCAGCCGCCCAAGCTTGCGCGGCGGGATGTCGGTGAGGGGCTAATGCGCATCGCCGTCGGGCTCACTAAGAAAATCGTCTTCGCGGACTACCTCTCCCTCAATCTCGTCGACCGCGCCTTCGATAACCCCGAGGCCTACACCGCGACGGAGATGGTTTTGGCGCTCTACGGGTTTACCGTGCAGATGTACTGTGACTTCTCGGGTTACACCGATGTCGCCCGAGGCAGTGCGCAGCTCCTGGGCTTCAAGTTGCCCCAGAACTTCGACCGGCCCTACCAGGCGACCAACCCCGCCGACTTTTGGCGGCGCTGGCACATGACGCTGTCGACCTGGCTGCGTGATTACCTGTACTTCCCCCTAGGTGGTTCGCGCGTCGGCCCGATGCGCGCCTACGTGAACTTGTGGCTCACGCTTTTTTTGATCGGCGTTTGGCACGGCGCGTCCTGGAACTTCGTGCTCTACGGCGCCCTGCAGGCCTTCGCGATGGTGCTGCATCGCGTATGGCACCGCTGGCGCGTGCGGCGCAACGAAGCGCGCCCCGCGAAAGCCCGCAGCGCGCTTACGCGGCACACCATTCACGTCTTGAGTGTGGTCGCCTGCATGCAGTTCGTGGTTTTTTCGCGGATTCTCTTTCGCGCTACGTCGCTCGAGAACGCGCGACAAGTGTTCCTTCAGCTTGGCGCCGGGTCGTATTCGGTCGCGCAGCTCGCCCTCCCAGTGTGGGCAGCGCTGATCTTCGGCCTGGGGCTGCACTACACGCCGCGCCACTGGTACGGCACGCTGAAGACCCGCTTCGCCGCGGCGCCCGGCTGGGCGCAAGCGGTGCTGCTGCTTGGCCTCGGCGCCTTGCTTGCCCAAGTCGCCACCAGCGAGGTGGTCCCCTATATCTACTTCCAATTCTGATCAATAGGGGGAACGGGTAGAGCCCGGCATCGACTGGCGCCCGGATTTGGGCGAGCGCAGCGTGGGCGGAGCGTGTCCCGAGCGGCCCGGTCTCGGCGTTGGCGTTCGCGCTTTCGATGCGCATCTCGTGTTGCTACGCTAAGGCCAAGCCGTGCTGGGCTGAGCTGGCTTTGGGCGACGCGAGAGCGGGATGAGCGAAGGGTTTATCGACGACGATGTGACTACGGTCCGCGGCGCCCAAGTGGGTGCGGACGGCGAGCCTGCGAGCGTTCAAGACGAGACGCCTGCGGCACTGCGACAGCTTGGTCTGGTGGCGGGGCTTGCGTTGCTGTTCTTGGCGGGCACCTACGTTGTGCCGGGGTTGCAGTCGTTGCGTCCTTGGCTGCGGGGCGAACCCGTGCCCGTGCTCCACGCCCTGCTCGGTGAGCATGATGGGGCGCTGCCCGAGTTCGCTGGCTCTGGGTCAGGTTACCAGAGCGGTCGGGCGACGGAGCCAGAAGTCGCGCCCCTCGATGACGAACCTATTTACGAAGCGCAGCCGGCTGACTCGGACACCGACCTTAAGGATCTGGTCGGGCGTGCGATTGAAGCGCGCGCACCCCTGGCATTGACGGAGGGCGGCGCTCTTGACCCCTTCTTCGCGAAACTCGCTGAAGTCGCCCGTGGCACCGGCGTGGTGCGTATCGCCCATTACGGCGATTCAAGCATTGCAACCGACCTCATCACTTCCACCGTTCGTCGAAACCTTCAACGCCGCTTTGGGGACGCCGGCCACGGCTTCACGTTGATAGCGAAGGGCTACATGCCCTACCTGCACCGCGACGTTCGGGTTTCTGCCAACAAACAATGGGCGCTCTCGGAGCTCGTGCGCGAGTCGCTAGGAAGCTCGGGCTGGTACGGCTACGGCGGGGTGCGCTACGCCGTCAGCGGCTTTGGTGCCGCCGCTACCTACGCGACAGTGCCCGATGCCCCGGTGGGCCGGGAAATCTCGCGCTTCCAGCTCTTCTACCAAGCGCACCCGCGGGGGGGCGAGGTCGAACTCCGCTACGGCAAAGGCGAAAAGGCCCTCATCGACACGGGCGCCACCGAGGAGCAAGAAGACCGGGTCTACACGCTTGAGCTGCCGCGGGGCGGCCACGAGGTACGACTTCGTCACGCGGGCAAGGGCGCTCTGCGCCTCTATGGCGTTGTTCTTGAGAATGACGGTCCCGGCGTCGTTTACGACTCGTTGGGCTTGGTGGGCGCGCGCGCGAAACGCCTGCTCAACTTTGACGAAGCCCACATTTGGGGACAGCTCGATGCGCGCGGTGTCGACCTCGTGGTGCTGGGTTTTGGCGGCAATGAAGCGAGTGACCCCTTGGCGCGCGTCGAAAGCTATCGCGATGGGCACCAAGAAGTCATCCGCCGCATGCGCGGCCAGCCGCCAAGGCCCTGCATCGTCTTCGCACCGCTCGACCAAGCCCGGAAGGATGAACGCGGTAGGATTCGCACGATGGACACGGTGCCGCGCATTGTGGAGGGTCAACGCTTGGCGGCGGAAGCCGAGGGCTGCGCCTTTTTCGACACTTTCGAAGCCATGGGTGGCCCCGAAAGCATGCTCCGCTGGTACCGCAAAAAGCCCCGTCTAGCCTTTGGTGACTTCCGCCACGCCACCCCAGCGGGCTACGACCACCTCGGCCACCTTTTCACCGAAGCCCTGCTCGCCGCCTTCCAAGACTACGTCAAGCGCACGACCGATCCCGCGCCTGCGCCGGTTTCGATGCCCTAGCGCCGAGGTCTGCGCGAAAACCCACGCTGCCCGCTTAGGGCACGGAGGCTGGGCGGGTTTCCCCCAGGAGCGTGTCGACGAGGCGGCCGGCGAAGCGCTGGTAGCCTTTGCGCGTCAGGTGGATGTGGTCGGGGGCGGCGAGGGGCGGGTCATTGGCGACCCAAGCGGGCATCGAGAGGGCACCGCCTTGAAAGGCCACCATGTCGACGAAGGCGCAGCCGTAGGCGGCGGCGACTTTGTCTTGGGTCTCGGCAACTTGGCGGGTGCGAGGGCGGTCGACGTAGATGCCTTCGGGCGTACGGATGGGACGGTCCGTCGGGCCGATGAGCAAGCAGGAGGCGTCCGGGACAATCTCCTGCGCGCGTTCGATGACGGCGCCTAGCTCTTCTGCATAGTTTTCGATGGGCGTATCGTCGCCGCTTTCGTTGGTGCCGTACGCGAGAACGATAAGGTCTGGCTTGCGAGCGGTCAGGAAGGCCTCGAAGTAGGCTCGATCCCAGAGCATTTGGTAACGAATACGCGAGCCGTTGATGCCGGCGGTATCCACGATGACGCCGGGCGCATCGCGCTCAAGCGTGGTGCCAAAGATGCGCACCGGTCCGTCACCCACCACTTCGATGCGGAGTTGATGTGAGCCGTCGGGAACCTCGTACTCCGCGATAGCGGGACGGAAGTCCTCCGCCTGGGTCGCCAATGTTTCACGGAGCTTGCCGTCGATAAGCACGCGCATGCTGCCGCCATCGGGCCGCTGCTCGTAGAACAGCTGAAAGCGGCTGACCTTGCGGCCGATGCCCCGGCCCCGATAGCTCCCGACCGCGCCGAAGGCGGCGGCGTCTTCACTTTCCACGTACGTCCCCATCAGACCGAGCCGCTTAATCTCGGTGTCGGCGACGTAGACTTTATCTGACGTCCACTTTTTCCAGTTGCTGCTGCTCCAAACGTTGAGATGCCGGTAGGTACGCCAGGGCCGCGCCGGGAGCACGAAACCGTGGCCGGCGTCGCCGAAGCGCCGCTGGAGTTGGTCGCGCACCTCGCCGGTAAACCAGTCGCTGGCGACGTGAGATGCGCCGAAGAATATCGCGCGGGTCTGGTGCTCCTTGCGTTCGGTACGGGCCATCGCTGCTCGAAAGTGGGTCAGGGCCTTTTCGCCCGCGCCGCCAAGCACCAGCGGTAGGCCCAGCTCGCCATCGTCCTCGGCGACGGGCACCACCGGGTAGGGGCTTGTTTCGTCCACCTCGGGGGCAAGGGGTGCGTCCGTGGCCGCGAGACTGCGGGCGTTGATCGTTTTGCGCGGTAGCTGGGGCTGGCCCCGGGGCGGCACGCCGATGCCAACTGGCGGAATCATGCGGTCACCGTCCGAAGGCATGGCCCCGGAGGTCATGGTGCTGTCGGGCTTAAAGGGGCGCGCACCGACCATCGGCTGGGGGATAGGCTGATGCACGACTTCGAGCACTGAGCGCTCCTCGCGCTGCCGTGCCTTGCCGTCGTGGCCGCAGCCGACCAGCTCCACTAGCCACGTTAGGCTCAAAATCACCGAGGCACCTCGGCACAATCTCGTCACTGAAGGGCTCACACCACGCGCAAACATACCCTCTCAGGTTGAGGTGGTGGCACGCTGAGGTCAACAACCTAGCGGAGCGTTCACGGGGCTATGTTGGGGAGGCCGCTGTCCGAAAGGGCAATGGTGCCGCGACCGCACTGAGAGATTGTGGCCCGTGAGTTGAGCGTGCGGCGCACAATGCTATCCTTCGCCCCTTGCGCTGAGGCTTCCGCTTCCGCGCGAGGTACTGGTTCAGCGCGCCGCTTCACTAAAGGCGTGGCGCGGCGGCAGCGTCTTTGTCCCGAAATCACCTCGGGTGAAGCGCGAGCGTCTTGGGAAGTGAGCGTATGGATACACTCGGTAAGCACCTCCTCGTGGAATACCACGGCTGCGACAACGCGCTGCTCAATGATTTGGAAGCGCTAAGGACCGCGATGACCGAGGCCGCTCAGGCTGCCGGGGCAACCGTCGTAGACGCCGTCTTTCACGCGTTTGCGCCGCAAGGTTCAAGCGGGGTGGTGGTGATTGAGGAGTCCCACCTGTCGATCCACACCTGGCCAGAGCGCGGTTATGCCGCGATCGATTTCTACACCTGCGGCAATGCGGAGCCGTGGCAGGCGCATCTCTACCTCCAAGGCGTTCTGCGGCCGGAGCGCTCGGAGATCCTGCGCGTCAGTCGCGGACTTCACGACGGTGAGTCGCCAAGCATGGAGATCGTTTCGCACTC
>SLEO01000019.1 GCA_007124745.1 Myxococcales bacterium
GAGCCGTGGGCTGAAGGCGCCCTGCTCAATCGCCTCTGCCCGCAAGACGGGCCAAAGCCCTCGCACCGTCTCGGCGCTTCCCATTCCGGCGCACCGTAGCTGCGGAAGGAGAGCTGTTCCCCGAGCTCAAGCTCGCGTTGCTGCCTTGGTCACAAGGTTGGGCGTACTCATTGAACGGGCCGAGTACGCAAAAAGGGGGCAGGGAAGGGCAAGCGGTTAAAGGGCCCGGCGCCCAGCTTTAGGCCACCTTATGCGCAGAGTGGGGGCGGGTTTGCCGGATTCAATCCCGCAAGCCCGGGGGCATTTTGCTAACATGCCCACTAGATTGTTGCGCTTAGGCGAGTTCGTCGGCTCGGCGGCGCGCGGCCCGGACCGCACCCGCCAGCGCCGCGCGTACTTGGGCCGCTTCGAGATGCGCGACTCCCGCAGCGGTGGTGCCGCCAGGGCTCGTCACCTGCCAACGCAGTGCCGCCGGTTCCGAGCCGTCTTGGGCCATGAGCTTGCCGGTGCCTTCGAAAAGCGCCTGCACCAGGGCCAAGGCATGCTTTCGGGGCATGCCCTCGGCGACGGCAGCGTCGATGAGCGCTTCGGCGGCGAGCAGAAGATACGCGGGGCCCGAACCGGCAACGGCGGTGGCTAGATTCATCTGCGGCTCGGGCAAGCGGAGGGCGCTGCCGAAGCGTGCCAGTACAGGTGTCAGAAGCGCTTCGAGTGGCGCCGTGCAAGCGGGGTTCAGGCAGTAGGTCGTGGCGCTCGCGCCGACTCGCGCACCAAGGTTCGGCATCACGCGTGCGCAAGGCTGCGTCTCGCCGAGCGCGTCCTCGAGAGCCGCGAGGGAAATGCCGGCGGCGATGGAAACGACCAACGTCTCTGGCCGCAGTGCGGGGCGCACCGCAGCGAGTAGCGGCAGGACGCCCCCGGGCTTGACCGCCACGAAGAGAATGTCGGACCAGCGCGCGAGGTCGACCTGCGCCTCAAGGTCTGCAGCATCACTCACCTGCACCGCGAGTTCAGCGGCGAGGGCTTCCCGCCGGGCGGCATCGAAGTTTGAGGCTCGGAGCGCAAGTCCATCGGGAGATGCCGCCAGTGCGCGCAACAAAGCACCTCCCATCGAGCCCATACCGAAGAAGCCGATTCGCAACGTCACGTTGTCCATATCAACTTACCCTAGCCCAAGGGGACCACTCCTTTCCACGCGCCAGCCTTCGGTCCTAGGCTAGACTGGGAGTCGGATGAAAACGTCAGCGAGCGAAAAGGGTCTAAGCGGGCCTCATGAGATAGGTGTGGAAGGACCGGAAGCAGCGGTGTGGCGGCAAAGGCAGTCGCAGCTTCTTGCCAAGAGCGCCCCTGATACGGTGGCGCTTGTTGCAGCGGCGCCTGTGCAGCGCCGCAGCGCCGACACCCACTTTCCCTACCGGCAGGACAGCGCCTTTTTTTACCTGACAGGCCTCCGAGAACCGGAATGCGTGCTCGCGCTGCGGCGCACCGCCGGCGGGACGGAAAGTGCGCTCTTCGTGCCGCCTAAGGACGCCCTCAAGGAACGCTGGGAAGGGCCGATGCTTGGGGTCGAGGGCGCGCTTGCGACAGCTAGGTTCGACACCGTGCTGCCCACCGAAAAGGCGAAGCCTTTTTTGGCGAATTGGCTACTCAAGGCGCCCGATGTCTTGCTCGACCTCGGCCGGCGCGACGCAGCGAGCGACGTGCTCTGGCAACTCGCGCTTCAGGGCAGCACAGGCCGCAGTGGCGGCGGTCTGCGGCGTCTTTCGAGTTTGGGCTACCACCTCGGTGTGGAGCGCCGCGTTAAGGATGACCGGGAAATCGAAGCGCTTTCGCATTCTGCCGCTATCGCAGCCTCGGCCCAGTGTGAAGCGATGCGCCTAGGGCGTCCCGGCGTCTTCGAACATGAGCTTGAGGCGTGTCTCCTAGCTTCCTACCGGCGACAGGGCGCGGAAGGTCCGGCCTACGAGCCCATCGTCGGCGGTGGCGCTAGGGCGACGTTCCTGCACTACCGCAGCAACAACCAGCGTATTGAGGCAGGCGAGCTAGTGCTCATTGATGCGGGGTGTGAGGCCGACGGCTACGCCTCGGATATCACCCGCACTTTTCCCGTAAGCGGCCGGTTCAGCGCGCCGCAGCGCGATCTCTACACCTGCGTCCTTGCGGCTCAGCATGCGGCGTTTGCCGCCTGCAAGCCGGGGCAGACGCTAGAGGCTGTCCACCAAGCCGCCGTTGCCGTCCTTGCCCAAGGCCTCATCGACCTCGGCGTCCTGCGGGGCAGCCTCGAAGAAGTCATCGAAGGGGGGCTCTATCGCCCCTACTACATGCACCAAACCTCCCACTGGATCGGTCTCGACGTCCACGACCCCTGTCCCTACCGCGACGATGCCGGTGAAGCGGTCAAGCTAGCGCCCGGCATGGTCCTCACCGTTGAGCCCGGCCTTTACTTCGGCGCAGACGTCGAGTCTCCCGACGCCTTTGCGGGCATCGGCATTCGCATCGAAGATGATGTTCTCATCACCGCCCAAGGCAGCACCATCCTCACCGCTGCTGTGCCCAGCGCTATCAACGCCGTCGAAGCGTTGTGCTCCGAGGTCTAGGTGCCGTGTGCCTCGGCGCTATTCGTCGCGGGGCGGGCGTAGCGTCAACACTGGAGCTGGGCTCAGACGTACGACGCGTTCGGCGACGCTACCGATAAGCAGGTGGGACAAGCCCGAGCGTCCGTGCGTGGCGATTACCAAGAGGTTGGCACCGCATTCTTCGGCTTCGGCGACAATCTCTTCGGCCGCGCCGCCCGAACGCAGCTTCGTTTCCACGTCAATGTCGGGGAAATACTTTGCGGCGGTCTGCTTGAGGCGCTCGGAGAGCTGCGAGTGGAGGTCGCTGAGGACTTCCGCGGTCGCAAAGATCACGCCTTCCGGCAGCGCGTAAGCTGGCACTTGGTAGACGTGAAGCAGCGTGACCTTGGCACCGAAGCGTGTCGCTAAGCTGTGCGCCGCGTGGAGGGCATGCGAAGCGTGCTCCGTAAAGTCTGTGGGAACCAAAATTCTTGAGATATCCATGCTGTGCCTCCTCGTCTACTTTCTGAAGCCTTAACCGTCCGCGCGGGCGGGCGGTGCGGCGTCTTTGACCTCTTGGCTCACGCCGTCTTCAAAGGTCTTGAAGTTAGCGCGGAACCGTGTCGCCAGGTCTGTTGCGAGCTTGGCGTAGGCCTGCGGGTCGCGCCAAGTCTGCTGTGGCTTGAGGATTTCGCCGGGAACGCCCTCGACCGCATCGGGCACCGCGAGCCCAAAGAACGGCTCCGTCGTGTAGCTTGCGCTCTCAAGTGCGCCGGAGTGGATGGCATCGATGATCGCCCGGGTGGCCTTAAGGCTGATACGCTTGCCATCGCCGAAGGCGCCGCCTGTCCAGCCGGTGTTCACCAACCAGGTTGAAGCGCCGTGTTTTTGGATCTTGTCCGCGAGCAACTTCGCGTAGACGCCGGGGTGCCAGACCATGAACGGCGCGCCGAAGCAGGCAGAAAAGGTCGCTTGGGGCTCTTTGACGCCCATCTCGGTGCCCGCCACCTTGGCCGTGTAGCCGCTGATAAAGTGGTACATCGCCTGGGCGGGCGTCAGTTTCGAGACCGGAGGCAGCACGCCAAACGCGTCCGCCGTCAGAAAGATGACGTGCTTGGGATGACCCGTGATGCAAGGCAGCTTTGCTGTGGGGATGAACTCGATAGGATAACAGCCACGCGTGTTCTGCGTGATGCTCAGGTCGTCGTAGTCGACCGCCCGCGTGATTGGGTCGTACACCACGTTTTCCAGGACGCTGCCGAAGCGAATCGCGCGGTAGATGTCCGGTTCAGCCGCTTCGGAGAGGTTGTTGACCTTGGCGTAACAGCCGCCCTCAATGTTGAAGATGCCGTTGTCGCTCCAGCAGTGTTCGTCGTCTCCGATGAGTTTGCGCTTCGGGTCTGCGGAGAGCGTGGTCTTGCCCGTACCGGATAAGCCGAACAAAATCGACGACTGGCCGTCCTCGCCCTCCGTCGACGAACAATGCATCGAAAGCACGCCCTGCTTCGGCATGAAGTAGTTCATGACGGTGAAGACGCCTTTCTTCATCTCGCCGGCATACTCGGTGCCTAAGATGACCAGCTCCTTGCGCTCGAGGCTGAGGTCGATGCTCGTAGGCGACGTCATGCCCGTCGTGTACCGGTTTGCCGGGAAACGACCGGCATTGTAGATGACCACATCCGGGTCGCCGAAGCTCTCAAGCTCCTCCAGAGATGGGCGGATGAGCATATTGGTCATGAAAAGTGCGTGGTAGGCCCGCGAGCAAATGACCCGTACCTTCATTCGATACGCCGGGTCCCAGCCCGCGTACGCGTCAACGCAAAAGAGGCGTTCTTGCGTGTTCAGGTAGTCGACCGCGCGTTCACGGTTGATGCGGTAGACGTGCTCGTCGAGGCGGATGTTGATGTTGCCCCACCAGACATCATCGCGGGAGTCCGCGTGGTCCACGACGCGCTTGTCGTTGGGGCTTCGGCCGGTCTTTTCCCCGGAAAGTGCGACCATGGCCCCACTATCGACGATGGCGGTCCCCTTCTCGAAGCGCAGTGCCAGCTCGTAGAGCTCAGCGGCAGAGAGATTGCGCGCAACGTCGTTCACGCGGATTCCGTGTTTAGCCAAGGACGCAAGCATAGAGAGTCGTCTCCGTCGGCGGCCGCGTATCTGCACCGCCTACGGTATGATGTGCCACGACTTGTTTAAGCTTCAAGGCATCGTGTACGCAGGCCGTGCGAAGACGCGGCGCGGTGGGCGTATCCGGCTTGCTGGCCCGCCCTTTGGTGTTTACACCGCAGCCCTATGGAATGCGCCAACGTCTCTTTTCCTTGGGTTTCCTCCCGGCGCCATGCCGCGGGCTGGCCGCGCGCCCGCCGTTCTTGGGGTCACTTTGGCTTAGTGTTCGCACTAGGTTGTTCCTCAGGCACATGCGGCACCTGCGGGCCAGGACAGATGGCGGCCGTTAGCGAAGAAGAGACGTCGGATAACGCGACGAAAAGACAAAAGCGTGCGGCCGCGGAGGCGGGACGAGACTTCGATCCCAAGCGCTTCAAGACGCTCATTGCGACCTACTCCGAGTTCCCCGTCAACGACGGTCAGGTGGCCACGACGCCCGGGCCTGCGCTTGTAGAGTTTCTGCGCCCGGGTGAAGAGCCCTCGGAGCCCTGGCGCGTGCGGGCCCTGCGCGATTCGGAGAGCAACGTCATCCACAACGCCCTCGTCGACCTAAGCGCCGAACAGGTCACGCTCTACACCCTCGGCGGTTCGGCCGCGATTCTGAAGCGCTGGGTCCGGCACGGAGAGCAGTTCGAGGCCACCACGCTTTGGAAAGAGGACTTTGGCGGACGCTTCTCGCGTATGCGCGATGCCGCCTGGGTCGGTGACAGCTTCCAGTCGATGGTCATCGGCACCCATGACCAAGGCGTCGTGGCGCTGCTCGACGTGAAATCTCGGGAGCTCAAGCGCCTCTATAAGGAGCCTAACACCTTCATCCACGAGGTTGAGATCGGAGATCTTGATGGTGATGGTAAGGTCGAGGCCTACGTGACCGCCAGTGAACCCAACAAGTTCAAGCATGAAGTGCAGCGCGGCAAAGTCCTGCGCATCGACTTCGACGGCGAGGTTAAGGTGACGGTCGTCGTCGACTTCGGCGACCGTCACGCCAAAGAAATCCTCGTAGGGGATGTCGATGGTGACGGTAGAGATGAACTCTACGCAGCCGTCGAAAGTACGCACGCCAGCGATGCGACGGCTGCGCGCGTGGATATTGTTCGCATCGATGCAGCCACAACGCCCGGCACAACGCCTGGGGAGGCGTACGAGACAGCGACGGTGGCGCACCTTGTCGACCGGCAGTGCCGCTTTCTTACGGCGGGTGACATCGACGGCGATGGCAAAAAAGAGCTGGTGGCGGCAGCTTTCCGAGCGGGCGTGTGGCTGATGCGCCCCGGCAAGAATCCGAAAGAGAAATGGTCGATGGAAGTCATGGACGACCAGTCTTCGGGGTTTGAGCACGCGGCACTGCTCGCGGACCTCGATGGCGACGGACTCGACGAACTCTACGTGGCTGCAGATGACCAGGGCGAGCTGCGGCGCTATGTCTACCGCGGCGGCAAGCTTCGTCGTCGCGTCATCGCTACCCGTGAGCACCCGCGCTCGAGATTGACCTGGAACCTAGCGGTCGCACCGCCCATGGATTTCTGAAGCGCGCGCCGAGACGCGCGTCACCAGCGATGACACCCACAGCGGGAAGACCAGCAGTGAAGAACCCAACCGCAAGCACTAAGAGCAAGAACAGGACCTCGCGCGATGAGTAGCGTAGTGGACGCCAAAGCGCGTTTTGAGCACAGGCAGCAGGTGGCCGCTGGACAGCAGAGCCAAGCGCAACCCGGGGAGCGTACAACCCTTGAGCTGGGGGTGGATGGGTTCAGCTACGCCGACCTCCACAAACCCGAACGACTCCATGCGCTCTTTGACGTCTTTGGTCGGTGGTTCGAAAGCGAGAACGCCCCGGCCCACGGGCTCTGGCGGAACTACCTCGACGCGGGCGACTCCCTCAGCGCCGTGGAGACGTCCCGAGTGATAACGGACACCGCGCCCTTCGTGTCGCGCTTCATGCTGAAGCTCTTTGGAGTCGAGGGCCCCGGCGCAGCGCTGTCCGACAAAGTGTGTTTCGAGCAGTCGCTCTTCGAGTTCCGGCGACTCTTCGTGCGCCCTCGTTTTTACCTTCGCAAGGATAGCAGTCAGAGCGACAGCGGCGCGCTTGCGCCCCTCGGCGAGACGCTTTTGGCAGAGCTGCCGTCCGAACTCACCGAGCCGGCCCGCACGCTGGCAGAAGACACGGAGGCACGCTTTGCCGCCATCGCGCTCGAGCTGCTTGCAGCACAGCGTGAACTGAAGCTCAAACCCGGGGGAGCAGAGGGTGCCGCGCCGGCGCGCGCGCTTCCATCCCCTTTGGTGACTCAGACCTTCGCGCTTGTGGCGGCTTGGCTAGACGCGCAGCCCGACGCCGCTCTGTCCGACGCGGTCCGGCGTCACCTTGAGGAAAGCCCGGAAGCGGGCAGCAGCCACTCGCAGCTAAGCTTGATCGCGCTTGCGCTCGATGCCCTCGAAGTCGTGCTGCGGGGGCTTCACGCGCAAGGCATCTGCGAAAGATGGCTTACCTTCTATGAGCCCGAGAAGGTGAATGATGGCGCGCTAGTGCCCCTTGAGCGGGTCGCGCTGGGCAAGGTTATGGCGCTCGAAGGGCTGGCGTCGCACCGGCGCGAGCGCGACGAGCCTTTTGCGCTGACGGATACCCGCGGCACGCTGCGCGATGTGGCCAAGGAAGTGGATTATTGCGTCCTCTGCCAAACGCGGGACAAAGACTCGTGCTCCAAAGGCCTGCGCGACAAGCAAGGTGCCATCAAGCGCAACGCGCTGGGCGTCGAGCTCAAAGGCTGCCCGCTCGACGAGAAAATCGGCGAAATGCACGCCTTGCGCAAGGTCGGGGACATCGTGGCCGCGTTGGCGACGGCGGCCATCGATAACCCCATGCTCGCGGGCACGGGCCACCGCATTTGCAACGACTGCATGAAGGGCTGCATCTTCCAGCAGCAAGAGCCCGTTAACATCCCCAAGATAGAAACGCGCGTCCTCTCGGACGTGCTTGCGCTGCCCTGGGGCGTCGAGATTTACCAGCTATTGACCCGCTGGAATCCCCTCAACCGACACCGTCCCTACCCATTGCCGTTCAATGGCAAGAAGGTGTTGGTCGTGGGCCTCGGCCCGGCGGGCTACACCCTCTGTCACTACCTTCTCAATGAGGGGTTTGCGGTTGTGGCCATCGATGGCCTCAAACTCGAGCCCTTGCCCTCGGCCTGGGTGGGGCCTGAACGCGCGCCCATTCGCGATTTCTCCACCCTTGAGGAGCCGCTCGAGACGCGCATCAACTACGGCTTTGGCGGGGTGAGCGAGTACGGCATCACCGTGCGCTGGGACAAGAACTTCCTCCTGCTCACCTACCTGACCCTTGCGCGGCGCGGCAACTTCCAGGCGTTCGGCGGCATTCGTTTCGGTGGTACGTTAACGCTGGACGACGCCTGGTCGCTCGGCTTTGACCACGTCGCCATCGCGGCGGGCGCAGGCCGCCCCCAGCGCGTGCCCATGAAGAACGAACTGCTGCGTGGCGTACGCGCCGCTAGCGACTTTCTGATGGGCCTGCAGCTTACGGGCGCCTACAAGCGGGATGCCCTCGCCAATGTGCAGGTGCGCTTGCCCGCTGTCGTCGTGGGTGGCGGCCTGACGGCCGTGGACACGGCTACCGAGCTGCTCGCCTACTACGTGGTGGAGGCCGAGCGCGCTGCGAAGCGCTACCGCGCCCTCGAAGAGGCCTACGGCGCCGACGTCCTGAGCAAGGTCTTCGACGAGGAGGAGCGCGCCATTGTTGACGAGCTCGTGGGGCACGGGGAGGCGCTGCTCGCCGAACGCGCGGCCGCCGCGGCTGCCGGTCGCAAGCCCGAAGTGCAGAAGCTGCTGCGCAGCTGGGGAGGCGTGACGCTGGTCTATCGCAAGTCGCTGAGCCAAGCGCCGGCTTACCGGCTTAACCACGAGGAGGTCGCGAAAGCGATGGAGGAGGGCGTGCGTTTCGTCGAAGCGCTCACGCCTATCGAGGCGCACGCGGACAGCTACGGTGCGCTCGAAGGCGTCACCTTCGAACGTACCGACGGCGGCAACGCCCAGGCGCCGGAGCGCGTCCGCTTGCCTGTCAAAACCATGTGTATCGCCGCTGGCACGAAACCCAACGTCGGCTACGAAGACGAGTTTCCAGGCACCTTCGAACTCGATGACCGCGGCTACTTCTCCGGCTACCGCGTGCTTGGGTCACCCTCTTCGGAGCTGCGTGCGCAATCCGACAAGCAGCTCGTGGCCGCCGAGGACGGAAGCGGTTTCCTCACGAGCTACCGGGGGCCCGAGGGGCAGTGTGTGTCCTTCTACGGCGACAACCACCCCACCTACGCTGGCAGCGTCGTGAAGGCGATGGCGAGCGCCAAGCACGGCTACCGCGCAGTAGCCAACCTGCTGCAGGACTGCCGGCCCGCCAGCGACGCGTCGCTGGAAGCCTTTCAGCAGAGTTGTGCTGACGCACTGACGGCGCGTGTGCACCGCGTCACGCGCCTCGCCGACGATATTGTCGAGGTCGTCATCCATGCGCCGCTCGCTGCGCGCAAGTTCGAACCCGGTCAGTTCTATCGGCTGCAGAACTTCGAAAGCTTGGCGCCTAGTCTCGGCGGGATGCGGCTGACGATGGAAGGCTTGGCGTTGACGGGGGCTTCCGTCGACCACGAGAAGGGTCTGCTTTCCACGATCGCCCTAGAGATGGGCTCGTCGTCGCGCATGTGCTCGCTGCTGGAAGAGGGCGAGCCCGTGGTGTTGATGGGGCCCACCGGGGCACCTACCGTGATTCCCGCTGGCGAAAAAGTGCTGCTGGCCGGCGGAGGCCTTGGCAACGCCGTGCTCTTCAGCATCGCACGCGCCATCCGTGAACGCGGCAGCGAGGTGATTTACTTCGCCGGCTACAAGCGGGGAGAGGGCCTCTTCAAGCAGGACGAGGTCGAAGCCGCCACCGACCAGGTCATCTGGTCGACGGATTCAGGCGCAGAAATCACGCCTCGGCGCCCGCAAGACCAGCATTTCCGCGGCAATATTGTGGAGGCGATGCTCGCCTACGCCCGCGGCGAACTCGGCCCGGTGCGCATCTCTCTCGCGGATGTAGACCGCATCATCGCCATCGGGTCAGACCGCATGATGGCGGCGGTGAAGAGCGCACGTGGAGGCGTCCTCGCCCCGTACCTCAAGCCGTCCCATCGCGCGATAGGCTCTATTAACTCACCGATGCAGTGCATGATGAAGGCGATTTGCGCCCAATGTCTCCAGCGCGTGACCGACCCGGTCACTGGCGCTTCGACGCTCGTCTACATCTGCGCCGAGCAGGACCAAGAACTCGACCGCGTCGACTTCGGCCACCTAGCAGCGCGCCTGCGCCAAAACTCAGCCCTGGAGAAGCTGAGCGACCTCTGGTTCTCCCACCAAGTGCGTACCCACACGGTCACCTCCTCACGCCTAGTCGACGCCCGCCGCCTAAGCCTCCGCCCCGTCGGCGCCTAAGCGCCGTCGGGAAGCCGGTAGAGCAGGCATCGAAACGAACGGCACAACCAACGATCCAGGCCTCCTACGTGGACCTCGCGAGAAATCTCGAAGTCCCGCAAGAAGTGGGGCACTTTCTCGTGTGGCCGCTGCACGTCCCCGAGCTGTCATGTACAATTCCCAGGAGCCGTCCCTCTTTTTGGTGGCGTTCGCGATTCAGCGGGGCGAAAGCGTTGCTAGTTCCTGCGGTTAATCTGACAGTGCACGTAGTTCTGTGGCTTCCTGCTTACCATGACGTGGGTGCTTCGTGCTCGCAGGTTGAGCGCGTGCCTGTGCGGTGGTGCAAGGCTCTGGTTCGAGGCAGCGGCGCTGAGCGTGGCAGTGTTATGCGCGTCGCTGATGGGGGCTTGCGATACGCTGCTGAACTCTGCCGTTCGTCTCGAAGACGCAGTCGTAGCCGAGCGCTCGGCGTTTCAGCGGCGCTCGGTGGTGGGGGTCGCCGCGCCGGACCCGGCGTGTGGCGCTGAGTGTCCGTCTCGTAAACTCAGCAACCTGGCGCATGCCCGCGGCTTCAAACATGCTGCGCCGAAGTCCGAGCCCAGCCTTAGCCGGGAGCCCGAAGGTTATCTAGACCCGTGGGCGATGGTCCAGGGCCTTGCTTTTGAGGTCCGTGGCGAGATGCCCGTGTCGCGTTCGCCACGCGTTGAGCACTCACGTTTGGTCTGGCTCCTGGGTCCCGTGTCTTCGATGGGTCGAGACGGTGCCCGCAGGGAAGGCTCCGCAGGTCCCTTCCGCTGGAACTACGGTCCGACACCCTTCCAGCAGCTTCGGCTTGATATCCAGGGTTCGCTCCCTCTAGTGGTGGCCGGAACCCAGGTTGCCGAACTCAGAGAGCATCATCTAGCCCATGCGGTATGTCTGCTAGAGTCTCACCCCGCGGCGGAGCTCAATCCGGTATTGCCCACGGTCGTACTGGATCCGGGCCACGGTGGCGCCAACGTGGGCGCGAGTTACAAGCACTTTTATGAGTCGGATCTGGTGCTCGATATAGCGCACCGGACACGTCTTGCGCTCCAAGCTTCCTGGCCCTCACTCCCGGTACTGCTGACGCGGACAGATAACCGCTATGTGCCCCTAAACGAGCGTTCACGCTTGGCAGTAGCGGTGGATGCCAGCCTCTTCGTGAGTATTCACCTCAATGACTCTGACCACCCCATCAAAGGGGGCGGTGTGACTACCTACTACTTCGGTCAAAGCGAGGCGCGGCACCTACGCCGACGCATGGCGCGTCACTTGGTTGAAGTGGAGGCTGCGCCGATTGCGTCCATGATCGAGAGCCACCGATTACAAGGCTTGAGTCGCGCTTCGGCACGCCTGGCGAAGGCCGTCCACGAGGGCACGCTGGCGTACGCGCGCAAGCATCGCGCAAGTCTCCCGGACCGCGGCGTGCGCACCGAGCCCTTCTCGGTGCTCGTCGAAGCCGACATGCCTGCGGTGTTGCTAGAGGCCTCTTTCCTCTCGGAGGACGGAGAAGCGGACTTGCTGGTCTCCGAGGCCTACCGGCAAAGCTTGGCGGAAGGTGCCGCTGCCGGCATCATTCGCTATCTCCTCGACCGAGCGGCCGTTCGCAGCCTCAGCCCGGCGGGCATCGAGGCCCTGCAGGCCTGCGGCCGATTGCCCCGCGCAGCCCAGGCGCTGCCAGGTGAGCCTACAAGCTAACGCGTAGGCTGCCGGCCGTGGCCTCGCGCACACGCTCAACCGTCGTTCCGGGCGCAAGTTCGCGCAGCACAAACGCGCCATCTTCGATATCGAAGACGCCGAGGTCCGTGATGACCCGGTCGACCACGCCCTGGCCCGTCAGCGGTAGCGTACAACGCTCAAGCAGCTTGGATTCGCCGTCGCGCGTGCACTGCTCCATCAGAATCACGACACGGCGCACGCCGGCGACAAGGTCCATCGCCCCCCCCATGCCCTTGACCCGCTTGCCGGGGATCATCCAGTTGGCAAGGTCGCCATTCGCTGCCACTTCCATCGCCCCGAGCAGCGCCACATCGATGCGCCCGCTGCGAATCATCGCAAAGGATGTCGCGCTATCAAAAGTGGCAGCGCCTGCGGTAGCGGTAATCGTCTCTTTCCCTGCATTGATCCAGTCCGCATCCGCGGTGCCTGGGGCAGGGTAGGGCCCCACCCCGAGCAGGCCATTCTCACTCTGAAGGGTGATGTTCTGATCGGCCCTAAGAAAGTTGGCCACGAGCGTCGGCAGACCGATGCCAAGGTTGACGTAGCTTCCTTGTGGGAGCTCTGCGGCTGCGCGGGCGGCGATGTGTTCTCGTGTCCACATGTGGAAGGCGACAACTCCTCTCTCTCAGGTGCCCTCAGGCATCTGTTCCTTCAGCCGTTCGATGCGTTTCTCCCCAGGGGAATGCAGGATGGCGTCGACGAAAATGCCGGGCGTGTGCACTGAATCCGGGTCGAGGGAGCCTTCATCTACAAGAGTTTCCACCTCTGCAATCGTGTAGTCCGCCGCCATGGCGCAGAGCGGGTTGAAGTTGCGGGCCGTGCCGCGGTAGACGAGATTGCCCGCCCGGTCGCCTATTTCTGCCTTGATAAGCGCGACATCACCCCGAAGCGCTTCTTCAAGGAGGTACGTCTTGCCCCCAAAAGCTCGGGTTTCCTTGCCTTCAGCGTAGCTCGTGCCGACACCGGTCGGCGTGTAGAAGGCCGCAAGGCCGGAACCACCCGCCCGCAGCCGCTCTGCGAGGGTGCCCTGCGGCGTGAGACTCACGTCGATGTCGCCAGCGAGGAGCTGCCTTTCAAACTCGCGGTTTTCTCCGACGTAAGACGCGGTGATTCGGCGCAGCTTGTGCGCTTCAAGCAACCACCCAAGGCCAAAGTTGTCGACGCCGCAGTTATTCGATACGACTTCAAGGTCGCCCGCCGGAAGGTGTGCGAGCGTCGCGAGCAGCTTTTCGGGAATACCGCAAAGCCCAAAGCCGCCGACGAGCAGCCGCATGCCGGATTGAACCACGCTCAGCGCTTCGGTCGCGTCCACGACCACCTTGCGGTCGCGTCCGGACTCGGGTTTCCGCAGCGCTTGCTTTGGGCTTTTTGCCATAGAGCTACTGAGTCACGGTACCACGTCTATCATGGCCGAGCCCAATGGTTGTTGACGCTGACGCGGGGCCCGAAGCTAGGGCGCCAAGCGGCCCGCTTGCCCGCCTTAGTGCCGGAAGCCGACCGTCATCTCATCGACTCGGGACACTCCCGACCCGTGCCGACCCGTCCCGACCCGTGCCGACCCGTCCCGACCCGTCCCGACCCGTCCCGACCCGTCCCGACCCGTTCACGCTCGGGCCCGTTCTCGCTCGGGCCCGGTCGCGGTGATGCAGACTCGGTCTATTTCTTCGACGCGTTAAAGGTCCGCATGCGGTCGACGAAACGCTCGAAGAGGTAGGTCGAGTCATGGGGCCCGGCCGCAGCTTCCGGATGGTATTGCACACTGAAGGCGGATAGCTCGGCGCATTCCAGGCCCTCGCAGGTGCCGTCGTTGAGGTGGGTGTGCGTGCGAACGACACCGCTTGGAAGCGCCTCGTGATTCACCGCGAATCCGTGATTCTGCGACGTGATTTCGATGCGTCCCGTTATCTCGTCGCGGACGGGCTGATTGAGTCCGCGGTGACCGAACTTCAGCTTGTAGGTAGGCACTTCGAGCGCCCGCGCCACAAGCTGATGCCCTAGGCAAATCCCGAAGACCGGCCGGAAGCCGAGCAACTCCTTCACCGTCGCGGTAGGGATCGTGGTGGCCGCGGGGTCCCCGGGGCCATTGCTCAAAAAGATACCGTTCGGGTTCAGCGCGCGGACGGTCTCCGCGGGCGTGTGTGCGGGAACAACGTGGACGTCGCAGCCGAAGTCGACCAAACGCCTCAGAATGTGCCGCTTGATGCCAAAATCGAACGCCACGACGCGCAGGCGCTCCCCGGATGCCTTCGCTCTGCGGTACCAATAGATGTGTTCGAGCGCGCTTGAGTCCGGTGAGCCTTTGCGCCACTCGTACGCCTCAGCGGTCGTGACGCGTGAGGCAAGCTCTAATCCTGCCATCGAAGGCGCGCTTTGAGCGCGCGCCACAAGTTCCTCGACGGACGCCGTGCCCACGGCGGCAGTCTGCGCGCCGTGGTCGCGAATGTGTCGCGTCAGGCGTCGCGTATCCACTCCCGCGAGACCCACCACGTTGTGGCGCTCTAGGTAGGCGTCGAGCGTCTCAAGTGAACGCCAGTTGCTCGGCGCAAGCGTGGTTCCACCGATGATAAAGGCGCTTGCTTGCGGCCCGCGGCTTTCGGCGTCCTCCGTATTGATGCCTGTATTGCCGATGTGTGCCGCCGTCATCACCAGCACCTGGCTATGATACGACGGGTCCGTCAGGACTTCCTGATAGCCGGTCATGCCCGTAGTGAACACGGCTTCACCCGTAGCGGTGGCGGTGGCACCTAAAGAGAAGCCCTCAAACACGCTGCCATCGGCCAATACCAGGCGCCCCGGCTTCCGCAGTGCGCGTGCAGGCCAGGTCTCCGACGAAAGGTCGTTCGCGGAGATGCGCACGTCGGCGGGTGTGTCGGCGGCGGAGGCTCGAGAGTCGGCGTTGCCGGGTGCTGACATCTGCGTCAGCTCTCGACGTTGCCGGAGGCTTTAGGGGCAGCGGCGCTTGTGCCTTCTTTTTCTGGCACGCGGTCGCCGAGCCGTTTCTTCATCGTCAGCACCTTGCGGTACAGCGACGGAAAATCCTTGTGACGCGTCACCGTCGCTGGGGTGCCTCCGCGCAAAATCGACTGCAGAATGAACTCAAGAATCTGGACTTCACCCTCAGAAAAGCTGTTGCTGATCCGCATCGACCGAAGGTAGCTGGCACCTTAGGTGCTGACAAGGATCTAGATCGAAGTCGATCGCATTGCCGTCGAATTGACGCAAAAAGCTAGGTGTCAGCGAGCGACCTGGTCTGCGGCGGTGACGCGAAGCACCTCGTCAATCGTGGTCATGCCTTCAAGGCACTTCTTGATACCGGCACGGCGGAGTGAATCGATGCCATCGGCGAGCATGCCCGCCTTCAGTTCTGCCGTAGAGCAACCTTCCAGGACAAGTTCCTTGAGCCGGTCGGTGAAGGGCATGACCTCGTAGAGCGCGACCCGGCCGCGGTAACCCGTGTCACCGCAGGCGGCGCACCCCGACCCCTTGAAAATTTGCGCATGTTCTATCTGTTCAGGATAGAAACCGACGTCTTCAAGGACAGAGCGCTCGACGTCTATCGGGGCCTTGCACTCAGCACAGATGCGGCGCGCCAGGCGCTGCGCCACGACAAGATTCACCGATGCGGTGACCAAGAAGGGCTCGATGCCCATGTTGAGCAACCGCGTCACCGTGCTCGGTGCGTCGTTGGTATGCAACGTCGAGAGAACCAAGTGACCTGTTAACGCAGCCTTAACGCCGATTTCGCCGGTCTCGAAGTCTCGAATCTCACCGACCATGATGATGTCCGGGTCCTGACGGAGAAAGCTGCGGAGCGCGGCGGCGAAGTTGAGACCGATATCCTCGTGCATCTGGCACTGGTTGATGCCTTCGAGGTTGTATTCGACGGGGTCTTCGGCCGTGGAGATGTTGGTCCCAGGCGTATTGAGTTCCGAGAGCGCGGAGTAGAGCGTCGTCGTCTTACCGGAGCCCGTCGGCCCGGTCACAAGCACCATACCGTAGGGCTGGTGAATCGCATGGCGGAAATCTGAGAGCGCTTTCTGATCAAAGCCTAGCTTGACCATGTCGAGCTGGAGGTTCTCTTTGTCGAGCAGACGCATCACGACTTTTTCGCCCCACATCGTGGGCAGCGTCGACACGCGATAGTCCATCTCTTTGCCCTTGCCGAGCTTGAGTTTGATTCGGCCGTCTTGCGGTAGCCGTCGCTCAGCAATATCGAGTGAAGACATGATCTTGAGACGCGAAGATATCGCTGCTTTGAGCCTTAAGGGTGGCGCCATCTCCTCATGAAGCACGCCGTCTACTCGGTAACGCACTCGCAGCGATTTCTCGTAGGGCTCAATGTGAATATCGGAAGCCCGCTTCTTGATGGCATTCAGCAAAATAGCGTTGCAGAGGCGGACCACGGGTGCGTCCTCTGAAGCTTTCTGCAGGTCAATGACATTGCTGGTATCAGCCTCCCCCTCAAACTCAACGTCACCCTCATCGATGCCATCGAAGATGTCGGCGTAGGAGATTTCTGGCGCCGCGTAGGCTTGTTCGATGCTCGCAAGAATGGCCGCCTCGGACGCGACAAGGGGCGTGACACTTAACCCCGTCAAGAACTTGATATCGTCGATGGCGTTCAGATTCGACGGGTCGGCCATCGCGACCTTGAGCGACGAACCGCTGCGGCTGACCGCCAACACCTTGTGCCGGAGACACACCTCCCGTGTGACCAGCTTGATGACTTCGGGGTCCGGAGGCTCTTTGGCCAGATCGATGGCAGGAACGCGGTACTGCTGACTGAGGAAGAACGTAATCTCCTGGTCGGAGACATAGCCCATCTTGGCCAAGGCCTGGCCGAGTGACGTGTTGCCGTCGCGCTGCTGTGCTTGAGCTTGGCGCAGCTGCTCAAGGCTGATGCGCTTCTCTCGGACAAGGAGCTCTCCTAGGCGCGCACTCATGCCGCGGCTCCGCACGCAGATTGCCAGCTCAACGATAGGCGTTGCGCTCGCGAGACAGGGGTCACTTGCTGCGACCCGACGTCGGCGTTCGAAGGGTAGGTTGCTCGACAGCTGCGGTGCACGAATATGATGCTAGCGCATCACTTGGACTTGAGGGAAGCATCCCGTGCATGGACCGGCAGCGCCAGGGTTACCCCGCCTTACCAGCTACCAGGTCGCGACCGTGGTGCGGTGTAGGCGTCTGTGCCGCTGCTGCGTTCCGTCGTTCCGCTACCGGGGCGGCGACCGCGGCCTCCTCCTTTCGCGGCTTCATAGCGACTATCCGTCGCCTTCGAGAACCACCCGCCGGTGAGCACGTCAAGGAGGGCGGTGAACTCGTCAACGCGCAGCAGTAACGCTTCGCGGGCGAGCGGATCCTGTGGCGGACTGTTCAGGAAGCGGACGAAGAGCTGCTTGCGCAGATAGTAGATGCGTGTCGTCTCGAGCATGAGGTCACGCTGGACGCCGATAAGACCGTACACCTGAACTTCCGCAGGGTTGAAGATGAGTTCGCGAAAGTCCCAAACCGCACCGATTGAGATGGTGTTGGTATTGGTATCGCGATTCTCCTGGACGTCTCTCGGGTTCGAGAGCCGCTGTCTTTCGCTGCGGTCGAAGGTGGTATCGTCGAGACGAAAACCAGCGGCGAAGGTGGGAAGGAGTGCGCGCGTGTTGGCGGTTCTGCGCAGCCGGTCAAAGTTCTTGGGGTCGACGCGAAAGTAGCGCAGGGCAGCCTGCATCGTTTCAGAAACAGGGGGTTCGTATTTGGTACGCTCCCGTGCTGTTTCAAAGGATCTGCCGCCGACGTCTGCGCCTGGCCCGCCGCCGTCATCGCCTTCTCCGTAGGCCAGGTCGCGGGCTTGCGCACGCCTCACGCTGTGACCGCCTCCGGGCTGAGCGGCCCCGGTCTTGTGCCATGCCGCCGCGCTCCCGCGGGCTGCCGAAGGGGTTCGCGCTGAACGTTGTGCCTGAGCGCTTTCCGGCCACCATAAGACCAGACTCAGCGCGCACAGAATCGAAGTATGGATAAAAATAGAGGAATACATAGCTTTAACTCTCTTAGCTTCTCTCGGTGACCAAGGACCCGAGCGAGCGCCGCATCCAGCCTTCGAGGACCGCTTCGACCGCTTCAATCCGTATTTGAAAAATGGCGGACTGCTCCGCGTCCGTCTCGCCTGACGCGATACGCCGCAACATGGTCATGCGTTCGTACCAGCTATCTTCCGCGATGAACTGGACCTGGTGCTTTAGCCCGTGTAGTTGGTTCTGTGCTGAAGACACGGAGAAATGGGAAAAGCGTGTTCCATCCAAAAACCAGACGAGCTGGCCGAAATAACCATGGTTGACCTCGCTGTAACGCGCGATTCGTTCGAACTGAGAATCACCCCGCTGCACCTCGACTTCGCGCGGCGTAAAGTCACCGTCGCGTTGATACTGGAGCGATAGCTGCGGTGCCCAGTTACTCACTCTGGAGAGATGATTGATCTGGTTGATCCCCGAAGCCGAAAGACCCGTTCGTTCAAGCACTTCGTCGACCACCAGGTTCAAGGGAGGCGTTTCCAAGATTTTGTCGCTGGCCCAGCGCATAAAGCGCTCCTTGTCGGGGTAATCTGGCGCTTGAGCCGGCGGTACCGTGGTCCAGACATCACCGCGTGTCACCACCCACCATCCCGAGGGGTTGCCATTTTCGTCCATCGAGGTAGCCATCTGACCGTTTGACCGTTCGGAAATGCCTTGAAAGAAGGGATACCAAGTCTTGCCTCGGTCGTCGGTGGCGTAAATCCAGTTTCTCAGCATGCCCGCCACGCGCCGGTTGCCGGCCCGGTCAGTCCCCACGGCAACCTGCCGCACACGGTCGCGTTCGAAGAGCGAACGGGCCTCGGCGACCCAGGTCTCAGCATTGTCATAGGACACGCGTAAACCGTCGTCCGTTGCCATCCACACCTCGCCCTCCGGCGTGATTTCAATCCAGCGAATGTCGGCCCACGGTGCGGTGTCGCTGTTCTTGAAGTCAGGGTAAACGATTGACAGGCCTTCCTCAGAGTCAGGGTCACCCGCCCAGAGACCTGAGCCCCATGCGGCGAAAAGCTTCTCAAGTTTGGGCCCGCCGGAGGCTTTCGGAGCAACTGCGACCGCTGTCGTGGGCGCGCCCGGCCACCCAACTAGCATCTGGTCAAAGGTGCTACCGCCATCAGATGAGCGAAAAAGCCCGAAATAGGTCGCGAGATAGCTCGTTGACGGGTCTTCCTCACTGCAGGCGACATGAAGAAGCTGAACCCCGGGTATCGCGAAGAGCCGAATGAACGTGGCTCCATTATCTTGAGACCCGTACAGTTCCCACTTGCCGGCAATTTGCAGCGGATAAGTGGCGCCGGGACAAATCGCAATGCGCCGAATGGGGATGAGCTCAGGCCTCCGGTCGCGCTCGGCGAGGTAAAGCAGCTCCTGCGGGACACCGACACCGGCCGGTACGAAACCGACGACGATGTTTTCCGGCAGCGTTGAAAACTGGATGAGCTCGACGCCTGTCACGAAAATACGGTCGAGGAACCGCTGGAACGGTGCGTCGAAGAAAATCGTCAACGGACTCGGGGTTGTCGCACCGAGCTGGGGCAGTCCCGGCGCTACCAGGTTGATCGAGCGCGCGACGGTCAGCCGGTCGCGCATCTCTTGCTCGCGCCATGTGACCCCCGAGTCTTCGGAAATGTAAAGAATACCTTCAGCACTGCCGACGTAGACACGGCGCGGGTCTGCGGGGTCGACGGTGATTGCGGTTAGGGCGCCATTGGTGCGTGGGTGCGAAAAGATGCGCCGCCAGGACCAGTCGGAGCCTACCGGTGCGTCCGGAGGCGGCGCCATCGGTCCCGAAAGTCCGGAGGACGTCCTGCCGTCGTAACCATCATCGAATACTTCCTCGCCGACGACGCTTTCATCGAGGCCATCCATGACTCCGCGATCGACGTCACGCGTTTCGTCCTCGTCTTGGGCGTGGACAGCGGTGACGTTGAGCGCGAGGCAGAGGCACGGGAACACAACGCCCCAGCGTGCGCTTCGTCCCGCTCGTCGCGAGAAGCCCACGGAAGAAAGGGCTACTCTGCTGGCGTTGTCGCCCGCGATGCTTCTAAGGGTGGTTGAAAATCGTACCATCATCCGTCGAAGCTTGATGTGTGCAAAAGGCATACCTTTGCCTCATGCCCCCGCTAGCGCCTAGGCTGCATCCATGGGCAAGCAGGAACGAAGGATGCCGCTCGCGGTGGTTGCGGAGCCGGACCGCGATGCTTGTCTGGCGGCGCTGCTCGCGCACCTTGAGGCCAGCGGCCTTGCGCTTTATCCGGCTCAGGAGGACGCCATGCTCGCGCTGTTCTCCGACGAGCATGTAGTGCTCGAGACGCCGACCGGTTCGGGCAAGTCGCTGGTAGCCCTCGCCGCGCACGTGCTGGCCCTGAGCCAACGCTACCGAAGCGTCTACACCGCACCACTGAAAGCGCTCGTGAACGAAAAGTTCTTCGACTTATGCGAGCAGCTAGGCGCTGAGCACGTGGGGCTCGTCACGGGAGACGCGCGCATCAATGCGGACGCGCCCATTCTCTGCTGCACCGCCGAGATTCTCGCGAACTGGTGCGCCTACCCCGCGCGGGTAGCGCATATCGGCAGCGTCGTGATGGATGAGTTTCATTATTACGGCGACCGGGACCGGGGCGTCGCTTGGCAGATTCCACTGCTCACGCTGCCGGGCGCGCGATTCCTTCTGATGTCCGCGACGCTCGGCGACGTGTCCGAACTCAAGACAGACCTAGAGCGGCGAACCCGCCGAAGCGTGGCCCATGTGAAGAGTCAGGAGCGGCCAGTGCCGCTCGATTTCATCTACAGCGAAGCGCCACGGCATGAGGTGCTCGCAACGCTGCTCAAGGAGAGCGGGCTGCCGGCTTATTTCGTATTCTTCTCGCAGCGTGCCGCTACCGAGCAGGCGGAGAGCTTCGCGAGTATCGATCTGCTGTCGACGGAAGATAAGCGCCGGGTGCGCGAGCTGATGCAACCGATGCAATTTAACTCGCCCCTTGGGCCTAAGCTCAAGCGGCTTCTTTCTCTCGGCATTGGCGTGCACCACGCGGGTCTTTTGCCGCGCTATCGCCACTACGTAGAAGTGCTCGCGAACTCGGGCCTCATTCGCGTGGTCGCGGGCACGGACACATTGGGCGTAGGCATCAATCTCCCCATTCGCACCGTGGTTCTGACGCAACTCTGCAAGTTCGACGGTGAGAAAACACGGCTCATCGGTGCGAGGTTGTTTCACCAGCTTGCGGGTCGGGCGGGTCGCAAGGGTTTCGACGCGCGCGGTAGCGTCGTGGTGCAAGCCCCCGAACACGTCATCGACAATAAGGCGGCTCAGGCGAAGGCCTCGGAAAACCCCAAGAAGCTCAAAAAACTCCAGCTCAAAAAGCCCCCAGAGTTTGGATTCGTGCCCTGGGACGCTTCGACCTTCGAGCGCCTAACCCAGTCCGCGCCGGAGCCGCTGGCCTCGCGCTTCCGGCTCGACCACGGCCTGGTACTGCGCTGGCTTGAGGGGCAGGGTGGGCGCGCCAGCGCGCTGTGTGCACTGGTCGACGCCTCACACGGTTCACGCTTCACCAAGTTCCGCCAGAAGCACTACGCCGTCAGGCTCGTGCGCGAACTGCTCGAATCGGACGTCATCGCCCGCACGGTGGATGCGGCCGGTGGCCCGGCGTTGCGGGTGAATGCGGAGCTGCAGGACGACTTTTCCGTGTCCCACAGTTTAGGGCTCTTTTCGCTAAGCGTGCTTGAGGGTATGGACCGCCAGTCGCCGGCCTATGCGCTCGACGCCATCAGCGTCATTGAGTCGATACTCGAAACCCCCGAGTTTATCTTGCGTCAGCAGCGTGGCCGCGCCCGCCAGAGGCGTTTGGCGGAGCTCAAGGCAGAGGGCGTCGAGTACGATGAACGGCAGGCGCTACTCGAAGAAGTGGATGCGCCGCGGCCGCTCGCCTCGTTTCTCGTGCCCGCGCTCGACGCGTTTCGCATCAAGGCCCCTTGGATCGATGAAGATGCGCTCGTGCCGAAGTCTATCGGCCGCGAACTCTTGGAGGAGGGCATTTCCTTTAACCAGTTTGTGTCCCGCTACGGCCTTGAGCGCGCAGAAGGGGTGCTACTCCGATACCTTTTCGACCTGTGGCGTACGCTCCAGCGTTCCGTCCCCGACGTATGGAAGACCGACGCGTTGCTTGCCTACGAACTGGAACTCGAGACGCTCATCGCTCGCGTGGACAATACCCTTGAGACGAGCTGGCAGGGCCTCGCACAAGCCGGACGCGAGCCTTCCGTGACCACCGCGGCGCCCGACAAGCCTCCCAGTCTCCAGGATCGCACGTGGCGCCTGGCTCTGGAAAACGCGTGCTGGCGGGCACATGCAGCGTTCGCGAGCGGTGATTTCAGCGCGTTCAGCGCCGAGTGGCGTTGGTCAGCGCTCGACGAAAGCGCGTTTGCCGAGCGCAGGGACACCTTCCTCTCGGAGCATGAAGCGGTGGAAGTGTCGCCGCGTTCGCGGGCGCTGCGCTGGCTCGCGCTTGAGGCCGTCCCGGATGCAGGCCTTGAGCTACCGGCAGATATGCCGTCTGCGCTGCACACGCCGGAAATGCTTGGCCGCCGTAGACTCTGCGATACGGCGGAGTTCGACGATTGGGAGTTTGTCTTCGGTGCGCGGCTCGTGGCGCGCGCGTCCGAAGACGAACCGAACGCTGCGTCAGAGGTAGACCCCGCAGCGTCGACCCGGGCGGCCGTCGCCCCGCTCGAAGTGGAGCTGACGCTCCTCGCGCTCGGGCCCATCGACGAGCTTCAAGCGTCCATCCAAACGTGGAAGGGCTCGGCCTAACGCAAAGGTGCTGAGGTGCGCGAAGGGGCTCACCCGGGCGCACGTGTCGCGAGACGGCTGAGGCAGGGCAGAACGCGGTCACGGAAGTGACCGCGCGTTGCGGCGCCGACGGCAATGACTTCGGCGTGGTCGAGGGTTTGTGCACTCAAGCCGGCACCGAAGTTGGTGATGCAGGACATGCCGGCAACCTGCAGCCCCATGGCATGTGCGGCGAGCGCCTCCAGGGCCGTGCTCATGCCAACGGCAGAGGCCCCGAGGTGGGCCAGCATACGAACTTCGGCGGGCGTCTCGTAGGAGGGGCCGCGCAGCGACGCGTAAACACCGCGGGCGCGCGGCGCGCCGTCGAGCGCATCGAAGAGGGCCTGCGTGAGCCTTCGGTCATACACCTGAGATGCGTCGGGGAATCGCGGTCCGAAGGCGGGCTCATGCGGCCCTTCGAAGGGGTTGAGGCCGCTTAAGTTAATGTGGTCTTCGATGCAGAGCAGGGTCCCTGGCTTGAGGTCGGGGGTGAGCCCGCCGGCAGCGTTCGTGAGGAAAAGGCGCTTGACGCCGCATAGGGCGCAGGCACGAACGAGACGCACCACCGCCTGCGGTGCGTGACCTTCGTAAGCGTGAACCCGTCCCGACGCGAACCACATCGGTACGCCTCCGACCTGTGCACAACTTAAATGACCACCGTGCCCTTCGATGCTCGGTGCGGGGAGATGCGGCAGCGCACGAAAGTCCGCAGACGCGCCGACGGAAGCTGCGTCGAGCGCGCCACCAAGGCCACTGCCTAAGACCACCAGCCACTCGGCCGCATCTCCCAGCTGCCCTGTGATGGCTGCCGCTAGTGCGCGAACGCGGTCAATCTCGCTTGGGTCCTCAACCATCACACGCTCTTAGTACATGTATGCTCCACGTTCTACGCCTGGGCGCAAGGGCGCGGGTGCTCTCTGTGCCAGACGTATCGTGGCCTCAGGCTGCGGGGGCAAAAGCCCACGTGCCTTGTTCTGCCGCCGCGCTCTACCTGCGACCTCCGACGGCGTATCCTTGCTCGCCACAGGCCAAACGCCATAGTAGGGCGCTATGGCCGTGAGCGAGTTATCGATGTCCCGGGGGCACGAACGGGGGATCGTCCGAGAAGGATACGGCCGGAGTCGCTTTCGAGTTCGAAGGCTCGTTTGTCTCGCGTTCTGCAGCGTAAGTCTTCTCGCGTGTGGCGGCGCCTCGAAGAACGAGAAAGCTTCGCGGGATCCGGCCCAAGGGCGCGCCCTCGAGGTGGTCGAAACCGATACGGTGCGGTTGCGTCCGCTGAAACTGGTCGAGATTGGGGTCCAAGAGGGGGTGACAGCGTTCTCCGTTCCCTGTTCGCCCAATCGCGACGAGACCTGCAACGGCTTTGATGACAACTGTGATGGGCGGGTGGACGAGGGCTGTGGCTTCGAAGCGGGTGCGCTCGCGGTGACGCTGGTCTGGAATAGCCGGGCGGACATCGACCTTTTGGTGCAGGAGCCTACGGGCGAGGTCCTTTCAGCGATGCACCGAGAAAGCGGTCTGGGGGGGCGCTTCGACCGCATCGGCCGCGGCGATTGTGGTGAAGGTGAGACCGCCGGGCGACTGGAACGTGTTGTCTGGCCGCTGGCCTCGATGCGCTCCGGCGTTTTCACCATCGAGGCGAACTACTGGGGCGAATGCGGCGTCGAGCCAGGACTCACCACCGTATCGCTGGCAATCGAAGTAGGCGGCAAACCCACGGGCGACGGCTACACCTACCGGCTGAGCCCTGGCGAGCACAAACATATGGTCTCGCTCACCTTGGACTGAAGCGCTCAGGGGTCAGCGGCTGTGCCCCAGCCGCTGTGCCCCAGCTACTGTGTCCCAGACGCTGTGCCCCATCCGCGGTGGGCCGAGCCGTCTAGGGTTGGGCGCGCGCGGGCCCATCCGCACAGAGCTGCAGGAAGTCCCGGAAGTTCCAGCGGCTGAGGTCGGTGCTGGTAAATGCGGAGGCCGTAGCAACCGCCTGGCAACCGTCGGCGTGCGCTGCGCTGAAGCACGTCGGTGCCATGCGAATGGTGCATGCGGCGGCGCGGGCGTTCAGGCCGCTAGCCAGCGCATCGACGATGGTTTGCGCGCTTTCCTCCTGGAGAATGAGGCGGCGGGTGGCTGCCCGAACCAGCCGGTGCAGCGCACCAAAGCTGACCATGCTGTCCCGCGGGACGTAGCCAAGGCTGACGGTACCAACCGCCGGCATGAGATGGTGCGGACAGAGCGTGACGGCCTGGACCTGTTCCAGGATAATCCACTCGCAACCTTTGGGGCTTGCCGGTAGGGTGTCACTGAGCAGCGAGGCAGGGTCCGTCGTGCGTCCAGCTAGCAGCTCTTCGGTGAAAAGCCGGCGCACCCGAACGACCGTCCGGTCGAACTCGTCAAAGTGCTTCGGCCCGTAGCCGAGCGCGGAAAGTAGAGCGCCAACGGCATCTTCGACAGCCTGATCATCCATGCCAGCGAAAGAAAGTGACCTGCATACGTTTTCGACGCAACTCGGAGGCGAAGGGGCCGAGGGGTAGGATGCAGGAGCCTCCTGGCTGGGTTATCCTCAAGGGTAAGCCATGGCACGTCGAAGAAAAGATGTGGATGCCCTAGGAGGAGCCGGGACAGGGGCGAAGCTCTCAGGCGCGTCGCTGTGTGTAGAAGCAAGGTCTAGCGTGGAGGAAACTCATGGTAATCGATCCTAACGACACCGTTGGCCTTGAAGGCGTACTTCCGGAGACGGAGGTAGGCGAGGTTAGCGGAACCGAAGCGGGTGCTGAGGCAGGCAGCGTGGAAAGCACGATGGAGACCGAATCAGCGGCACAGGCAGACGCGGCTTCCGGCGCTGAGGGGGTAGGGGGCGACCATGGCAACGTTGAAGCTTTGTCGGGACTTGAGAGCCTTGAGGCCCGTCTTGCGAGCGGGGACACGTTGAGCGTAGAGAATCTGGCGGAGCTGCTGAGTCAGCAAGCGCTCGAAGGCCTTGAAGGCGTTTACGCCGACAGCCCTGAAGACCTCGAAGACCTCCGGGAGCTGCTGAATGACGCCCTCCTCGATGATCCGCTCATGGGCAGTCTCGCCAGCCGCCTGGTAGCCTCCAAGTAAGGCCCCCGCTCCCTCTCGCCCGGTCCCCCGCAGAGGGCACACGCCCGGGTCACTTGCGATGCTCCCGCGCCCGCCCCCTTGTGCTCAGATCCGGCGGTTGATGCGGGAACAACCTAGCTCTCCGGCGAACTAAAGTAGCGGGCTTGGGTCGATCATGACTTCGTAGGCGCCGGTCGTATCAGCCGTAGCTCGGCCGATGAGAATGCGTTCTCCACCGGGGCGCGTGGGGGGAGCGTAGGCGCGTACCTCGGCGCCGCCCTCTGAACTGCCAAAGCTCTGCCCGGCGGCAGCCGTGATGCGTCCCTGAATTACGACGGGGTAGGCGAGTGCGAGGTCATCCAGACGGGTCACAGCGGTGTCGACGCTGACATCGCGAAACAGCGTCCAAGGGAATGCACTTTGTCCAGGTGGCTGGAGTACCAGGTTATATTGACCGCGGTCGGCTAGTTCTCGCAGCCGACCCTCGCTTGTTGTCGACGACGTTAATGGCCGCGCAAAAGCTTCCGCGGTACGCGCAGCACCGCCGGTGCTCGCCACGCTTAGGGCTGTGAGGCTGAAGCTCAAACCCGCGCCAGGACGGCCATCGGGCGTACGCACGCGCGTCTCTAGCTCCGTGCGCAGAGGAGGGCTGAAGCCTCGCTGCATAAGGCCGCCTTCGGCGCTCGCCACATCAATGGTTTCAACAAGGATCGCAGCATTGCGTGTCTGTGGCGGTACCACGGCAATCTCGTAGATGCCCCGAACAAGCTCGGTCACGAAGCGTCCATCCGTACTCGCACTGACTACCGTATCGAAGGAAGCCTGCAGCTCGGGACCGAAGCCCTCGAGTTCGAGCGAACGGAGGCGAATAGTGACGCGTTCCTCGGCGGGCGTGCCGGTGGCACGGCCTCCAAGCGCATTTGCCTCAGCTATCAGCGAGGGAATCGAGCCCTGCTCGGAGCTTGGAAGATTGACCTGCCCCTGAAGCGCTACAAAGGAAAACGTTGGAACTTCGAGTGCAACGCGGCCGTTGTCGTCACGCGGTAGCGAGGCGGGCGCAAAGAAGAGCGTCGGAAAATCCGGCCGCAGGGCGCTTGGGCCTACGCGAATCAGATAGTCGTCGAGGTCGGAAGCCCCTCGCAAGTTGAAGATGCCGCCCGAGTCTCCGGGGGAGGTCAGGGCCGTCGAGGTCAGCACGCGCGCACGGTCGACGCTGACCGCGCGAACCTGCAAGCCCGCCTCCGGCACACGTTCACCGCTCTCGTCGATGGAAAAGACCTCGCCTTCAACCTGTGCGAAGGCCTCCTCATAGATCAGGTCCACGCGCTGGAAGTCGCCGCCGCCCACGACGATGATGTTTGTGAAGCGCTTCGGTGGCAGGTTGCGGAGCGCCTCCCCGGCAGGTGTCACGGTGACGTCGTAGACCGTATTGGCGAGCAAACGCACGGCATAATCTGCGACTTCGCCGTCCGGTCTGCGGCTGGAGTTATCGGAGGTTGTGACCTCGGCATCCAGTGCAGTGACCGGCGTTTCCGTGCTGACCGCGCGAAAGCTGAGCGTCGCAGGCACCGCGCCTGTTGTCACCAGCGAAGAACGCACAAGGCCCACCACGGTGGTGGTCTCCGGTAGCGTAAAGTTAGTGGATTCGACCACACCTGCGGAGCTCTCGAGTGCCCGCGCGGGAAAGCGGTAGGTGGCCGGCGTACGGAAGGCTGCGAAGCCGCCCTCGATCACATCGAACTCGATATTAAAAGCGGGTACGGAGCGCAGGACGCAGATGCCGCGACTTGATTCGCAGCGCGCTCCGTTGTCGCAAGCATCATCAGAGTCGCAGCGGTTGCGTGGCGCGGTGAGCGCGTCGGACTCTTCGTCCACGATAGTGCAACTCGGTGACGCGAGGCCTCCGAGGCCAAGCAATATCAGAAGCGTTCGCAAGCGCCGGCCTGCACTCAGTGGTGTGAACTCCGTAAAGGGCGAAAAGGCGCTAAGCCTGGGCGCGGCTCTCATGCGCTCTGTGCGCACGCAGGCAAGGTTCAGGACGCTCATGGGCAGGTCCTCATGTCAACCGTCAGGCGGGTGTCGTCCGTGACGTGAATCCACCAAAAGGCGTTGGCGACATCCCCCTCAAGAAGCGGCTCACGAAAGGGGAACTCGTCGACGAATCCTCCGGAAACCAGGACCTCAAGCTTGTGACACTCGCCGGCGCCGTCCCGGAAAACGTCATAGGGAACCACCACGTCGAAGAAACGCTCTTCGGAACCCGACGGTTCGATAACTCGGCCCGCGTCCGGGCCGCTCACCAGTTGAGGGTCAAAGTCGATGAATCGCCGCCAGACGAGTCGCTGCTGCAGGTTGGCGTCACTCGCGATGAGCGGGAAGACGAGAGCTTCGCTGAACTCTAGGCCGCCACCGGGCTGACCTGTCTGCGCGAGATCGAGAAAGACAATCTGGCCAAGCGCTGTGCCGAACTCCCGTGCGGACGGCGCCGAACGAATCGAGGGAGGCGTGTTGACCTCATCTTCAAAGGTAAGTCGACGGTTCACGATACATCCCGAAACAAGCATTACGGCTAGGGTGGCTACAACGACAGCGGCCAGCGACCGTGCCAGGTGCGGCGGCCTCAACCTCAAGGGGACTGCTGCACTCGCCTTGCCAACTTCGCGTGCTGTCGCTCGGGTGGTTTGATAACCATTTGATAACACTGCGCTGCATGGTGCTTTGCGGGTCCCTTGAAAACCCCGGGCGTGTCCCGTGTGCAGCGGCTTCCAGGACATTTCTGTCAGGGTCTCCCGAAGCATAGAGTGGGTTGGTTGTGGCAGTGATTCTCCTTGTCCTCGGCAAGAGCGCGTTCGGCTAGAGAGCGCGTATGACCACTAGGCGCGCGCATCGACCACAGATTGGCTTTCGTCGAGACCATCACCCTGGCGTTCAAGATACCGAAAAATCGTTCGGGGGTCGACGTCAAGGTCACGGGCCGTTTTCGTCCGGTTGCCACCGTTGCGTTCGAGAACCTCAAGCACGTAGCGCATCTGAAACGCTTCCCTGGCCTCGGCTAACGTCAGCAGAGGCTGACTCGCGCCCTCGAGACCCAGATCTCGCTTATCAATAAGGGGTTTCTCGCAGAGCACCACGGCTTTGCGTACGCGGTTCTCAAGCTGCCTTACATTGCCGGGCCACTCATAACTCCGCAACGCATCCAGGGCGTCGGCTGCAAAACCACGTACATTGGCGTCGTATTCCGTACTGAAACGCTTCAGGAAGTATTTGGCCAACAGAACGGCGTCTTCGCCGCGTTCGCGCAGCGCGGGTAGGTGGATGTTGATGACGTTGAGGCGGTAGAAGAGGTCCTCTCGGAAGGAGCCGTCGGCTTGAGCGGCTTCTAAGTTCTTGTGCGTCGCAGCAATGACGCGGATGTCCACCGTTTGTGGACGATTCTCACCGAGCCGCGTCACGACGCGGTCTTGGAGTACGCGCAAAAGTTTGACCTGGAGGTTGAGCGGGAGCTCTCCGACCTCATCCAAAAACAAGGTGCCGCCGTGCGCTGCCTGAAACTTGCCGTCGCGCGTGGTTGCCGCGCCGGTGAACGCGCCTCGGACGTGACCGAAGAGTTCGGACTCCATCAGGTTTTCAGGAATCGCGCCGCAATTGATGGTCACCAGCGGCCCCTCGCGCCGCTGGGAGCGGCGGTGGATTTCGCGCGCAATAAGCTCCTTGCCTGTTCCCGTCTCGCCGGTGACAAGCACGGAGACTTCGGTGCGTGCCACCTTTTCAATAGCGCGGAACACGCCGGTCAGGGCCTGGCTCGAACCGATAATGTCACCGAAGCGTTGGTCGCTTAGCGCTTGCGTCAAGCGCTCCCGGTCCGCCCTCAGGGCGTCGAGGACACGGCTGTTCTGGAGCAGCAGCGCCGCCAGTCCCGCAATGGCTTGGGTGATTTCGAGATGTGCTTTCGAAAAGGTACGCCCGAGGCCGTCCATGCCGAGATAGATGAGACCAAGAAGCTGGTTCTGGGCCAACAGGGGCACGCAGAGCAGCGCCGAGAGCTGCAGGCTGATGACCGAGCGGCTACTTGCGAACATCGAATCGTTGACCGCGTCATCAACGATCAGCGCTTGCCGGGTCTCGGCGACCTTTTTGAGCACACTGTCCGAGAGCTGGCTTTGATGTGCGGGAATCTCCTTGCGCTCAATGTTGCGTGCGACGGCAATCTCGACCTCATCGCCCGCGAGGAGAACGACAAAGCCTTTGTCAGCCCCGGTTAGTTCGACGGCTCGGTCCAAGATGGCCTCCAGCTGCGACCGCGGCTCGGTCGCCTCCATCAGCCGCTGCCCTAGCTCGGCGAGCTCGCGCGAGCCCTGGGAAGCGCCCAGGGGTGACGTATCCTGTGTGCTGCTCGCGGACTCGGGCACTGCGAGCAGCGAGAAGTGAAACGAGACGCCGCCCAGGGAAAACGTGCTCTCATGGTTAAGCCGCAAGCGACGTTTGCGCTTTCCCTGAACGTCGATCTCCGCGTGCTCGTCCAGCGTACTCACGACAAAGTCGCGGCCGTTGAAATGCACCTGCGCATGGTACTGCGCGATGCCCTTGTGCCCGTCGTCTACAGCGATGTCATTGCCCTGAGCCCGGCCAAGGGTCGTGGTGGTCTTGTACAGCCACGCAATGCGAGGAACGCCCGAGGGCTCGGTGAAGCGAAGACAGGCCACCTGATGATGGTAGATGGCCCGCCCGATTTTGCCAGCCGTAACCGTTCGGAACGAGCTTTTGCCCTGCCAAACGCTACCCGCAGAGGGGGCTGCCCGTGGGACCTGCCGCCCGGGACCTCTCTTTCGGCACGTGTCCCGGTTCGCAGACTCCCTAGCAGGCTGCACACACGAAAAGCGTCGCTCACTGCCGAGGCGAGGCGAGGAGAATCAAGATGGCGGTTTCGTTGGGCGCCACATCCCGCCGGTTGCCGCGTACCGTCGCGATTCCGGCGTATTTCATGACCGGGTTGAAGGTCGGCTCCAGGCGTGCCGCTTCTCGAAGCGTCGTGGCGACCGTCATCACGCCGGAAAGTTTTTCATAGGCGATGGCGAAGTCGCGTAGCTTGCCGACGCCTAAGCCTACGGTCGCTTCTTGGTTTAAGGAGTCATCTTTGAAGAAGGTTTCGAGCGCTGTGTTGGCAGCCTCGACGAGGTTGCCGTCGACCTCCAGGGGCACCGCACCCCGGGCACGTCGCCCGCTGTTGATGAGCCTCAGTAAGTCGCCGGGCGCGGTACTGAGTTCTATCGGCGGCGTCAACCGCACGTACACCTGCGTCGCGTAGATCATCGTGCCGTAGTCGTCCGTGCGCGTCGCGACGCCGAGGCCGAGATGCGTCACGTCAGGATTGAGAAGGTTAGCGCGCTGCCCTGCAGCGGAAAGTGTTTGCCTCGTTAGCTCGAGTACGTCGCGCCCCCGCGAGACATTCTCGAGCACAAGACCGCTCTCGAAACCCGCAAGCTCGACGCGTTTGCCTGGCGTTGTGCCGTCGGAGCCTTCGTGAAACAGCGATTGGCGCTGGAGCATGACCTCACTGTGGCTGCGGGCGACCTCATTCAACTTTTCGTGCTGATCGAGGGTATCTAAGCCCTGTTGCGTGCGAAACTCCAGCAAAGCCTTGCGCAAGTCGAGCTCAATCGCGCGTTTTCGAACCCCAGCATCGGTGGACACCGTGTCGTAGTTGCGTCCCTGCCCGCCACCGCAACCCGCCCCCAGAACACCCCAAGAAGCTGGCAGGAGACCTATCAGGACCGCCAAAGCCACCCGCCCGCAGTGTTCCCGGCTACCTCCAGGACACCGCACTGCGATATCCGGTGCGCCCGCCGCGGCGCCTGAGAGGTGAGGCCTGCGCCATGCGAACAAGCCATCGGTGCCACGCCGGGCGCAGCGAATCGAAGTTAAGACAGGCATAGGACGTGTGCGCAATACACCATAGGATGACGTAGGTATTCGGGGGAGACCACACTTTCCTCCCCCGGGCCTGTCCGCGCTCGGCTGGAAGCCGGCGTCACATGTGCTCAACGGGGTTGCCGGAGAGGTCGACAAACTTGAAGCCTCCGCGCACCAGGAAGCCCGGGCCCAGGTCTGAAACTACGGTCACATCCGCGGTACCCGGCTCGGTGACCGTGGGAGGGCGCGCAACCAGCGTGTTGGCGTCCATGTAGGCCACGTCCTGGGCTTTGGCTTTGCCAAAATAGACGGAATAGCCGACTTCAGGTTTGAAGCCTTGCCCGATGATCTTGACCTGAGACTGGGTACGGTAGTCGGCGACTGTCGGCTCAATCCCTGAGACTGCGAAGCGGTCGGAATCGCAAGCGATGCCACCGCAAAGAAGGAGCAGCACGCTCAGGCGCTGCAGGGTGCGGAACGCCCGCGGCGCTAGCCAATGCAGATGATGTGACTCTCGCTTCGCCCTCATTCCTACGAGGGTAGAAGGCTTGCGGATGCGCCGTCAAGCGCATCAGCACGCCGACACGGCCCGCGCCTTGAGTGAGGCCAAGCCAACCGAGCGCAGGGAACGCTTGACAGACGGGATAGGGATTTCGCACTCTCTAGAGGTGAGTCGAATGTGGTCACTAAGCGAATTCTGCTGGTAGATGCAGACCCAAGTACGCTGCGCCTCCTGGGCTCAAGCCTGCGTCGAGAGGGTATACGTATCGAAGGGGCCACATCGATGGCGGCGGCGACGGTCGCGCTTGAAACAGGCGAACGTTTTCAGCTTATCGTCGCCGACAACTGCCTAGCCGACGCGACCGGCGCAGAGATCGTGGAACGGCTGCGTGCCCTCGCGCCGACGACACCGCTCATGCTGGTGTCGAGTGACGCGAGCTTGAGTGCCAAAATCCGCGGACTTGAGCTGGGTGTCGAGGACTACCTCACCAAGCCCATCTACCTGAAAGAGGTCGTCACGCGGGTTCGCCTCGCGCTCGATCGTGTCATGCTTGGTCAGCTTGGCGGTAGCCAGTTCGGTGGCGGTGCGGGAGCGGGGAACACGCGCTTTCACGGAGCGCTCTCCGAGATGCCTCTGGCCGACTTGATGCAAGCCTTGGAGGTGGCTCGCAAGTCCGGGGCGCTGAGGCTCCGTTCGAGCCGCGGGCAGGGTCTCATCGTGTTGAGATCGGGCAAGGTTGTGCATGCCACTCTCGGGGCGCTCGAGGGCGAAGCCGCGGTTTGCCGCCTTCTGCTCTGGGAAGGTGGTGATTTCGAGGTGGATTTTGCGGGCGGTGAACACGCGCCGACAAGCGTTCGCACGTCCGTCTCGGGCCTGCTGATGGAAGGCATGCGCAGACTCGATGAGTGGCGGCGTCTCAGCGCTCTTCTGCCGTCACTTGATGCCCATTACCGTCTCCGGGCGGAAGTCGCGCTTGGCGCTGAACCACACGGGCTGCTCGTCGGTGCCGAGTTTCCTAATGCGCCCCAGATTCTCGATGCATTCTGCGTTGCCGAAGGGCGGGTTTCGCTACTATCGTTCATCGACGGTTGCCTTGAAGATGACCTTGAGGTGCTCGGTTGCCTCGCTCGATGCTACGCCGCGGATCTTTTGGAGGAGGTCCCATCTGCCAGCGCCGTCGCGCTCGATGCTTTTGCGGATGGCTCTGCCCTCGACCATGCTTGGGATTCTCTGGTGCCGCTGGCTCCGTTGCTGACGGCGCCCTCTGCGCCGCCGGAGTACCAAAGGCTGGAACCGAGCGGTCCGCACCGAGTCGAAGTCAGCGCCGCCGAAAAAGCGGGGCGAGCTAGCACGGCGCCGCCGTGCCTCTCTCCGCCGTTCTCGAGTCCACCAAGTTCCAGTGTTATGTCCAGTCGTCCCCGCAAGTCAGCGTCTAGTGCCTCAGAAGAAACTTCGGAGCGCTCGGCTGTGCGAGAAAGTGCGGGGGATGCTGAGGTAGACACGGCGGAGATTCGGCGCAGAGACAGCGTCGACCCAGGCCCTGAACACGCGCTAAGCGAGGCCTTTTTTGAGGAAGGCGAACGACGTTACTCCCAGCCACCCCCTGAAGGTTCCGACGCACATGCCGTCGCTGCGGAGGAAAGCGACCTTGCGGCCGTGCTCGCTGCATCACCTCCCCTGAGTGAGGAGGACCACCGCGCGCGCCGGGTGATCGCTTGGTCACTCACCCTCTTCCTCTGCGCGAGTCTAGCGTTCTTGGTTTACAACAAGTGGTATTTGCCTCAACCAGCGCCTTTGGTTTCCGGCTCCGGACGGACGCTCGCTCAGCAGGAGGCTAGCGGGGAAGCCGAGGTGTTGCCCCCTGAGCAGGCAGCAAAATCCAACGCGGCTGAGGGTCCGGCGCCGGACACCGCCACAAGCGATGCGCCCAGTGGATCCGTCGCTGCGGAGGCAGCTAGCGACGGTGAGCGGGCGGAAGAGCCGTTGAACTTCGACGAAGCTGGCGAGGTCGCGCAGCTTGACCCGAGCGAGGTAGCGGCTCGGACGGCAGAGATCGGCGACACTGCGGTCGTTGACGAAGGCGCGGATTCCCCGGACAGTGCGCCGTCCGAAGAGGACGTCGCCGAGTTGGGCGGAACGACGAAGCGAGCGCTTCTCCCTCCGCCAAGCACACCGCGGATAGCTGCGAGACCTGCCACCGCGGCGGAAGCGAGCGCCCTCAAGAATGCGGAATCGGAGTTGAAGCGTGGCAGGCTTCGTACAGCGGAAGTCAAGTTCCAAGCGCTCATCGGTGGTGAGAGCAGCGCCGCCGCCAAAGCGCTTTCCGGATTAGCGATGGTCAAGCTTCAGCAGACGAAGTCAACGGAAGCTGAGCGCCTCGCGCGGCGCGCTGTCGAGGCCAACCCGGCAGACTCTCGAGGATGGATCGTGCTGGGGGCAGCGCTCCAAGAGCTTGGGCGGAAATCCGAAGCATTCGACGCCTACGCTGCCTGCGTCAGTCAGGGCGAGGGAGCCTACGTGACTGAGTGTAAGCGCATGCGCCGCTAAGGTGCGCGCAGCGCAGAGCATTCACGCTTCCGTATAAGCAGCGCATCAAGCAGAAGCGAGCAACACTGTCTCCTGCCCCGCACGCCGCGCTAGGCAAGCAGGTGGACGAGCGCCTTCACGCTTTGAATATGCACGAGGGATACCGCGATGTAGGCGGCGAAGACCACTAGGGCACCGACAAGGGCGAAGCGATTCCAGCGCAGACGCCACATCACTAGCGTGCCCGCGGAGACGAGTGCCAGCTTTGCCGCGAGAAAAACGTGCGGTCCTTGTTCAAGAGCCGCGGCCATGACGGGGTTGGCTTCCACCGCAAGACCGGTACTCACCACACCGAGCGTGAGCAACGCATCCATCAAGTTGAGAAGCCAGGTGGAAATGAGAAGCGTTCGCAGCCACTCTTCGCTGCCCGACGGCAGCGTCAGCCGCAACCCCCAAGGGCTGGCGGTAGCGTCTAGCGTCATTGGGCGTGGCATGCTCAGTAGTCTTCCAATCACCTGCGACCTCCAGCAACCATGTTGCAAAAAGCCCGCCATCGAGTCGCAGTCACAGCGTTGTGCGTCGATATCTGAAAAGCCCGGCTAAGGCGGCGTTTCCCACTTCCGCCGCGCGCCGTTCGAGCGGCCACCCGTGTAGACAACCGACCCACTCTCTGCGCCGGCGCATACATCGTCCCAGCAATCAAGGCGGGCTGTGGGCGCCAGCCCCCAAGCGTTGGCCCGGGGGACCACACTTCGGCACGAGGATCTGCCGCGCTGCTGCTGCGCTATCCTGCGAGGGCTGCGAGCGCTGCGCGCAGTCGTGCCTCGAGCGTATTGTCTTCAGTGGGCCCGAGACGAAGGAGGGTCTCGTTAGCTTGAGCCTCACGGTAGCCAAGCTGCACCAACGCGGAGACGACCTGCGCGTCAATGCCCGTCGCGCTTTGGTCTATCCCGGCCGCGGGACCCGCCGCCGCGAATGCGGGCGCTACTTTCCCCTTAAGGTCGAGGAACAGCCGGCTGACGGTTTTGGGGCCAACGCCGCTAATCCCCTTAAAGGCTTTTGCGTCCTCCCTGGCAACAGCGCTAGCGAGTCCTGCCAGACCCAGCCGGTCGAGAATAGCGAGCGCCAGTTTGGGGCCCACCGAGTTAACGGTGAGCAGCAGGCGGAAAGCGTCGCGTGCTGCGAGGCTTTCGAAGCCAAAGAGGCTGAGCTGGTCTTCGCGGACGTGGGTGTGTACATAGAGCGTAACGGCAGCGCCCTGCAGCGCGCCGTCGCTAGCTCTCATCCGGGAAAGCGCTTCCGGGCCCACACTAAGCTCGTAGCCAACACCGCCAACGTCGACGATGGCGATGCCGTCGGCGCCTCCATCGCGAAGCACGCCCCGTAAACTCCCGATCACCGCGAAGACATAACACTACGCCCAGTGCGAGGGAAGCCCTCCTCTGCGTAGCGCCCTTGGCGTACGCTGCCCCGCCAAGCGAGCTAAGCGGGGCGGCGCCAGACGGCGGATGTAGTGTGGGTGCCGCTAAAGGGCGCGAGCGCGCTCAGGTTGCGAGAGCCCGCGAGAGCCAGCGCGAGGGCATCGGTGGCGTCGATGGCCGGGAGTTTTTCGAGGCGCAGCAGAGCCCCGACATGCGCGGCAACCTGGCGTTTGTCGGCCTGGCCGTGGCCCGCCACCGCGCGCTTGACTAGCGCGGGGGATAGCGTCTGTATGGTGACCGCGTGGCACGCGAGGGTGGCGAGGACAACGCCCCGTGCGTGGCCCAGCTGTAGGGCGGCACGGGCATGTTTGGCGATGAAGATTTCTTCAACCACCGCCGTGCGCGGTGCGTAGCGCTCAACGATGGTGACCAGTTGCGCCTGAAGCGCCGCTAGCCTGTCCGCAAGTCCCCCCGCGCCAAGTCGAATGACGCCCGCGGCGACGCCAGTTGCGCGGCCGCGCACGTCGCAATCGATGACGCCCCAGCCTGTAGCCCGCGTGCCTGGGTCGATACCCAAGAGGCGATGCGCGCAGGCCGGGTTAGGATGCATCATCTAGGAGAGTGTCGTCGGGTTCAAACTCGGAGAACACCGCCTGGACATCGTCATGATTCTCCAGCGCGTCCAGCAGCGCAAGAAGCCGGCGGCCTTCATCGCCCCCCAGCTGCTTCACCGTCTTCGGAACCCACCCCAGGCGCGCTTCTTCAACTTCGATGTGCGCTGTTTCGAGAGCCTCACTCACCGCATCGAATGCCTCTTTCGGGGTGAGTACGCGAAAGTGCTCTCCCTCCTGGGTGATGTCTTCGGCGCCCGCCGACGCCGCCACCTCGAAGAGGCGCTCTTCGCTCACTGAGGCCTCCGCAAGGTCAATGATTCCGCGCTCATCGAAGGCCCATAACGCAGACCCAGATGTCGAGAGTTGCCCTGCATGCTTATCGAAGATCTTACGCAACTCCGGCGCCGTGCGATTGCGATTGTCCGTGAGGCTCTGCACGACGAAAAGCACGCCGCCCCCGGCGACGCCCTCGTAGGTCAGTTCTTCGTAGCTGATGCCCTCAAGCTCGCCGGTCCCCCGCTTAATGGCACGCTGGATATTGTCCGCTGGCATATTCTGGCTACGCGCGAGGTCGAGCGCCCGCCGCAGCCGCGGATTGGCGGCGGCATCCCCGCCACCGTCACGGGCCGCAATCGTGATCTCCTTGATCACTTTCGTAAAGATTTTGCCGCGTTTTGCATCCTGAGCACCTTTTCGGTGCCGGATGGTGCTCCACTTCGAATGTCCCGACATGACGCAACCAGCCTAGCAGAGACAGGAACCGGACTCATCTATCCGCGAGGCTGTCCTTCGCCCGTAACCGTTCAGGGGGCATTTTAGCAAAATGCCCCCGGGTGTTCGGGAGTGAATCCCGAACACCCTCCCCCAAAAACCTAAAGCTGCGCGTGGGGCCCCACCGCCCACTTGCTCTTTCCCGCAGTGTTTTTGCTTTCTCTACCCCCTGAACGCTTACCTTCGCCCAGGGCCGGCGCGACCCGGGAGAAGGTCTAGTTGATGGACGGAGGCTCTCCTCGTTCTTCGGCGAGCGCCGCGAGAAACTCGGCGAAGGCCCGCGCTTCGATCGCAGAGAGAGACTGTCCGCGGGCATCCCAGTCGAAGTTCGCGCGTGTGAGGATGTCGTCCATCTCTTCGAGATGAGAGTCTTCTTCCAACAGAATAGACCTTAACGAGAAGGGGGCGTCGATGGCACGCAGGTGTGCTTCGTAGCGACGGTAAAGGTCAACGGCACGTACTTCAACAGCGCGCGTGACGCACAAGTAAGGGAGCAGTTGGCTGTGCGGTTCGGCGCTAAGCTGCGCACTCACCACGTCGCTGATCTCGTGGTCGAGCCGCTGGATGTAGGCTCTCGCTGCGTCGCCGCACATCAGTTGCTCACTGCGAAAGTCGGTGACCGTGCTGCCGCCTACGCGGCAAGCAAGCTCCTTAAAAAAAAGCGCGTGACGGGCCTCCTCGGCGATATGCCGTAGAAGCGTGAGGTCCGCGCTGCGCGAGTCCATCGATTTGACAATCTTCCTGCAGCCAATGTGCTCGAGCAGCGCGAGCGTGTTCAGCCAGCGTCCGTGGCGAAGGGGCTCTTTCACAACCCAGGCAAGATGTGCTTCGCTCGCAGCAGCGTGCTCGAGGGGAGCTGTCGCTGAGCCTGGCCCCTTCCTACGCAATCCGAGCGTCACGCCTCCCTCGGGAAGCGCTTGGGTGGCGGGGGCGTCCGCAACGACGCGGGCTCCTTCGACAGCGGCCGCGTGCGCGGTTGCTGCGGGTTGAGGTTCGCTCGAAGCGCCGCCGGGGTGGAAGCCAGATGCCTGCATCACGCGCGAAGGTGTGGTCCCAGGCTCCGGCGAAAGCAAGGCGAGAGCGCCTCTTCCTTGTTTTTCAAGCCATCACTGCGCCCCGTGGCACTCAATCCAGGAGCCAGCTCAACGCGCGCAGCGGCAGCTTCCGACACGTGGTCGGCAGGGCGTTACGGATCTCCTGGCTGCTGGCTGCCGTCGGAAGGACGACCAGCCCAGCGTCCGCAAGTGGCAGATACAACGTTTCTCCGTCGCCCACGGGAGCACCTAGGACGAAGGCCGCACGCGCTTGATAGATGCGCGTCGCTGTGTCGCTAGAGAAATCGTAGACAAAAAGCGCATCGCTTTCGTCCGTGAGGAAGTCGCCCTCTGCCACGAAGAGCACGCGGTCGCGGCTTAAGGGCAGCAGCCCCAGGCTTGGCGCTTCGGTAGGCACGCGCGGATGAAAGCGTCGTCGTTCCCCTAGCCGCCCCTCCGCCCACGTTAGCTGAACGATGCCGGAGCTGCCCTGCCGTTGGTCGGGTGTGGCGAACGGCGTGCCCCGGCAGAGGACGAAGAGTGTGTCGGCGTAGGCAGCGACTTCGCCGCAGTTGGCGAACGGCGTCAGGTCGACGTTCTGGACCAGCGCCCAGCGCGCGTAGTCCATAAGCGCGATACGGCCCGGGCCGGCGACCTGATAGTCCCCGCTTAGATGCCAAAGGCCCACGGCGAGCAGCGAGCCGCCCAACGGTGCAAAACGCGCGGGCCTGGCCCACAAGCCGTCATCGCGAAGGGTCGACAGGTCGAGTCTGCCGAGGAGGTCGCCGCTAGCGGGGTCGAGTCGAACGATGTCATCCCCGTCACCGGCGCTAGAGGGACCCTCCGCGGCCCCGGGGTCACCGCTGGCGCTACCGCGTTTGGGCTCGGGCCGGGTGACCAGCCACGTTCCGTCGCTGAGCCGGAAGGCATCCTGAGGATTGGGTCGGTAGGTCGCGTTCCGGTGCTGGCTACTCTGCGTCACGCCAACCGTCGAAAAGCTCACAACGTTCTGCGTAGGAACCCCGATCTCGACGGCGGTGATGCGGTCAAGGCCCAGTCGGTCGATGAAGGTAAGGCGGCCCTGATAACGCTGCTCCGACGGGAATACGACATCACTGCCGAGTACGGGGGCCAGCCCCACCGGCAATGTCGCGCCGCTGAGCCAGTCCGCGGAGGCGATGCGGCCGGACGCGTCTAATAAGGAAATGCTTGAGGAGCCGGTGTAATCGCTGTGAAGCGCGGCGAGCCGTGGCGGGCCAGCATCGGGGGCAGGTGCGCACTCTGAGTGCGCGCAGCGCGCCATGAGAGCGCAGCCGACGCCCAGTGCGTAAGTCGCGAAGCAAGGGTGCTTCCTAACGCTAGCGCGCCCGTTATTAGGGGGCGCGTTGGCCGAGCTTGTTGAGCACGAAGGGGTGCTTCTCCCGAGCCAACATGCCCACACGCAGGTCGTTTAGCGCAGGCTCGGACGCCAGCCAATCAGCGGCGAAGGCCCTGAGGTGTAAATCTTCTGCGGCCATCAATTCCTTTGCAAGGCCGCGTTTCAGCGCTGTCTGCGCCTTAGTACTCGAAGCCTTAGCGCCAGGCTGCTCGCTAGAGCGCTGCAGTAGTGCGATGAGCGCGGCGCCCGCCGAGCGCCGCACGCTCGGTCGCTCGCGCTCGCTCGCAGCGAGGTCGAGCAGCCGCTGCCCAACATCGAGGCTTAAGCTCACGTCACCGAGCACCTGAAGGGCCCGCAGTTGCGTTAGGAGGAGACCGTTGCCGTCGAAAGCAAGTGCCTCCAGCGCGGCCTCGAGGTCCAGGCAGGTCGCTCTAAACGCTTCAATGGGCGGCACCTCGTGGCGGCTGAGCAGCAGCGCCTCAAGAGGTGCCTTGTCTTTCTGGCACGCGACTGCAGGTGTCGCGGCAGCCTGGACCGACCCCGCCATCGATACCATCCAGGACACCAAGCCCAACCAGCCTACCGTACGTAGGTGTTTAGTGGGGCATGTTAGCGAAATGTCCCTTGGTTTTCGGGAGTGAATCCCACGGCATTCCCCGACACAGGTCCAACCCCCAAAACCTAAAGTTGCGCCCGGGGCCCCAACACCCACTTGCGCTTTTTCTGTGAACTTTTCGCTTTGTCTACCGCCCTGAACGCCTGCGGGTGCGCGGCTAACTTTCGGATGCCCTAACACTGCGTGTGCCTTAGTCATTCCTGACCTCGCGAAACGACGGGGTTGAGTCGGAGTTGTGCGCCCTGATCTACGCTGATTTCCGACTGATTCAGGAAGGCTGCGTTGGGGTCGATAGTCCAAAACATGAAGTTGCCCGCGCCACGCTCAGCGCACTCCTCCGGCGTCAGAATTCCGTCGCCGTTGGTGTCAAAGTTGCGCGTGCATTCCGGTGTATCCTCGATGCGGTCGTGAATGGTGCCCGTCGATTCGCTGGTATGGTAGAGGCCTAGCCAATGGGCAACTTCGTGGGCCAACGTCCCCGCCAAGAGCTGCGGCTCGATGGTCCGTCTTGGCCCGGCTCTGTGGGCTTCTAACGCCACGATGACACCATGACGTTCGAGGTAAGCCCCCGGTGCTCCGGCGGAGACTCCTAAAACAACCTGGTTTCTTGATATGCCCGGGCCGATGTCGCTATCAGGGTTGGGCTGCAACGTGAGTTCGTTCACCACGTAGATGTTAAGGGCGTTCTCGGCGAGCGGTAGAGTCGTGCTCTCGGTGGCCTCTGCGCCAAAGAGGCGCGCGGGGACGTTCTCTGGGACCTCTCCGGCGGAGGACGGAATGACTACCGTCTCGAACGTTTCGTCGGTGATACGCGCAATGCCCCCCCCGGTTTCCGCGAGTCGAATACCGCGCTGACGAAAAAACTCATCGGAAGCCGTCAGCGCGCCGAATACGCGGGTGCGCTCATCGCGGTCGTCCAATGCGCGTCCTACCGCGATCAAGTTGTAAGGGATGACGCCGGTGTCAGCGCGCGGGCCACGGCGCAGCGCAATTTGCACACCTTTATCCGTCGCGACCGAGGCGATGCTCTGAAACCGGTAGTGTCCGCCGGTGGCGCTTGTGCGAGGGTTCTGAGGATAAAGTATGGCGGCAAAGTCGATGCCCAGTCCGGGTGCCTGCGACTGGCGCACCGCTGAACGCAAGAGTGTCGGGCCGCTCTGCGGGTCGATGAGCGCTTCATTCGAGGGGTTACGAAACATCGAAAAAATATAGCGTTCACCCTCGCTGACAAGTGCCTGCCCAAAGATGGTGATGGCTAGGCTCTGCGTATCCGGCGGGACGCATAGTTCAACTGCCGGGCTCTGAACGTTCTCACCGCTCTGCCGGAAGGGCAGCGACTCGAGGGCAACAAAGGTGGAGCTGTCGGCTTCCGTGCCGGCAACGAGATCGAGCGCACCCTCGCGGCACCGCACCTCCGCGTCGGGGTCCGTCACTGCGTCGCCCGATTCCCCGTCACAGGCGCAAACGGTGTTCAGAATAAGCGCGATGCCAGCCACGCACGCGCGTGGGCGCAAGCGCAACAGCGGGACCGCTTGCCTCTCTACAAGCCCGCGCGCCGAGCGCTTCACCGGGCAATCGAGACCCTCACCGAGATTACACCATCCCACGCTACTCAGTAGGGTACCCCAAAGCCTGGGTTCCGTCGATAGTCCTTGGAAGAGGGAGCGAGCCAGTTGTCCTGCCATTTTCCCAGTAAGATCATTGGCTTGAGTGGTTGAGTGTGCGCGCATGTGTGCCGACGCCTCGCCTCGGTGCTTGTGAGCGCGTGTGCCCAGTTAAGCCATCCGCGTCTGTCGAGAAACAGTCTGTGCTTGCATAGGCGCAAAGCCAAACGGAATCACAGTAGACGCGAATGATACACATCATGCCTGCGCGTCAAGTTCGGGTCTTGTCCCCTCACGAGCCAAGACGCAGCTAGATGAGGACGCGGCTGGGTGAGGGCGGGGCTAGGCGAGGACGCGCGCTAGGCCGGCCACAAACGCATCAAGCGTGGTTTTCGGCTGCAGCTCGGTCACCGCGACAAGTAGGTCCTGCGGCGCGTCGATCCCCAAGCGGGAAAGCGGTATGCCGCCTTCGATGCCCGTATGCTCGCGCAGCTTTTGCACGAGCTGTTCCGCGGACAGGCGCTCTGACCGTAAAACAAACTCATTAAAGAAGGGCGCCGCGTAGGGCAGGCTCAGCGTCGGAATGGCTGCGAGGGCATCCGCGAGATAGGCGGCTCTTGCGGCCATGAGTTCACCTGCTTGCTTAAAGCCACTCCGGCCGAGCAACGCGCAACGAATCGTCATGGCGAGCGCGATGAGGCCGTTGTTCGTGCAAATGTTGGAGGTGGCCTTTTCGCGGCGAATGTGCTGTTCGCGGGTGTTGAGCGTGAGCACGTAACCGCGCTTGCCTTCCGCATCGACCGTTTCACCGATAAGGCGACCGGGCATCTGCCGGAGAAAGTCCGCTTTGCATGCAAAGAGGCCGACGCCCGGGCCGCCGAAGTTTGGCGCAATCGCGAGCGACTGCCCTTCACCGACGGCGATGTCGACACCTAGTGTCCCCGGCGCTTCAAGCACCGCCAGCGCATAGGGTTCATAAGTGAGGCTGATGCAGAGCGCGCCTGCGCCGTGCGCGCGTTCCCCGATGGCGGCGAGGTCTTCGACGCAGCCGAGGACGTTGGGGTAGCCGACCGCCACGCCCGCCACGCCGCCGGCAGTCAAGGCTGCATCGAGAGCGCTAAGGTCGAGTTGGCCGCTCGCGAGACAAGGAATAACTTGAATCTCAGCGTGACCGTCATCCAGTCCGTCGAGATAGGTGCGCAGCGTCTCACGTGCGTGAGGGTGCACGGTATCGGCCACAAGCACCCGGGCTTTTCCCGTCACGCGCCGGGCCATGAGCGCGGCCTCCGCAAGGCCGCTTGCGCCGTCATAGAGCGACGCGTTGGCCGCCCCTAGCCCGAAGAGTTCACAGACTAGCGTCTGGAATTCAAACATGGCTTGGAGCGTCCCCTGAGCAACTTCGGCCTGATAGGGCGTGTAGGCGGTGTAGAACTCGCCGCGCAAAAGCAGCTGGTCCACGGCGGGAGGGATGTGGTGGTAGTAGGCGCCGCCGCCTAGAAAGGATTGGCTCGGATCGACCGCACGGTTTTTCTGCGCAAGACCGCGCAGTTCAGTCATCAGGGCAGACTCATCCAGACCAGCGGGCAGTGCGAGATCCTGGCGGAGTCGAAACGCTTCAGGAACCGCGTCGAAGAGTGCATCGATATCCTGCGCGCCGATGCGTTCCAGCATGTGGCGGGCATCATCGGGCGTGAGTGAGAGGTAGCGGGAGGTCATTGGCGTTAATCTGCGGCGAAGCGTCTAGCCCGTGTAGGCTCATTGTTATCTGCGGCCAAGGTGCGTGTGCAGGTGCCCTCTCTATCCGAGCCTAACCCGCTCGGGCCGGGCTCGGCGGCCACCCATCTCATCTACTCGTTTGCCGTGTGCGGCGGCGTGAACGAATGCAGCCCGGGACGGGTTCATCGGCAGGCAGGCTGTTTAGTCCAAGGTGTCTACGTAGGCTGCGTAGTCTGCGGCACTCAGCAGGGCGTCGAGTTCGGCGGGCTGCGCCGGCCGCAAGGTGATGAGCCAGCCGTCGTCGTAGGCGCTCTGATTGAGCTGCTCCGGAGACTCGGAAATGGCCGCGTTGCTCGCCACTACCTCACCCGCCACCGGGCTGAAGAGTTCGCTGACCGTCTTGACGGATTCTACTTCTCCGAAGGCCTCGCCCTGGGCGAGCGTTCTTCCAGGTGCCGGCAGGCTTACGAGTGTCACGTCGCCGAGCTGCGCGACCGCATAGCTCGTAATCCCGACGCGAATATCGCCCGCTTCGTTGAGTTCAGCCCACTCGTGATCTTTGGTGTAGCGCAGGTGCTCGGGGATCATGGAAGACCAGCATAGCGCTGTTTGCGCACCCGCAAAGTGCTCCGCGGGCAAATGAGCGATGCGCGGCAGCGGCGGGTGACTTGCCGAATGGCGCGGCAAGACGGCTTCGCATCGCTGTGGACCGATTGTTGCTGAGGTGGTTCCCTGTGGTGACACGTAGGACATGGGCCGGTTTAAGGCATGCGCGCCTCGGGATGATGCTCGCGTGCGCGGTGAGCGCATGCAGTCACCACCTCGACGAGGTTAGTGTTGACGAAGACAAGGTTGCGTTCCCGACCTCGCGTCCCACGCCCAAAGAGGCAGAGGCTACGATGGTCCTGCTAAGCGCGCGCGAGTCGGACGCATGCCCGGCGGGCGTGAAGGGCTTTGAAATTGCCAGCTGCGGCGTGACGCCCGTGAGCGAGAGTGAGAATTTTGTTGCCACCGCTAAACACTGCGGAACGGACAAGGACGCGATGCGTCTAGTCGTGGACCCGGCAGAAGCGCGAAAGCGGTTGCCTGAGCGCCGCCTCGATGCGTGCCGCTCTGCGGAAGAGCGTGACCAAATCTTAAAGCCCGGACCCGGTGTACTGACGGTGAAGTCGGTGCACGTCGCTGAACAGGGTGACCTCGCGCTGCTGCACATACCGGAGCTGCCCAAGTCGGTGCCCGCCCTGCCGCTTTGCGACATGGCGTTGCTCACGCCGAGAAGTGAAATGCTTATCGTTGGCCCAGGCACGGTTGATTGCTTCGATTCGAAGGGCCAGTATCAGAAGCCTACTAAGTACGGATTCGGCAAGGCGTTGCTGCGGCCCCACTATGAGACCACGCCCAAGTTCGGGCCGACGGAGCGCTTCGATCACTTTGGCCCTGCACTGACGTGTAACGGTGATAGCGGAGCCGGCTTGCTCACCTATCAGAACAATGCGCTTCACTGGTGTGGCGTGGCCGCACGTCACTCCACTTCAAGCGAGCCGCGCCCGATGCTCATCGGCGCCACGCTGCAGACAGCCGCGATTTGCCAACTGTTTATCGAGACATTTTCGCCCGAAAGTCCCGAAGGTAAGCGGGCGAAAGCGGTATGCGAGCCCACGTTTGCCGCGCACCAGGGCTGCTACATTGAGCAGAAGGAGTGCACGCGTCTCGCCACGCTTCCTGACCGCAAACACGAAGGGAAAGGCCGGTTCCGCACGTCGATTGACGCGGCGCATACCGACAAAGACGCCTGCCTCAGCCAGGCACAAGCGACGGCCGATTGGTGCATGAATCCCGAGGGTTCCAAAACCAAGGCGTGTTTTTGGGGACCCAAGGGCAAAGAGGAATGCAGAGTGTACTCCTCACCGTAACTGTGCAGTGCGGCAGTTGACACGCATGCCCCCAAGTTTTCGGGCGTGAATCCCGCACGCTCTCCCCACTCTGCCTCTAAGGTGGCCTAGAGCGTGATCCAGAATCTGCGCAAGGCGTTGCGTCGCGAGGAGGGCCGTCAGCTGCCCGCTGAAAGCTTGCAATACCCCGGGTATGCCTGCGCTTTCAGCGAACACCTGACAACCCACCACGCTTAGCCACGCCTTGCGCAGATTCTGGATCACGCTCTAAAGCCGGCAAGTCGGACCCCAGCACCCACGCGGCTCTTTCCCGCTGGGTTTTCGCTATTTGGACCCTGAGCGATCTACTCATGAACTCGAGACGCAGAAAACCGCGGGGAAATGGGCCTGGAGTAAGGATGGTGGGGTGGGCAGGGTCCGCGCACGGACGGCCCATTTCCCCGCGGTTTTCGTCCCCCAGGGTCACCGTGGGGATGGCTCAGATCTGGACCCCCTGAACGCTCTGCCACCTCGCCGACGCGCTCGATGGGACGGGTTATTTGACGAGGCGGAGGGATGGGGTCTGGGCGAAGGCTTTGATGTAGCCGCTCTCTTCGGCGACATAAAGCCAGCCGCGGGGGCGGTCGAGTTTGACGACGTCGGGGACCAGGTCGCAGGCCAGGGCCGGCGCGACGGAGAGTCCTGTGGTGCGGTTCACTACGTGAAGCTGGGCCGAAGGGATGAAGAGCTGGGTGCCGTCTGCCACAATTTCTAGCTTGCGCGGCACGTGGTCCGAAAGGGGGTCCGCGAGCCGTCGCTGCCAGAGCAGGTGGCCTGTCTGGGTATCGAGGGCGAGGGCGTGGCCGTCACCGCTGTTGATGTAGACGCCGCTTTCGTCCGCCAGAAGCGACGTGCCTTCGCTGAGAATGCGGTCGAAGACCTGCCAGCGATTGGCACCGGTTTCCGGGTCGATGGCCGTCAGCGCCGGACCTCGTGGGCTCACCTCCTGTAGAAGGACGCAGTCTGCGCCCGCCGCCGTCGGCGGCGCCACGGGCCGGCAAGGGATCTCTCGGGACCAGCGCACCCGGCCGCTGAACACGTCCACGCCGATGCAGCGGCCCCGCCGCCGGTCGTTGCCGCCCGTCAGCACCAGCGTCTCGCCACACACAGCGGGTGGCTGGAAGAAGCGAGAACGATGCGTTAGCCGCCAGAGCGGCTCGCCGCTCGCGACATCGACGGCGTGCACGACGCCGTCACCGCCAGTCACGAAGAGCACCCGTCCAAGCCTGCGCCAGCGCACCGGCCCGGGCGCTTTCGTCGCGTACTTCCAGCGCGGCGCGCCCGTTTGCAGATCAAGGGCTACGAGCTCGTGGTGACGCAGAGGGAGAATCGCGAGGTCAGGAAGGCTGCCACCGCCGGCGTAGACCCCGTTGGCGGGAGCGCCAGCGCTCCAAGACACCTTCGCGCGCGCGAAACTCTCACCATCTGTCAAGCTGAATAGCTCCACGCTGCCTTCGGAGCGCAGCTCGAGCATCACCGGGCCCGCAACAAGGGTAGGGCAGTGGTTGGTGGGTCTGTCCCAACGTAGTCCGCCCGTCGCCGCGTCTAGCGCGAGGCGCCGGCGGGGCGTGCCAACCACCAGTGTGTCGCCGACGAGATAGGTGGACGTAGCGTCTAGGCCATCCACCTCATACTCCCAGCGGGGGGCGTAGTGTCGCGTGTCGCTCGTGAGCGGCGCCGCCGCGGGCTCCGAGAGGCAACGGTCGCGTTCGGCGAGGGCAAAACGGACACGCTCAGCGTCGAACGTTTCGAGGGACGGACTCGTATCGAGCTGTCGCACGCGGCGCCGCAGCTCTCGAATGTCTTGGCGCAGCCTCCGAACGTGGAGGTTCCGCTGCTGGGCGCGGTCGACTTCGACCAGGCCGCGGAGCAAATCCGATGCGAGGCGCAGCACAGGCAGCGCGATGTGGGCTAGGGAAAGGCCGCGTGCGAAACGCATCTCGCCTTTGTCGGTATGTGCTTTGAGGGTGACTTCATCGCGTCCGGAGAGCTTGGTTTCAATGCGTGCGCCCGCGGCGCCTAGCGCGAGATGCTGAAGCGGCAAGCCCTCCTGCCAGGCGTCGAGCACCGCCCGGATGCCCTCAACCCAGGCCATGAGCAGCACAAACACCGGACCTTTCTCCAGCCGAATGGGCCGGCCCTGCAGCCATAACGTCAGCTCTCCAGCGAAAAGTAACGCGTGATAGTCGCTCTGACTGGTGGTGGTCGTCCAGGCGGTAGCGCCTGGGCGCAGTCGGACTTCACAGGACAGGGCGACGGGCGCGGGGGTGGGGTCGTCTTGCCGTGAGGCGTGATACGCAATCACTCGGTCCGGTAAATTGCCGAGGGGGTCGGCGGCCATGGGTTCCAGCGCGATGCGGTCGGCGATAGCCAGGAGTCGGGCATCAAGACCGCTTGCTTCCGCTGGCCCATCGTCCGTTCGCGGTGAGACGCCGGACGCATGCCTTCCTGCTGGGGAGCCCCCAGCGGCAGCGGCCGGGGTATGGGACGCTTGAAGCGCTTTGGCTGTCGCGTGCACCAGCGCTTGAAGCTCGACGCGCCGATCCAACTGGAAGAGTGCGCCTTCGATTTCGTAGACCGAAACTTCTACAACGTTGCCGCGCCGACACAGGGCGAACTCGTGACGTGCCCCCGGCGCCTGCAGGAGTACTTTTGGGCGCCGGCCACCGTGCAGGGCACCTAGCCCCATCAGCAGCTCCGAGAGGGGCGGAAGCGCACAGGTGCTGGCCCCGACCAGTAGCGTCCTTACCGCAGCGAGCGCCTCGGCTTCCTGGGTAGCAGAGGGAGGAACGGTACCGCGAAGCGGCCCCAAGACTCGAAGATGCGCCGTCATGAATGGTGCCATCGAGCCTAGAGAACCCCACCTTGCTCTGGCAAACTATCGACCAGCACGGCGACACTCCTTGCTATGCCCGCGATGGCTCGGAGCGGTCCCGCTGCGGCGGCGCGGCCGCAGGCCCCGCCGCACGCGCTGCTGCGAGCACCGCCTCCGCGAGGACCTCCGCAAGCTTCTGCGACGGGGCGTTGACGCTGCTCGCGGGGCAGCAGGACTGTTTTGACTCGGGAACGACGAGCAGGCGGCAAGCATCGCGTTGCGCAAGCTCAGTGAAGCCTGCGAGGGCACGCGCTTGCGCGACCACGGGCACGCCCTGCGCCAGCGCATCCAGCAGCTTGATGGGGATGCCCGCGCCGCACTTGCGCGTGACGATGACGACATCGGCGGAGGCGTAGCCCAAGGCGCGGCGGTGCCTCGTCGACAGACGCCGGTAGAAGACGCGTTTTGGGTGGGCTTGGGCCCAGGCAGGTGCTGGGGAGTCGGTCATCAACAGGAGAGCCCAGGATTCGGGAAGCAGGGCGAGCACTTCGGAGAGGATCTCGGCGCCCTGGTAGCCATCCAGGTTGCCAAAGTAAGCCAGCAGAGGCGCGGCGGGTGGCAAGGCCAATGCGCGGCGGGCGGCGCGGCTGTCAATCGAAGGTGTTGCCTGGAGCAAGCTCAGGGTAGATGGCCCGGTGATATGCGTTGCCTCGCCACTTCGCGGCTCAACCTTATCGGTGCTGCAGCCCGCCACGGCGCGCTGCTCCGACAGCGGTGGCCATTCCGGCAGCGGCAGCGCCGGGATGCCAAGTCGTTGTCCCAGCGCGGGAGATACCGCCCAGCTTTCATCCGCAAGGCGTCGTGCCAGTGAGTCGAAGCGTCGGCCTGCGCGTTCCACTGCGGCCATCAGCGCTCGGCTAACCAGGTGTCCAGGTTGCTGCAGCAGGCGGCCCAGTCGGGTTTCAACTCGAGGATGGTTGGCGCGCTCGCCGACCCAACCGGGCAGGTAAGTGGGTAGTTCCTCCTCCAAGCACGTGTGGGCTACGTAGGTGAGCGGGCGGTGCGCAGTGAGTGCGCACAGGATGCACGCTTCGAGGTGGTGGGCGATGGTCCGCGCCGCGGGCGGCGTGCGCCGGAGGGCCCGCCAGAGCAAGAGGTCATCCTTGAGTTTGCCGAAGGTAGGCCCCGAGCGGGGCCTTGCCTGCGGCGTGAACTTCGCCGGCCGCTCCAGCACGGCGTCAATCGTACTCGTACCGGCGCCTCTCGCATAGGTGAGCACCTTGATCTGTTTGCCCGATGCGAACTGAGCTTCCACCACGGCCTGGATGTAAACCTGAGTGCCGAGGCGCGCGGGGAAGGGCATGGCCGCGACATGCCGCTCCGTCGTCGCCTCGGGTGGGTTGGCGCGCACGCGCCCTTTGGACTCGGCGCGGACGCGCATGGGTTAACCGACGTAGCCAAGAGCCCGCAGGCGCGCCTCAATCAGCGCTTCGTTGTCTTCGAGTGCGGTACGTGGCCCTTCGCCCTGAAGGTCTGTCTCCGCGCTGGCGGGGCTCGCAGTGCCCACGACGTGGCCATTATCACCAGCGCCCGACGTATTGGAGACCGTGTGGCTAGTGCCCGTTGATAGCGGCGCGTCGTTGTCCACGCCCCAGCTGCGCAGCAGTGCGCGCGCGACATCGAGGATAGAGGGGTCCGTGGCCGCGTCTCGCCGCGCTTCCGGGCCGCAACTCACGTAGAGGCCGCGCGGCCGGTGACTGCCGGGAAGCGAGCGACCCTTGCGCCCCATCCATTCCGAGGGCGCGAGCCGGCGGACGCAGCCTTCAAGGGCGTCAGGCGCCGTCGCGCTAGGCATGAAGCAGACGCTGTAGCCCTGATGCTGCGGACGACGCAGCGGTCCGGACACCGCACCTGGCCGCGCTGCGTGTTCCGGGGGCAGAAGGGCGGGCTCAAGGATGAGGTCCGGAGCCTTGTGGAGCTGCGGGCCGTGGAAGAGTGCCTCCCGAGGCGTGGTGCGCGCAATGAGGCGCGCTCCGGTGTCGCTGTCCCGCAACGCTTCGAGCGCGTTTCGCACCTCCTCAAGGACGGCGGCTCGCTCGGCTTCCGGCACAATGCCCTCTGGTTCGCGCCCGGCGACGTTGAGGTAGATGCCCGGGAAGTAGTTGAGTTCGTCACTGAAGGCCCGGGTGTGCTGCCAGTCGATGGCACCGAAGCGCACCTCGGATTCGAGACGTGAAGGCAGCGTGCGGTCGCCGGCTTCGAAAAGCCGCTGGCGCAGGCGAGGTGGCAGCAGCGAGAGTGCTTGGCTGCGGCCCCGGGCGGCCCAACGTGCCGTTGACGCGTAGGCGCCGGAGGCGCCGGAATCGGACGGTTGCTTGAAGCGCAGCAGGCCCGCTGCGGCGAGCGCGCGGTTGAGATAAAGCACGCGGTCCGACGAGCCGCCGCTGCCGTGGTCGCTCACGATGGTCAGCGTGGTGCCGGGCCCGGCTGCGTCGAGGAGTTGCCCAAGGGCTCTGTCTAGCGCCTCGTAAACCCGCCGGAAGGCAAGCGCATCACTCGGTGCCACCACCGGCGGCCGCCGCGGTGAGCGCGGATCGAAAAGACTCCAGAGGTGGTGGCTCGCGCCGTCGGATTCACCGAAGTAAAGCGCGAACACATCCCAGTGGCGGGAGCCTAGCAACCAGCTGCCGATGGCGGCGTGGCGGTCAACCTTAGCGCTCAGCGTAGCGCCAAGCTGTTGATACCAGCTGGAGCCTACAGGGCGAAAGGCGTTGCTTTCATCGAAGCCGTAGCTTCCAAAGCGCGCCTCGATGAGACGATGCAGCGAGGCCGGCTCGCAGTAACGCGCCGACCTGTCGAAGGCCACCGGTGCGTCCCAGCCGCTGATCACGACGCCGTGCTCGAGCTTGGGGGGCGGAAAGGTTCCAGGGAAGTTAACGAGGGCGACCCGCTTGCCGAGGGCATCGAGACGTTCCGCCCACAGCGGCGCTGCGCGCTGCTGGCCCGCCCGGAAGCGAACGCGGTAGCCCGTGCGCTCAGTGAAGTCGAAGACGCCGTGCACGCCCGGGTCCGTCGCTGTCAGAAACGACAACCAGTTGGGTAGCGTTGCGTAGGGCGGCAGCGAGCGGAGATGTGACGCTTCGCCGCGTGCCATCGCTGCAAAGGTGTGTGGCAGCACCTCGGGTCCCAGCGCCTCGATGACACCTAAGTCCGCGCCGTCCCATCCGATGATTAAGTTTCGAGCACTCATGTTGACGTGTGGCTTGCCCCGACGCTTGGGACCTTTGGTCCGAGCGACAAGGCCCTTGGGCCTACACCAAAGCGTCTAGTCCCGCACGTGCCGGGCTGCCGCTGCTGCGCTTGCGTCTCGTAGAGCAGAAAGTGTTGGAAATTGCCGGGCGACAGGTCGAGCATGTTAGAGACCTACCGGACCATCCATGCGAAACCTCACCGCAAAGCGCCGCGAACCGACGGAGGTGTGCGGCACCGACCACACGGCGGACCAACCACCTCGCGTAGACCTGGGCGATCCCCTCATTAACTCGAGACGCAGAAAGCCGCGGGGAAATGGGCCTGGAGTAAGTATGGTGGGGTGGGTGGGTCCGCGCACGGAAGGCCCATTTCCCCGCGGCTTTCGTCCCCCAAGGCTCATTGAGGGGATGGCTCAGCGCGTAGACACGTCAATGTACCGCTCTCGGTGCACCGGCTGGGACCTGATGCCTATACTCATGTCTGCCCCGTGGATCGTTGCTGGCGCACTAGCGTTCGTAGTGGCGCTGGGCTTGACCGGAACAGCCGCTGCGCAGCCGAGCGTTGCGCCGTACCCGGGGGTCAAGGCGTCGGGGACGGGGTCGGCCCCACAGCTCGGCGCTGCAAAGCGACGCAAGCAGCCCGTCGTGACGTGGGTCGGCGTGGACACACGCGATGGTGGGACAATGGTCTTCCTCCAATCGACCAAACCCCTAACCATTGAAGCGCCCGTAGAGAGCACTTCGGATAAGGCGCGCGTCCTCTATCGCTTTAAGATACCGGGCGCGGGGGTGCACCTCGAAAACACGCTGCGCCCCGTCGATGCGCGCTATCTTGGCGGCAGCATTCGCGAGGTGCAGATTCGGCGCACCCAGGGAGGCCTGGTGCTCGAGGTGCACAGCGATAGCGATATGGCGCCCGGATTTCCTGGCGGGGTGAGCGACGCCGACGGTAACTGGGTGTACGCGACGCCGCCTAGTATGGACGGTAGCGGCCCCCTGCCGGTTCCCCCGGGAGGTTCGGCAGCCAACGGCACGCGAGGGATGTCCAGCGCAGGCGGTGGTAGCGCGCCCGAGTCGTACAGCGAAGCGGACCTCTCAGAGCCTGCGGCGACGCTAGATGACGAAGATGTGCGCGCGTATAGCCCCTACAGCGGCCGCCGGGCTTCCGCGGCAGACGCTGGCGGCATCGCCGGAGAAAGCGGCAACGTGCGGTCCTTGGCCAATCGTAGGGGAAGCATCCGCTTCTCCGTCGCACCCGATACGAGACGTTTGCTCGACAGCGTCTTCAGCAGAACCGGACGTCGCCGCGGTTTCGTCATCACGCATATCGATGGCAATGATCTGAACGTAGCGGCGCTTGGCGAGTTGTCTTACGCCATCACCGACGATCTTGAGGTCGGCGTGCTTGCGTTGCCCCTAACCCTGGCGCCCAATGTCGCGTTTGGTGACCTCGAGGCCTACGGGCGCTATCGCCTCGCCGCCTCAGAAAAGTGGGAGCTCTTCGCCCAGCTCGGAACGCGCATCGGTGTCCAGGAGTTCTGGGGTCTGGCCGGGGGTCTCGAGTCCCGCTTTTTCCTCGGCGATTACATCGCGCTTGATCTCGGTGTTGCGGTGGACCACGCCTTCGAAGCCGGGCGCAGCACATCGCTCTACGTCCCTGCAGCGGTGCTCGTGTACCCGACGCGCTCCCTCTACGTAGGGCCACACACCAGTATCTTTTACGGCGGGTTTGACAGCGTGGCTATCCCGCTTGGACTGCTTGCGGGCTACCGCATCGAAACGGGTGGCCCTTGGCATATCGACGTGAATGCAGCGGTGACGTCGCCTTTCTTCTATTTGCAGGAGGCGCCTGAGTGGTTGGGCTTCAAGGCCGTGCAGGCCAGCGTGGGTCTCGCATTTTCCTACAACGTCGTTGAAGCGGCGCGGCGGCGACGCTACGGAACGGGTGGCGAGGTTGAAGGCGAGGCTGCTTACTCCGCTGGCGAGGGCCGTGCTGAAGGGCGTGGCTCCTTTTCCTTCACTTCGACCAACGACAAGCGTGCCGCGGATATTGAAGGCGACCGACAGCGCCTGAGAGACTCGGAGCAACCGCCTATCCTAGAGTAGCGCTAGAGGGCCACCGGGCGGCCTTCAGGTTCGCACTTTCGGTTTGCGCGGCGCGCTTGGGCGCGGGTACCCTGAGGACCTGCAATAAGGAAGTATTCATGAGCGATAGTATTGAAAAAGTTCTGATCATCGGTTCGGGTCCTGCGGGGCTCACGGCAGCGATTTACGCGGGGCGCGCCAATTTGAGCCCGCTATGCATCGAAGGACTTATCGCCGGCGGCATTCCCGGGGGTCAGCTCATGATCACCACCGAGGTGGAGAACTACCCGGGCTTTCCCGAAGGCATCACCGGTCCCGAGCTGATGAAGCGCTTCCGCGACCAGGCGGAGCGTTTTGGCACCAAGTTCGTCACGGCTGACGTCGACAAGGTGGATTTCTCCGAGCGGCCCTACCGCGTGTGGGCGGATGACAAAGAGTACAAGGCGCACACCGTGCTCATCTCCACAGGGGCATCCGCACGGTGGCTTGGGCTCGAGAGCGAGAAGAAGCTCACCAATAAGGGTGTGAGTGCCTGCGCAACCTGTGACGGCTACTTCTTCCGCAACCAGGACGTCTGTGTCGTCGGTGGCGGTGATACGGCCATGGAGGAAGCGCTTTATCTTGCGGGGCTCTGTAAGAGCGTGACGGTGATTCATCGCCGAGATGAGCTGCGTGCCTCGAAGATCATGCAGGAGCGCGCGCTCAAGCACGAGAAGATCAAGTTCATCTGGAACGCCGAGGTCGTAGAGGTGCTCGATGTCGACGCGGGCACGGTGAATGCCGTCCGGCTCAAGGACACCCAGACCGGCGAGGAACGCGTCTATCCGACCGAGGGACTCTTTATCGCTATCGGTCACATCCCGAATACGCAGCTCTTCGAAGGCCTGCTCGATTTCGATGACCTGAAGTACCTCAAGACCAAGCCCGGCACGGTCGAGACCAAGATCCCCGGCGTCTTTGCTTGCGGTGACGTCCAGGACCACGTCTGGCGCCAGGCGGTCACTGCCGCGGGCACCGGCTGCATGGCGGCGATGGCCGCCGAGCGCTACATCGCCGAAAACGAAGGCTAAACGGCCGTGCCCCGGTGAAATACGCCCCCGAGTGAAACTTTCGTGGCGGAGTGGGTTTGCCTTGGCTTTGTGTGACGCGTGGGTGGCAGTGTCCCGACGGGCCCGGGGGTGCGGCCTCTACGGGGGACCGTGCACGCTGGCGTGCCCTTTGGCGCCCCCCACATTTAGGCCCTCCGCTAGGCGGAGAACCAAAATGTGGGGTCCCCCCAGGAACCCCCTCCGAGGCCGCACCCCCGGGCCCGTCGGGACACTGGCTCGAAGTTACGGGTTTCTTTCCTGCTGCGAACGACGCTTCCGTCGCCGCGTGCTGGGCTAGCTGGCGCGGGTGCCGGGGGGGGCGTCGATGGTGGGGTTGAGCACGCCGAGGTTGGTCCCGTCTTTGACGGCGAGGACCATGCCTTGGGACACTTCGCCCATCATCTTGCGGGGCTTTAGGTTAGCCACCACGAGGAGTGCTTGCCCTACCAGCGCTTCGGGTGCGTAGAACTGGCGGATTCCCGCAAGGATCTGGCGCGGTTCGGCTTCGCCGATGTCTACCTTGAGGCGCAAGAGCTTATCGCTCTTGGGCATCGTTTCTGCGCTGAGCACGCGGCCGACGCGTAGGTCGACTTTGGCGAAGTCATCGAAGTCGATAAGCGCGGACGTTGTCTCTTCCGCGTCCTTGTCAGCTGCGCCGGACGCACCCTTCGGGCTTGAGGCTGCCGTTGCTGCCGTGGGGGTCTTTTCAAGGGCTTTCGCTGCGCTCGTGTTCATCGGCTTTCCTTGTTTCGGTGAGGTATTCGCCGGCCCTGTGCTGCTTGGAGGCGCATCGGAATCGGCCTTGGTGCTCGGTTTGAACTGGTTGACGACCGCCGGGTCGAGTCGTGGGAAGAGGCCGATGTTCACGTTGACCTTGAGGCCGGGCTGGAGGCCGCCCCAGGTATCCTCCGGCCAGAGGTCGAGGCGGGGCGTCGGCGTGAGTGGCGGCAGGCCCATCAGGTCGCGCAGTTCGCCGGCTTTGCGCGGCATCACCGGCGTGACGAGCACGCTCACCATGCGCAAGACTTCGAGCACGTGGTA
>SLEO01000239.1 GCA_007124745.1 Myxococcales bacterium
ATCCCGCAAACCCTCCCCCACTCTGCCGTCAAGGTGGCCTAAAGCCGGCAAGTGGCGCCTCAGCGCCCACTTGCGCTTTCCCGCGGCGTTTTCGCTTTCTAGACCCCCTGAACGGTTACCTTCGACGAAGCAATCCTCGATGGAGGATTGACGAACGACACCTCTTGCATGCGGGACGCGCGATGCGGTGCGGGGGCCTTGGTCTCGCGGCGCTCACCGTTCACGCTCTGGTGCTAGCGTTGCGCCGGGCTTATGCGGATGTTCTCAGAGCGCAGCATCGTAGGGGAGGGCGGCAATGCCTGGGCTGAGGCGCGGGCGCGGAGGCGGGCGGCGGGGCTGCCGCTCGTCGATCTTGTGACGACGGACCCAACGCGTGGCGGTCTCTTTCCCGAAGAGGATGCGCAGGCTTTTGCGGCTGCGTTGGCCGAGGGCGCGCTTGCGCCCTACACGCCGGCCTCGCTCGGGCTCTTTAGCGCGCGAGAAGCCCTGTCGGACGTGCTTGAGGTTACCCCAGAGCGGCTCGTGCTGGTGGGCAGCACAAGTGAGGCTTACAGCCTGCTCGCCAAGCTGCTGGCGGATGTGCCGGGCCGCGTCGCGCTTCCGAGCCCGTGTTATCCGCTCCTCCCCCTGCTTTTCGCTCAGGAAGGCCTCGAATCCGAAGTCTATCCCTTAGTAGACGCTGGCCTTGGCTCGGGTGGTTTCGTGCCGGTGTGGCCGGACGCCTTGGCGTTGGAGCGGCGCGATGGCGGAGAGCCCAGCTTCTTGGTCACCGTGAGCCCGGCAAGCCCCACAGGCGAAAGCCTTGATGACGCCTCTTTCACGTGGCTCACGCGATGTTCGCGACCGGTCGTGATTGACGCCGTCTTCGAGCCTTACGCCGCGCCGCCGTTGCCGCGCCCGCTCGGTGCGCAGCTCGACGCGCTGCCGCTCCGCTCGCTTGTCGTGGTCTTGGGTGGGCTATCGAAGTTCGCGGGCTTTCCCCAAGCCAAGCTCGCTTGGATGTCGCTGCACGGTCCCCCGGCGCTCGTCGCGGAAGCGCGGCGACGCCTCTCCTATCTCGCGGACAGCCTGCTCTCCCCGTCAGGCCCCGTCCAGCACGCACTCCCGGCGTTGCTCAGGTTGGCGCCGCAGCGCCAGGTCCGGTTGAAGGAACGTCTAGCGAACAACACCCTGGCCCTTGAGCAAGCATGCGCGTCCGCCCCTTGGTTGCGAGTCAAACACGGGTCCTCCGCGGGGACTGGCGGCTGGTACCGCGTCCTCGAAGTGCCCGCCGTCTTCTCGCACCGAGCCGCACCCGGCGACCGTTCCGACGTCGCGCTCGCCCTCGACCTGCTCGACGCAGGCCTCGAACTCTACCCCGGCGACCTCTTCGGCTTCACCACCGAGCGCCTGCTCATCCTAAGCGCCCTCACCCCTCCCGAAGCGCTTCGCTCAAGCCTTCCAGTGCTACTTGGCTGCGTCGACACGCAGTAGGAGGCCGGTCAGCCGCAGCCTACATTTCATTACCATTGGGTACATATGTTGCAGCAGCTCAGGCTATGCAGACTTTGACGAGGATGGCGGCATGTTCGGTGGTGTGTATGCAGGCTCTGGCGTGCGCTAGCTCGACGGATGACGGGGACGCCGCAGAGGCTATTCCAGCGGGTGAAACGTTCCGCGAGGTGGCCTGTACGCCAGAGCGGTTAGGAGAGTTGATGCCTGGAATAAACCCCAATGGCTCACCGGACGACCTCATCCTTGAGTGTTGGGTCCAGGTGCCAACGGAGATATCGAAGGCTGATAGTTGCACTTGCGCGCAGGCATGCACTCCCGGCGGCGGGTGTGTTCGAAACTGTTTGCCCCTCGGCTGCGACCACAGATCTCCCTACCCAACCGTGCCGCGCGCTGCCGACGACACTAAGTCACCGCTCATCTAGCCATTCACCGGGCGCTCGGTCGATATAGCGCGGTCCCCTCTCGCTTGGGTGTGCGCTGTCTTCGCGTTACAACGCATTGCCCGGGTTCATTTTGGAAAAGGCCCGCGTTGAAGAGCTGCGGCCTAGGGAGCGAGGCTGACGACGATGGGGGAGGTGGCGTCGTCTCCGAGGCGGGCGTCGAGCGCGAGCCACTCCGCGCTTCTGACAACCTCGCTGAGACGCAGCTCGTCGATGGCGCCTTGCCAGGCGCGGTCGCCGCGGGCCACGAAGTGGCGCGGTGCGCCGAGGGCCCTGAAGTCGGCTTCCGGGTAGTTGCCCCAGGTACCCGTATCCATCGGGCGGCGTTCGGTTTCCACGCCATTGACGAAGAAGGCAGCCGAATCAGCGGCGTCCCACGTCGTTGCCAGGTGTACCCATGTCTCAATGGGGAAGGTACTCGCGCCTACGGCCACATCAGCGAGGCTCGGCTGCTCCTGCCACAGAAAAAACGCCCCAGAAGTGAAGAGCAGTTCACCGCTGTGCAGCTCGTAGCCCGCGCTTGTGCCTGTACGAAAACCGTCGAAGTCGCCATCGCTGCCGAACGCTTCGTAGTAAAGAATGCGCGCCGCGGTAGGCACGTCATCGCGATGCACCCAGTGGGACAGGGTACCCGTCTGCGTGGTCATGGAACCCGATGCCAGGCGGATATGCATGCCGTCGCCTGCGAGGTGCTGCGCGAAGCCAGGTCCGCGTTCAATGCGCGCAGGTAGCGCCTCCGTGTTGCCCGCATCACCGCGCCCGAGCCCCGACCCGGAGACGGTTTCGAGATACTCCCCGGCTTCTCCGCTGGCGACTTCATCGAGATGCATGACCTCTGTAAAGCCCGCGCGCTGCCATAGGGTGCGCGTCTGCTGTTGCAGATCCGTCGCGCTGGGCGCTGCGCCCGTTGCTATGGAGATCTCCGCCTCAAAGTCCTCCCCCGGAAAAAGCTCGGGTGCCAGCAGCCATAACTCCGCGGTGCCTGTGGCGCGGTCCTGATGGGTCACTTCGTGCGGCACCAACGCGCCGTCCACCCGCACTTCCAGGTTTCCAGGGCCCGACGCCTGCAGCCAGCTCTCGCCGATCATCGGCACGCGCACGGCAAAGTCCGTGTGGCGCGCCTCAATGAAGGCACCCGGTAGGCGCACGCGCAGGCGCGCTTGAAGCGGGGCTAGGTCGTCAGCGTCCACCTCTCCGCTCTCGCGCCCGAGGGGCGGCGTGGCCGGTTCGCTGCGCTCGACCCGTTCGTAGCCGATGAAGCCACACCCCGTGACCATGCAGCCACTGAACGAAAGCGCCAGCCCGACGAACTGCTGCCTCCGAAATAAACTGCACACAGAGGTCACTGCACGTCGAGGATACCATGAGCTGCCGACGTCCTTGCGCTCTCTTCGAGGCTTTGTGCGTGCGTGGCGCTGGCCTCTGAGCCGAAGCCGAGAGCGTCTCTGTGCGATGCCGTCGGCGTCACGAAGGCTTTCCTCGGGCTCCTGATGGGCGGCTCGGCGCTCTACGCACGAAATGTGCGCCGCGCGACCGCAAGCGCCGTTCCCGCGCCAACTTGTGACACCGCGCGTTGGCAAGGAGACGCGTGATTCTAGGGGCTTAGTGCATGCGGGGTGTCAGGCATCGAACTTGCTGTGATGAGATGCGAGGGCACGTCTCTTGTGGGCCGCAGCGGTCGTTCGGGCACGGTCCGTGCGCCCGAGCGGTGGCCGTCGACACATCTGGTGTGCCGACGCTCCGTCGCCGGTCATGACGCCGCTTGATCGTGGACACATCGGGACCAAATCGCCATGGCGACTACTTTTGCGAAAGCCACCGATCACAGCGGGGCAACTTCGGTACATGCGGGTTCAGACGCGCAAGAGCGTGCGGGGGGGGCCAAGCGACTTGTGTTCGCCGGTCAATCTCTGCCGTCCGTCTGTTCGGTTGGGCTTAGGTATTCGCTGCTGGTAGCGCTCTTTGCCTGCGGCAGCGCCTGCGTCACGGATACGCTGATGGAGTCAGGCTTGATCAGTGAAGAAGCCGTGCTTGAGCGCTTGCGGGGGGAGTCGGAGAACGTCCCGGCGATATACTTCGTGGGCGACATGCCCGCGGCGCAGCAGGGTCGCCTCGGTTCCCAGACCAACATCAGGTTGTTCTACGACCCAAGCCGGCTGCTCGACTGCTACCGAGGGTCCGGTGCGCCTCCCGGCTGGTTTATACGTGCGTGCTCCCGGGTAGACGACGGCGCGGAGCAATGCCTCGATGTGATTCGTGAAGACGGTCCTGAGCCGGGTGATTGGCAGATTCTTGTGCCCGGTGCACCGGGTGAACTCGCACTGTGGTTTGAGACCGGCGCCAGCAGTGGCTGCCGCGCACGCGACGACAACGACGGTGAACTCTACCGCTTCGACATCGAAGACGATGCCCAGAAACGCATCGAGGACATTCTGCGCGACCGAATCGTCGATCACCTCGACCCTGGTGACGGGCGATAGGCACACGACCGCTCGTCCCGACTTCGTGCCGAAAGGTCGCGCTAACCTCCGGGCGCTAGCGCTTATGCGCGAAGCTTCCTTGATTCGAGGCCGGCCGCGACTCCCGCGGGGCTCTACGGTTTCGAAGGGGCCGCGAAGCACCCATCACCTAGCCGCTCAACTCCGGTTCCGCCGGAAGACGAGCACGTGGTTGTTGGCGGGCATGGGTAGGGTGGCACTCAGTGCCAGGCCCTGGGATGCGCCGACTTCGATTAGGTCGTCGATGGCGCGAATGCCGTAGGTGGGATCGAGCCCTTTAAGGTGCAGATCGAAGTCCTCATTGCTTGGTGCAAGCGCTTCCCCGGGGAAACGAAAGGGGCCGTAGAGGCACAGGGCGCCGCCCGCCGGAAGCAGGTGGCCCGCGCCAGCGAAGAGGCCTTCAGCGACCTGCCACGGAGCGATGTGCACGACGTTCACCGAGATCAGTGCATCAAACGGGGCGCTCTTGACGCTGGCCCACCACTCCGGGGTCGAGACATCGAGCGTCTGCGCAGGTTGCACGATAGTGCAGGCTTCAGGAGGTGGCGTTGATTCGGTAGAGGCTGCTGTGGCCCAGAGTTCGCCTGGAGCCAGCCGCCAGGCATGGATGCTTGCGCAGGCGCGGGGGTTTGGGTCGCTCGGTTGCCAGAGCGCGACGCCGAGCCGAGAAGCGAGAAACATCGCGTGCTCTCCGCTGCCGCTCCCCACCTCGAGCACGCGCTGAGCCGGCCGAATATACGGCTTGAGCGCCTGCAGGAGGGGCTCGCGATTGCGGGCGGTTGCTGGTGCATGTAACCTCAGGTCTTCGTTCACGCTTCCAGTGTTCCAGACACAGGCCATCGCCGCCACTGACCGAAGTAACACTGCTGCTTCTGTGCGCTGAGCCAGCGCGGCTTTAGTTCAGGGTGAAGACGGGGAACTTGCCGACGGGGTAGATGGCGTGCGGGACGACGGTGCGGACTTCACCGTCGACCATGATGAGGGTCGGGGTGGTCTGGTCGTCAAAGTCAATGCGCGCGCTCTGCGCCGTCCGTACGAAGGGCGTGTTCACGTGGGTGCCCCGGTAGATGCCAGGAAACTGGCGGATGAGACCCAGGGGGCTGAGGGCGCGGACTTCGACCAGATCGATGCGCCCATCGCAGGCATCGGCTGCGGGTGCCATTTGCATGCCGCCCCCGGTACAGCGTGAGTTGGAGAAAGCCACCAGGGTCATGGGGTCGGCACCGAAGCGGGTGCCCTCGGCGGTGGTGCAGGCAATAGGTTGAGCCTTGAAGCGCGTGAGTTCGACGGAGACCCCTAGTGCGTAGCCCAGTGCGCCGAAGGCCTTGAAGCGCGCGTTCGTTAGGGCGGCCACTTCCGCGCTGAAGCCGAAGGACAGGATGTTCACAAAGGGTAGCTGTCCGTCGGCGTGCTCAAGGGCAAAGATATCCGCCTCTGCCGTGCGGCCGGCATGCAGAGCCTGTGCGCCCTTAGCCAAGGACGTGATGCCAAAGTCGCGCGCAAAGGAGTTGCCGCTGCCGACCGGCAGCAAGGCAACGGGCACGCTAGCGTCGCTCTGCGCAAGACCTGCGACAACTTCGTGGAGGGTGCCATCGCCACCAGCCACGCCTAACCAGCTAGGGCTGCGCTCTAGGGCCTCCAGCGCGAGCTTCGCGCCTTCTTGTGGTCCGCTCGTGTGCCACACCTCAGCGCCGAGACGCTTGGCGAGCGGTGTGAGCCGTCGCTCCGCGCGGCCGCCGCCCGCTGCTGGGTTCAGAATGATGATGGGCGACTGGGCCATGCTTCATAAGCCATACCAGGCACCTTCCCGCGTGCCCAGCCATTCTGCCCGCAGGCGGGAATTTCCCGCGCGGCAGTGGCCTCTGCCCCCGGAGCTGGCCGGGCCCGTGGGCATGCTCCATGCCTCGGAGATGCGACCCTCGATGGCCGACGGGGCTGCCATCAGGCCTCTCGGGTGATAACGCTCGACTCGTTTTCAACGAGGCCCCGAGGGCGATGCCGTTGTAGGTGTGCTCGCCGATGCCAGCGAGCATTTTGTAAAGTGCCCGTGAACAGCTAGCGTAAGCGCTTCTATGTTGGTTGAAACGCTTTGGGATGTGCTTGGTTTTTCCGCCAAGGCGGGTGTGGTGCTTTTTGCAGTGGCAGCACTCTCGCTCTTCATCGCTGCGCTGGCACGGTCTCGGTCTCGCCTTGGGTCCTCGCCGGAGGGTGAGGGCCGACTTGAAGTGAAGCGTCTGCGCGAGCGCCTCGAAGCGCTGCAGGAGCCCCTTCGGAGCGCGCTGCTCACGCCAAAGGCAAGCGCCGCACGGCACAAGGCGCAACGTCGTAAAGCCAAGACGCCGCCCGCATACCTCGACAAACGCACCTTCGTCCTTGAGTTCGACGGTGACATCAGCGCGAGCGCCGTCGATAGCTTGCGCGCGGAGGTCACGGCCCTTTTGGGCGAGGCCCGTCCAGAGGATCGTATCGTGCTGCGCGTGAAAAGCCCTGGAGGCACGGTGGACGGCTACGGCCTTGCGGCCTCGCAGGTCGACCGCCTGCGCCAACGCGGCCTGCACGTGCTCGCTTGCGTGGACAACGTGGCCGCAAGCGGAGGCTACATGCTGGCCTGCGTCGCGAATGAAATCGCCGCGGCGCCTTTCGCGGTTATCGGCTCCATCGGCGTTGTGGTCCCGCTGCCGAACGCGCACAGCCTGCTGAAGCGCTTAGGCATCGACTACGAGAACGCAACGGCGGGCACCCACAAGCGCCTCTCAAGCGTCTTCGCCGAACCGAACCCCGAGGGCCGAGAACGGCTCCAAGCCAAGCTCGAAGAGACGCACGACCTCTTCAAGGCCTGGATCGCCAAATACCGCCCCGCTCTCGACCTAGAGAGCGTCGCCACCGGAGAATACTGGCCCGCGTCCCGCGCCATCGAACTAGGTCTCGTCGACCGTATCGCCACCAGTGACGACATCCTCCTTGAAGCCCTCAAGGACAGCGAAGTCCTCCAAGTCCACTACCGCCGCCCCAAGCCCCTCCGCGCCCGCCTACTCTCCCGCATCCACGCTCTGGTCGCCTAGAGCAATCCATCAATCCCTGCCGCGGCGTCGGTCCTTCAGGTGTCGCCGTGCCGGGATTATCCGCAGCAGTGTGTGGAGGGAACCCACGCTAGCCGCGCGTTGACTGTCTAGCGGGAGGCTTC
>SLEO01000253.1 GCA_007124745.1 Myxococcales bacterium
AGCCGTGGCAGGCGCATCTCTACCTCCAAGGCGTTCTGCGGCCGGAGCGCTCGGAGATCCTGCGCGTCAGTCGCGGACTTCACGACGGTGAGTCGCCAAGCATGGAGATCGTTTCGCACTCAATCTACACCGCGGAGGACGTGCTTCTCGAAGAGGCGAGCTCATCGCGCCGCAAGGCTGCCGGCGACTCGGGAGAAGCTGTGCGCGGACCCTCGACGCTGTCCTAGAGCGGCACTCTCTCGCCGGCGCGGAAGTAGCTTCGCCCAAGCCGCGTCAGCGTTCGCGCCTTAGGCCGTCGATGAACGCGACGATGTCGTCGCGGGTCTGCTTTGGGAACTCAGCGGGCAGTGCGTGGGTTGCTTTCGGGTAGAGGCGTAGCTGAGCGTCCGGAAGGGTCTCAGCGAGGGCGCGGGCGCGTTCCGGCGGCACGAAGCGGTCATGGGTGCCGGACAGTACTAGCGTCGGCACGGCGACGGCGCTGAGCGCGCCACTCAGGTCGTGGGCTTCAGCTTCGGCGAGCATGCGCAGAAAGAGGTGGGGGTGGACGCGTCTGACACCGCGCCAGTAGCGCACGAAGTCTTCAGCAATGATGAGCTCGCCCTCGACTTCGCCGAGTACCTTGGCCATCGCAAGCGCGATGCGCGATGGCGCCAAACGCCATAGCGCGCGGGTTGCACGCTCGTGTGTCGCTGCGACCTGAAGCAGGAATGGCAATGCTTGCTTGAGCAGGCCATCGTGGAAGGACGAAGCGAGCTGCCCGGAGACCCCGCTGATGAGGACGAGCCCCCGGATAGGCCTTCTGAGGGCGACTTCAAGCGCGACCTGCACACCCATCGAGTGGGCGAGGATAACGGGATTTTCTACGCCGAGGTGGTCGAGCACTGCGAGGGCGTCCTCCGCTAGCGCTCGCATGGAAACGTCGCACGTGGCCGGGTCCGCGACACGGCTGTTGCCGTGGCCCCGGTAGTGCGCGTGACAGAAACCGCCCCGGGTTTTCAGCGGGCCTTTGACGTAGCGCCAGGCGTATCCGTCGCAACCGATGCCGTCGAGGAGCAGCGTCTGCGGCGCCTGACCGCTGGCCTCGAAGAACATGCGCACCGCATTGCGTTCAAGGTAGCCGCCACCCGCGACCGGTGGGCGGGCTGATGGGGTGCGTGAAGAGAGAGAAGGCGGCACAGGAGCGGGGTGTGACATACGTGGGGTCGCGGCGACAGGGTTTCCACCGTGCGCCCGGCCCCTATCGCACCGCGAATCTCAGCCCCGCGCTACACGAGCTCGTCGTCGTCCGGGACGTCGTTGACTGATGGAAGCTTGCGTACTTCCGTGAGGCCGAGCTTGACGCAGCGCTGCACGATCCAGGAAAGCGACCGGTCGAGCCGGGCAGCTTCGTGCTGAATGTCCTGCAGCATGGACTCGGGAAAGTAGAGGCTCTGTTTGCGCTTGTCTGTTGCTGACATACTCGGGTCGTCCTTAGCGTCGCGTCGTGTGGGTCTTGGGCGGCTGTTGGCTTTCCCCCGGCCCGTCAAGGGCGCGCGCCGCATGCTCTGCGGTAAAGGGCGCAACTCGCTGCTATCGTGTCAAAGTGTCTCTTATTAGGTACTGTTTTATGGGCGCGGGTGTCAATAGGGATGTGAAGCTAGGCCGTTTCCGTCGTTGTGGTGCGGTCTCGGCTCAAGGGGGGGGGTGTCGCCTAGGTGTTCGCGCGCGGTACGGACGCACCGCTGCGGTGCATCCGGCGCTTCGTGCTGCAGAAGGGTGTCGCGTGCTTCGAGCTTTCGGTCGTACCTTCGTGCCCGCTTTGGGCCTTTTGGCGGGATGCATGGGCGTAGCGGGGTGGGCGTCGACCGCGACCGCGCAGCCGAGTCCTAGCGCGCAGATGGCCGCGGCCCTCGCGCTTATCGAGCGTCACTACGTCGAGGCAACCGAGCCAGACGCTCTGGTTCAGGGGGCCATCACCGGCATGCTCTCCGGCCTCGACCCACACAGTGCGCTCCTGCCGACGGAGGCGGCCCAAACCTTCAGCGAAGACACCAACGGGCGCTTTGGCGGCATTGGCGTCGAGGTCATCGCCGATGGCGGGCGATTGCGTATCGTTAACGTCTTCGAAGGCGGCCCGGCGGCCCAGGCGGGACTCCAGCCAGGTGATGAAGTGCGCGCGGTCAATGGCGAGCGCATCGAGACCACTCAGCTCGCACGCATTATTCAGGAGATGCGCGGTGCACCCGGCACGACGCTGCGTCTAACCATCCATCGTGGCGATCCCGGTGAAAGCCACGAAGCGACGCTTGTGCGTGAGATTATTCGCGTTCGTGCTGTCGACGCACGTCTGCTAGCGGACGATACGCTCTACATTGCGCTCAAGGCCTTCCAGCGCGGCGCCGCAGCGGAAGTGGCGGCGGCGTTCAACGCCGCAAGCCAGTCCCTCGGTCCCGAGCGCAGCATCGCGGGGGTGCTACTCGACCTGCGCAACAACGCCGGCGGGCTTGTCGACGAGGCACGCCAACTCGCTGACCTTTTCCTCAGCGAAGGCATCATCGTGTCGACCCAAGGCCGAGGCGGCAAAGTGCTCTCTCAACTCAAGGCCACGCGGCGCGGCACGCTCCCGACGCTGCCGGTGCTGGTGTTGGTCAATCACTACTCCGCCAGTGCGGCGGAGATCGTCGCCGGTGCTCTGCAAGACCACGGGCGAGCCCGCCTGGTCGGCACCCGCACCTTCGGCAAAGGTAGCGTTCAAGATGTGTACGCGCTTGAGGGACTCGGCCTCATGAAGCTGACCGTTGCGCTCTACGTGACACCCCTCGGACGGGTGATTCAAGCCGCCGGCATCGTCCCGGATTTCGTTATTCCAGCCTTAGATGCCGCGGCGAGCGAAAAGCTAAGCGAAGCCCTACTTAAGGAAGGTGAGGCGGAGCTGCCCGGGCATTTGGAGGCGCGATCGGGGTCTCCCTCCCGTGCACCGATGGCGGTGCCGGACACCTCCTCCCCGCAGGTTGCGCCCCTTGACCTCGCGGCGAGGGAAGCCTTGCGCCGTACACCAGACTTCACGACGCGCGCCCGCCCTAGCTTTCCCAACGATTTCCAAGCCCAGATGGCCCACCAACTCCTGCTAGCCCAGACCCGCGAAGCCGGCCTCCACTAGCGCGCGCCCGGGGGACAGGTGCCTCGCCCGCGGGACAGGTGCCTGTGCTGGTCTAGGTCTCGCGTCTTGAGCTTCGCGCCCATCATTGGTGCGGGATTGGGCAGGCTTGGGGGCGCTTCGTCGCCGCGCGCTCGTTACTCACGCGGCGCTCGGATGGCGTTGGTAGTGGCAGAAGCGTAGGGGGGCGCTGTCAGATGGGCGTTCGGAGACGCAGTGCCAGCTGGCGTCGAGGTCCGGGAAGAAGCGGTCGCCATCGAAGGCTTGGTCGATGTGCGTGAGGTAGAGGTCCGTCGCTAGGGGCATGCTCTCGGCGTAGAGGGTTGCGCCGCCGATGATGAAGGGGAGGGCGTCTTCTGAGGCGGCGATGGCGGCTTTGAGCGACGAGAACACCTCGCAGCCGGCGTGTTGCCAGGCTGCGTTGCGCGACACGACCATGTTGCGGCGTCCGGGCAAGGGCCGTCCAATCGCTTCGAAGGTGACGCGCCCCATGATCACGTCATGTCCTAGCGTTAGCTGCTTGAAGTAGCGCAGGTCCTCGGGAAAGTGCCAGGGCATGTGGCCTTCAAGGCCGATGGTCATGTTCGCGTCCACCGCCGCGACCAGTGCGAGCCTGCGCGCGGTCGCGGGGGTGATGTCGAGGGGCACGTCGAGATGCGCTTCTTGCGGTGGAATCGGTTGTTCCACCGCCGTCGAAAGCGGCTTATCTGATGCGCCGTGGGGCGCGGGTGTGGAAGCGTCGTGGTTCGTTGCCATCGCGCTACACCGCCACCGGGGCTTTGATGCCGGGATAGGGGTCGTAGTGTTCGAGGACGAGGTGTTCGTAGCGCAGCTCGAAGATGCCCGGGGCATCCGCCGCAAGATGCAGCGTGGGTGGAGGTTTCGGCGTGCGCGACAGTTGCATTTGTGCCTGATCGATGTGGTTTTCGTAGAGGTGGGCGTCGCCGAAGGAGTGCACCAGGTACCCCGGCGTTAGCCCGACTTCACGGGCGAGGACGTGAATGAGCAGGGCGTAGCTGGCGATGTTAAAGGGCACCCCGAGGAAGAGGTCTGCGCTGCGCTGATAGAGATGGCCACTCAGCGTGCCCTCATGGACGTCGAACTGGCACAGCACATGGCAGGGCGGCAGCGCCATCGCGCCGAGGTCCTTCGGGTTCCAGGCTGCGAGCATGTGACGCCGGCTGTCTGGGTTCTCGCGAAGTGCCACAAGCAGCGCAGCAATTTGATCCACGCCGTCGGCGGCATAGTGGCTATTCGGCTGCCTCGTTGCGCCAAAGTTGCGCCACTGGTGCCCATAGACGGGGCCGAGGTTGCCAAGGGGCAGGCCGAGCCGTTCCGCAAAGTCAGGCGTCGCCCATTCGTCCCATATGGTGACGCCGCGGGCCTGTAGAGACCCGACATCCGTCTCACCGCGCAAAAACCAAAAGAGCTCTTCGGCTACCGAACGAAGGTGCACTTTTTTGGTCGTCAGGAGTGGGAAACCCTCCCGCAGATCAAAGCGCAGCTGCCAACCGAAGAGCGAGCGCGTGCCGACACCGGTTCGGTCCTGTCGCCGTCGCCCCTGTTCAAGTGCCCTCCGCAGCAGTGCTAGGTAATCGGCTTCCACATTGGCGAGTGTGCCCTAGCTCGCTTCCGTCGCAAGCCGCGGCACCTCATGGGTTTCCGAGACAGACACGCGCTGGTGCGTCTGGGTCACATGACGGTGCGGAGAAGTCGGGCTAAGCCGCGCGGGCAGGGTAGCGCCGCGACGTCCAAGGACGCTAACGCAGAGCCAACGTTTGCTTGTGTTGACTTATGCTCGGCCGCGACCCCTCAAGCGCCAGCGCGCCTGCTAGGCGCACGCGCACCTGGAACGATAGACGTGCAACCCGCTCAACCACCTCACACTCCGGAGTCCAGCGCTAGACATCCCAATAGCGTAGCCGCGCGAAACGCGAGTGACGGTCAGCGCGGCGCCCTGCTCGGCCTTCCCGCCCATGCGCTTCGGGCGGCCTGGCGTGCGGGGTACAGCTTCAGCGATTTCCGCCGCGATGCTTTGGCCGGTATCGTGGTCGGGATCGTTGCGCTGCCGTTATCGATGGCGCTGAGTATCGCCGTCGGCGTGCCGCCGCAGCACGGCATCTACACGGCGATTGTCGCGGGCTTTGTGGTAGCGCTCTTGGGCGGCTCTCCCAATCAGATCACCGGCCCCACAGCCGCGTTCATCGTGATTCTCGCGCCGCTCTACGCCAACTTTGGTATGGCGGGGCTGCTGCTCGCGGGGCTCGCGGGAGGCGCGCTGCTGCTCGTGATGGGCCTTTTGCGCTTCGGCCGGCTGATGCGCTTTATTCCGCATCCCGTGGTGACGGGCTTTACGGCGGGCATCGGCACGGTCATCGCGGTGATGCAGCTCAAGGACCTTTTGAGCCTGCCGCCGGTGCCCGCCAGTGCGCACCCCTTCACCACGCTGGAGGGCTTGACGACGCTTGGGCCGCATTCAGCCGTCGAAGGGGGCTTGGGCCTTGTGACCTTGCTCCTGCTCGTTTTGCTACCGCGGGTCACAAAGCGCGTGCCACCGCCTCTCCTCGCCTTGCCGGTAGCGGCGATGCTCGCGGCCTGGGCCGCTGTGCTCTGGCCTGAGCTTGAGCCCGCAACCATCGGATCACGCTTCCAGACGCTGGTGAACGGCAAGGTGTGGCATGGCATTCCGCCGCTGCCGCCGCTTCCGGTGTGGCCGTGGGAGATGGGTGGTCCGGCGTCCGGCACGCTCTCGCCGGACTTCGAGACCTTGCGCGCACTGGCCGTCGGCGCGTTTGCCATCGCCCTGCTTGGCGCCATCGAGTCGCTCCTCTCGGCGACGGTGGCGGATGTGATGGCGGGCACCCGTCACGACCCGGATGCAGAGCTGCTCGCCCACGGTGTCGGTAACGTCCTTGTGCCCTTCTTCGGCGGCATCCCGGCAACGGGGGCGATTGCCCGAACCACGATCAACATTCGCGCGGGCGGCCGTACGCCGGTGGCGGCGATGGTGCACGCGGTCACTGTGCTTCTCGCGGTCCTCGTGCTGGCGCCGCTTTTGGCCTACCTGCCGATGAGCGCGCTTGCGGCGCTGTTGCTCCTCGTCGCTTGGAACATGTCCCAGGTCGGGCTATTTCTGCGCACGATACGCGTGGGCACCGGCAGCGATATCGCCGTGCTGCTCACGTGCTACGGCCTGACCGTCGCCTTCGATATGGTGGTCGGCGTGACGGTGGGGCTTGTACTGGCGGCTTTGCTCTTCATGCGGCAGATGTCTGAGGTCACGCAGGTACGGCACTTCACGCCTTCGCTCGATGCCGCGAAAGCGCAACGCGGGGCGCTCGGCTCAGCGGCTGACCAAACATCCCAGCAGCCTCGGGCGCTGCGCGAGGTCGCAACCGAAGCGCTCGGCCTCCCTTCGGCACGGCCGGAGCGATACCAAGGGAAAGTTGCGAGCAGCGAAGTGACAGCAACGGCTGAGCGCGTGATCACGTGTGACGTGAACGGTCCACTGTTTTTTGGGGCCTCACAGAAGCTACGCGTTGCGTTGCGCTGGGTCGGTGGGGACACGCGCGTCGTTATCTTCCGCATGCACGAAGTCCATGTCGTCGACGCTAGCGGTCTCATTGCCTTGGAGGAGGTCATCGGCGTGCTTGCGCACGCACGGGTAGCCGTGGTGCTTTGTGACCTTGACGCGCAACCCGCATCCATGTTGCGCCGCGCCAGCCTCGAGGCCCACGACAGCGTGACCATCTGCAGCGACTATCCCGAGGCACTGACGGTCGCTGCGGCGGTCCTCATCCAACTAGAGCGGGCGCCTGAGGACAACTTGGACCTCATCGAACCCTAGGCGAGCGTAGCGCGCCCGGGCCTCCGCGTGCGGCGCCCAGGTCGTGGTTTCGATGAGTTCCGCGCCGCGGTCGCGCATCGCCGCTTCGAAGTGTTCGAAGAGGGCGCGGCCGACGCCTGTGCCTCGGGCGCTTTCCCGCACAAACCAGTCTTCAATCACGGCGCGTCGCGTTAGGACTCGGCCGGGCTCGAGCTGAAGCTGGCCGCTGATGTAACCGACTGCCCCGTGCTCGCCTGGACTCATTAACACCAGGCTCGGCGGACCGCTGAGAAGGCCGCGCAAGTCATCGCTCAGCACGCGCTCGAAGTTGCGGTAGGCACTGAGTCGCGCCACCTGCGGCGGCAGCAGCGCGCCCTGCAAATCGATGTAGAGCGCGCGGTGGAGCGGAAGCAGCTCGGCGTAGTCGGCGGGCGTGGCTTGCCGAATATCGAAGGTCTCTGTCACGACGGGCGGGCTTAGGGAGCGACAAAAGCTCCGGCTCAGGACTTAGCATGAAGCGGTTTTCGAGGCTGCCGCGGTCGCTTTATGCCTACCCAGCCGCGCGTCTCTA
>SLEO01000218.1 GCA_007124745.1 Myxococcales bacterium
CCAGTCACTCCATCGGCCGACGTGCGTATGGGGCCGTGCCCGACGCGGTCATTTGCGGTCTGAGCTGGGTCCCAGCTTCGCCTCGCGCCCCCGCGACTGAATCAAGCACGGATAGGCTTGAGTCTGCGGGTGGGCGGTCCTAAGCCTGAGTGCGGCGCTTACGAGGAGAGCGCGCATCCCATGGCCCGTGACCCCATCTCGAAATGCTTGAGTCTCGATGGCTCGATCCGGGTACCTGGAGGTGGCACCGAGTGGGTGCCACGCCTCGACTTTGCTCGGAGCTTCGGGAAATCGCCGCTGGCGCTGGCCCTTCCGTCCCAGCCCGCTCCTGTCGCAGCACTGGCGGCACCCGGTGGGTTTCTCTGGTGGTACGCCGACCTGAGGAACGCATCGGGTGACGGCGCGGTTCTCATTTGGTCCTTCGGCTTGCCGTTTTTGCCGGGTTATCGACGCATGCGCGATGCGACCCCCGCCGAGCATCCTGCGCTCAATATGGTGGTATACCGGAGCGGAAAGCCCGTCTTTTACCATCTGCAGCGTTTTCAGAGCTCCGACGTGGAGATGAGTGCGGACCAGACACGTTTCCGGTTCGGCCCGAGCAAGATACGCCTCAGCCTGCTCCCGGCCGGGGGGGTTGGCGTGTACGCAGACCTTCGACTCCGAGAATCGGGAAGCGGCGCAGAAGCGCGCGTCGCGTTTTCTGTGCAAGGCAAGGCGGCAGTCTGGTGCGCCTCCGACGAAGGACGGGAAGGGCACGCAGGTGCTACCGAAGGCGGCGCTGTCACCGCGAGCAGCGACGATCGAGAAACGGGCGCAAGCAGCGCTCACGCCTGGACACCCTTGCTCGCTTCCGGGAGCGGGGTGTGCACTCTTGAGACGCCGACGCTGAGCCTGCGAATCGCTGGCGAGGCCTACTTGGACCGAAACCACTCCACCAAGAGCCTGCATGCACTCGGTATCAAGCGTTGGGACTGGGGTCGCGTAAGCGCAGGGGGCGACACCTACGCGTTTTATGTGCTCGAAGGGAAGGCTAACGGGGCACGTTCGAGCTGTGTGTTTCGCTTCTCGGCGGACGGCAGCGTCGTGCACTTACGCGGCTGGCGAGCGGAGCTGCTGAGTCCTAGGCCTTCCCGCTACGGGGTTTGGGTGCCGCGAGGCGTAGCAATCTTTGAAGGCAAGGTCGCGAAACTCACGCTAAGGCGGGGTGCCGTGGTGGACCAGGGGCCTTTCTACGTCCGCAGCTTCCTTGAGGACTGTGGCGACCAGGGCTGGCGGGGCACGTCGGAAGTCATCATGCCCGCACGGATCGACCTGCCTTGGCAGGCGCCACTTGTTAGGATGCGGGTGCAGCCGCAGCCTGGGAAGCGTCCATCGCCGTTTCTTCCTCTTTTTCAGGGTTCTAAGCCAGACCGCTTGCGTCGCCTCGTCCGCGGCGCGCTGAACGGGTTGCGGTGGAGGCCGGGCGCGTGACTACGGTGGTGGTGGGCGCTGGCATGGGCGGACTGAGCGCGGCTATCCGGCTTGCGGCAGCAGGCAGGCAGGTGCTTGTACTCGAGCAGCACGCTCTGCCCGGCGGCAAAGTGGGTCAAAGCTCAGTCGGGGATTTTGCCTTCGATACGGGGCCGTCGTTGCTGACCTTGCCCGATGTCTTCGATCGTGTCTTGCGCTCAGCTGGGACGTCGCTGCGTGAAGAAGTCACCCTGCGGCACCTCTCGCCGTCTTTTCGCTACATCTATCCGGATGGCGCGGTGCTTGAGACCTACGCTGAGCGTGACGCGACGCTCGAAAACGTCGGCCGCGCGCTAGGCTCTCGTGCTCAAAAAGAACTTGAGGCATTTCTCGCATACGCGCAGAGAATCTGGGCAGCGTCTGCGGACAACTTTGTGTTCTCGGAGGCGCCATCATTCTCCGGCATGACGAAGCTAGGCCCGAGAGCCTGGCTATCATTGCCGCGTATTGATGCGCATCACACCATGATAGCGGCTATCCGTCAGCGCATTAAGTCACCGCACCTACGCTCGATGCTTCTGCGTTTTGCGACCTATAACGGTTCAGATCCGCGTTGCGCTCCCGCTACGCTGAACTGCATCGCGCATGTGGACCTCGCCCTCGGCGGCTTTGGCGTCGAGGGTGGTTTGCACGCGCTCGCACAAGCTTTTGTGCGTGTCGCAGAGCGCCTCGGCGTCGCCTTTCGCTTTGATTGTCCCGTTGAACACATCATCGCCCGCGCAGGACAATCCGGATTTGAAGTGGTCTGCAAGGACAACAACTTCATCACCGACCAAATCGTCGTCAACGCAGATGTGGCTCACTTGGTAGAAACGTTGCTGACGGCGCCCGGCGAAAAGCCGAAGGTCTCAACGCCTTTCTCGACCTCCGGTATCTGCGCCGTTTTTCGAGCGGAAGCGCGAGCGGAACGCGCCGCGCACACAGTCATCTTCCCCGAATGCTATGAGGACGAGTTCGTCGACCTCTTCGACGCGCAGCGCGTGCCCAGGCAGCCAACGGTCTACCTGTGCGACCAGGCGCTCTCCCACGGCAGGCCCGAGGTCGCGGGTGCCGTGCCGGTATTCGCGATGGTCAACGCCCCCAGCGTGACGCGTGAGCAGGAAAGCGCAGCAGAAGCGGCCGTGCCCTCAACGTTGGCCCTCATGCGGGAACGTGCCGTCGCTTCGGGCGCACTGCGAACTCAAGATGAAATGGTCTGGCACCGAAGCCACGTGGACCTTGCGCGGCGCTACCCCGGGAGCCGTGGCGCCATCTACGGCGCCGCATCGAATGACGCCTTCTCCGCCTTCCGTCGCCCGCCAAACCGCGTGTCCAGCATTCCCGGCTTGTACCTAGCCTCGGGTTCCGCCCATCCCGGCGGCGGCGTCCCCATGTGCGTACAATCCGGCCTGCGCGCCGCCGAATGCGCCCTAGAAGACGCTGGCACCGCCTTCCCCCGCTAACCGTGCATGAAACCATATCGGTAAGGGGGGGTAGGCGCCGAGCAGTTTCGACCTGCCCTAGGCGCCGCTAGGCGGTTCAAGGTCAAGGCCTGAAAGGCGCCGGCCGTTGAAGTGCGCTGTCTCTAGGCGCCTGGAACCACGCTGAGCCGGCGTCCGCTGGTCTCCTGAGACCTTGGAAGGGCGCCGACAATATGTTGTCGTGTGGCGGCTCGCACTTCTCGGGCGTACTTGTAGATGTCCTCGACCGAGGTGATGGCATACTTCGTCTCCTGCTTGTCGGGGCCCATAATGCCTAGGTGTTTCTTGTTTTTGCCGTTGAAATAGAGGCGACACACCGTTTTGCGATTGTTGTCGTCGAGCAGGACAGCAAAATATGATTTGGCGTCGCGGTATCCGATACGCGTGTGCTCACATTCGGATGCCGCGATAGCCTTCACTACCCGGAACCCGTCAAGTTCCTCCTCGGTTGTCACGATACCGTCGCTGTTGGCGTCTTCGCGCTCAGCGTTGGCGGTTCCCGTGCCTAAGTCATCCGTGGAAGGCTGCTCCTGAGTGGCAAGCGCATCCTGAAGTTGGCTCGTGACGCGGTCCGTAATCAGCTGCTTCCATGCCCGCGCAACGAGTACGGTGAACTGCTCTCGCTTACTCTGGTTGAAAGACCCTTCCGGTACAATCTGCTTGAAGAAAAACTTGACGATGGCCTCATCTGGGTTTTCGACCTGACTTTCGAGTAATCGGCGAACCTCTTTGGTATATTTCAGGTCCCTTGCCGAACCCAGGTTGCCATCGACGTCGAATTTCTCTTTAGAGAAACTAGAAAAATCTATGACACTTCGATCCTTCAGATCACGTAGAGAGAGTTCAAGAAAAGGGACCATGTCGAGCTTATTGGCTTCGTTTAGGTCGGAAAATGCCCAGTACTCGATACCGTTGGTCAGCAGCGCGAAACGCGCACTGCTGACCGAAAAGTAGCGGTAAAGCTGGCTAAAGTGCTCCTTAGAGAGACGGCAGTGACACGCCTTGACCTCGATCAGAATGCAGTCTTTGCCTCCGATGCGGAGACAAAAGTCGATTTTCTCTCCTTGCTTTGTGCCGACGTCAGCTGTGAGCTCCGGCACAACCTCACTAGGGTTAAAGACGTCATAGCCAAGTGCTTGTAACACAGGCATCACAAGCGAAGTTTTGGTTGCCTCCTCTGTTTGAATATGTTGTTGCAGTTCTGGAAGGCGCGAAGCCAACTCCCGTAGTCTTTCTCGCAGTGCACTCATAGATACTCGCTCCTCCAGCTTCGTGTTGTGTCTAAAGCGTATCAGGCACAACGTCCTAGATGAACACGAGACGAAGACAGAATGAAATTTGGTGCGTATCTGTGCGGCGTTCTCACCATTTCAGTAGAGCCGCTGTCACTGTGGGTCGAAACAGAGGAGCTGGCAGCGTCGAGGGCATGCGTCTCCGTCTAGGGGCCTGGGCCCGCCCTGCGTCCTTGCCGAAAAGCCTGCACGTTCTTTCGGTTCGCTGCGGTTGCCCGGCTGTGGGCGCTCGCGCACAGACCCTCAACCGGACGCGCAGCTCGCTTAGCCGACCCACGCATGGCGTGCTTCCTCTTTCGAAATGCAGCGCGATGGCGTAGCTTGGTGCAGTGTCGGCGTGGCAGCGCTTTGTGAGGGAGCATGATGATCGGCGCAGTTTTGTGGTGGCCTACATCGCGCTCGCCTTGGTGCTTAGCATCTGGATTTCGCTCTTTTGGCTAGTGGCGGTAGTAGGCGTGCATCTGGGGCTGGAGTTCGGTCGGCATCAGGCGCTCGGCCGCGCGCCGGGTGAGGCTGTGGGGGCGGCGCTCTGGGAGACCAAGCTCGACTGGGCACTGGTGCTCTTCGCGCTTGTGGTGTCGGTGTATATCGACACCGTTCTCGGTCTAGTCGGGCTCGGGTCTGCCGCTCGGCTTTCCGTGGGTGCGGCGCGCGGCGGCGCGCGCTTCGTGTCCTGGAAGACCGCACTGCGGACCGTGCTTCTATCGGCCGATGACGCAGCGCAGGTGGCTCGGGCGCTTGCCCGGAGGGCTGCAAGAGCACCCCACGTGCTCGACGGGCGTGTCGCGGTCGCCGCGTCCGTTGCTACCTCCGCCGAAGACGCTTCCGGTGATGCGAGCTTGGATGGGTCGCCGGGAGCCCAGGTCCCCTGGCGCCAACCATGGGCCCTGGGTGACAAGTTTGCTCTGGGCTTGGGCGCGATTGCGGCGCTTCTTTTGGGCGTGAGTCCTTGGCTCACCGCATCGACGCCACCCGAGATTGCTGCCCAACTCCTGCGGGAGCTGCACCCCTGGCCTTGACGCTCCTGAGCCGTGGTGCACGCGCTCTTCCTGGCGGACTTTGGATGAAATGACTCTTTTATCTCGCTATCTGGGTACTCAGCCTCCAAGTCTCGCTGCCGCGGCGCCTGGTCAGGCATGGTTGTGCTTCGTGGCATGCGTTGCATGCGGCGGAGCTAGCAAGGTTGTTCCTGCGGCGCCTATCGAGGCGCCGCGAGTAGAACCGGACGCTGAGCAGTTGCAACACGATTCACAGCACTCTAAGGCGCAGTTCTCCGGTGGAGATGCTGACCGCCCATCGCAGCCCGCTGGCGACCCCGTTAGCGCCCCTGAGGTGCCACACGTTTTCGAAGTAGAGCCGCCCGAGGGGCACTTGCTTCGTCTCGGTGCCGTCCGGCCGCTGCGGTCGGGACAACGCGCGCAAGTCGTCGCGATAGTGCCCACGAGCGGAGCGGCGGACCCATGGACCGGTATCGTGCCGTGGTTTGGCGTGTGGTCCGGATCCGGTCGGGCGAGCGCCTCTCAAGGGTCCGTGGTGCATCTCCCAACGCCACAGGTGGTCGCGCGCGCTGACGTGGAAGCGAACACGCTAACCACGGCCGAATACGACGAGCCGATTCGTCCGCTCTTCTTCAAAGTCGAAGACATCGACGGCGATGGTCGGGAGGAGGCTGTGGTGGTGCTCAGCTACGCTAGCGGCGCTGTTTGCGGCATCGGGTCAACCAACATCCGCCGCTACTACGTGGTCGACCTTGAACAAAGCCGGCTTCAGTTTGAGCTGACAACGCAGGAGCAGAGCGTCGAGACCCGTTCGCGGCTCATTGGCGCCGTGGTAGTGAAGGACCTCAACGGTGATGGCGCGCCGGACCTGCGCTTCAGACGGCGCGTATGCGTTTTCTCGGTCGAAAAAGACGACCCCGTCTGCGAGCGTCCGCGCTTCTTCGACTACCTCTACGACCGCGAACAAGACACCTGGACGTTGCCGAGTGGAACCCCTGGCCCCTTCGCAGAAGAGTCCCTGCCCCAAGGGGCCGATTTCCTCGTCTCGGCCCACGAGTCCGGTGTCGACCGCTTCAAGCGGCCGAAGTGTGGGGACTAGATGGAGCTAGAAGTGCTCAGCTGGGTCCGGCATCTCGGGGTCCGCTCAGGTGACACGCAGACAGGCGCGAGTTTCCTGCGGATTGCTTTATTTCTCCGTGTAGCCGCTGCGTACATCGTTAGCGGTCATCGGTGAACCCTAATTTCTGTCTTCGCTTTAGGTTCGCGTAGCCTGCTGAAGATAGGCATCATGGGTGGCATATTGTCTAGGCGAAGGGTAGCGGTGGGCAGCGAACAGACCTGGCGGTGGATGGGGCACGCCATGGTGAATGGCAGCCGTGCGCTTGCGGTGACCGGTGCAGGCTCCCTCGCGCTCGCCGGCGCGTGCCTGTGCCTTCACCTCTTCGATGGACGTACGCTTGAAGGCGCATCCGTTTGGCTCAAACCCTTCAAGTTTGGCCTAAGCGGAGCCGTCATGGCGCTTACGTTTGCGGCTGTCCTCTCCGCGCTGAGCGCACGACGCCTAGCGCCGCGATGGCTTGGGAGGGTGATGTCTGTGTGCCTTGCCGCGGAGCTAGCACTCATCACACTGCAAGCCTTGCGGGGTGTGCCGAGTCACTTCAACTATCAGACGCCATTTGATGCGGGTGTGTTTCAGTTAATGGCTCTCTTTATCGTCGTGCTGTTCATGTCGATGGTAGGGCTTCTTGGCCTTGCTTTGTGGCACCACTTCGAAGACCCGCTGCTTGGTTTCGGTCTGCGTAGCGGGCTACTAATCATGGTGTTGGGGGCCGGCCTTGCGTTCGCGATGCCCAGTCAAGTGACGCCGGCGCAGCATGCTGCGCTGCGGGCAGGTCAGCCGACACTTATCGGTGGGCACGCCGTAGGCCCTGTGGCTGATTCGGAGCGTGTTCCGCTAGTCGGTTGGGCAATCCGTGCGGGCGACTTACGCGTTCCTCATTTCGTCGGTCTCCACGCGGTGCAAGTAATTCCGCTTTTCACGCTGTGGCTCAGGCGGCAAAGCCGTGGATCAACGACGAATACCCGCGCACGACGCGCGCTCTACGCTTTTGTGCTCGCTTACGCGGGCCTGTTCACCGTGACGCTGGCGCAGGCTCTCAACGGTCTACCCCCATGGCGGCCGAGTCCCACGCTCTACGTGGTGGGCACCTGTCTCGTGCTCTGTCTTGGCTACGTAGCGTTCGCGCTCC
>SLEO01000005.1 GCA_007124745.1 Myxococcales bacterium
AAACTTCTCCGCCAGCACTTTCGTCACGGCCGCCGTTAGCGTCGTCTTCCCATGGTCAATGTGACCGATCGTCCCAACGTTTACGTGAGGCTTCTTCCTGACAAACTTCTCTTTACCCATGGTTCGACTCCCAAACGACGCGCTTGCTTTCGAAGCGGTCTAACATTGCACTTATTTCCACTGCGCGCCCGCCACGGAGGCCAAGGCACCGGCTGCAGGAAGGTAGGCTGAGTGCCTTCGCCTTTTAGCCAAACGCGTCGCCCGTGCTAGCGCGGCCCTCTCGGTTCTGAGGGTCGCGAGGCATACACCATGACGGGCGAATGATCTAATGGACTTTTAGATTTCCTAGCCACGGATCCTCGTCACGATGGCATCGGCGATCGTCTCTGGCACCTGCTCGTAAGTATGGAAGTGCATCGTGTAGTTGGCTCGGCCCTGGGTTTTCGAGCGCAAATCGGTGGAATAACCGAACATCGACGCGAGCGGCACCTCGGCTTTGATGACTTGAATAGCGGCCCGCGCCTCAACGCCCATGATGTTGCCCCGGCGACTATTCAGATCGCCAATGACCTCGCCGAGGTAGTCGTCGGGCACGATGACCTCGACAGCCATCACAGGTTCGAGCAAGCACACGCCCGCTGCTTGAGCGCCCTCCTGCAGTGCCATAGACGCTGCCACCTCGAAGGCTGGACCCGACGAGTCGACGACATGGAATGATCCATCCACTAGTGCGGCCTTGACGTCAATCATCGGAAAGCCCGCGAGCACACCGCGGTTGAGCGCATCGCGCACACCCTTTTCAACCGAAGGGATGTACTCCTTAGGAATAACCCCACCGACCGTCTTGTTCTCGAAGACGAAGCCCGCGCCCGGTGCACTCGGCTCGACTTCAAGCCAAACATGCCCGTACATGCCGTGGCCGCCGCTCTGCTTGATGTACTTCCCTTCGACTTTCGCAGAACGGGTAATCGTCTCGCGATAGGCCACCTGTGGCCGTCCCACATTGGCGCCCACGCCGAACTCGCGTTGAAGTCGGTCGACAATAATCTCAAGGTGCAGTTCGCCCATGCCTGAGATAATCGTTTGGCCGGTCTCTTCGTCGGTATGGGCTCTGAAGGATGGGTCCTCGGCCGAAAGCTTCGCGAGCGCTTCGCCCAGCTTCTGCTGGTCTGCCTTCGTTCGAGGCTCTAGCGCCACCGAGATCACAGGATCGGGAAAGGTCATCCTTTCGAGAATGATGGGCTGATCGACGGCGCAGAGGGTGTCCCCGGTAGTCGCGCTCTTCAGCCCTACAACGGCGCAAATATTGCCCGCGTAGACGTCCTTGATGTCCTCGCGCTTATTGGCGTGCATCTGCAGAATACGACCGATGCGCTCACGCTTACCCTTCGTCGAGTTCAGTACCGCGGACCCCGACGCGATGTGCCCGGAGTACACCCGTATGAAGGTAAGCTGACCGACGAAAGGGTCGTTGATGATCTTGAACGCAAGCGCGGAGAACGGCGCATCGTCGTCCGGTGGCCGGGCAAGGCTTTTGTCCGCGTCATCCGGGTGTGTGCCTTCGACCGCCGCAATATCCACGGGTGAAGGCAGCAGGGTCACAATTGCGTCGAGGAGTTGCTGCACACCCTTATTCTTAAAGGCAGAGCCGCAGAGCACGGGGACCAGCTTGAAGGTCAAGGTGGCCGTACGCAGCGCGGACCAGATCTCCGCCTCGGAAAAGTCGGTGTCGCCCTCCAAGTAGCGCTCCATCAGCCCATCATCGACCTCTGCCAGCGCCTCAAGCAGCGCTTCGCGCTGCAGCGCTGCTTCTTCCAGCACTTCGCTAGGAATGGGGAGGCTCTCGAAGACGGCGCCTTGGCCCTCATCGGCGAACACCAGTGCACGCATCGCCACGAGGTCGATGACGCCTCGGTGCGAGGCCTCTTCGCCTAGCGGCATCTGAATCGGGACTGGATTCGCGCCCAATCGTTCGCGAATGGAATCAACGGCACGGGTGAAGTTGGCCCCCGCGCGGTCGAGCTTGTTGACGAAGCAGATGCGCGGAACGTGGTACTTGTCCGCCTGGCGCCACACCGTCTCGGTTTGGGGCTCGACACCTGCAACGCCGTCGAAGACCGCAATCGCGCCGTCAAGCACGCGGAGCGAACGCTCAACCTCGATCGTGAAGTCGACGTGCCCGGGGGTGTCGATAATGTTGATGCGATGCTTATCTTCGGCAAAGGGGCCCGCAAGCGGAGCCCAAAAGCACGTGGTCGCTGCCGAAGTAATCGTGATGCCACGCTCCTGCTCCTGCTCCATGTAGTCCATGGTCGCTGAGCCCTCGTGAACCTCGCCGATCTTATAGTTGACGCCGGTATAGAAGAGAATGCGCTCGGTCGTCGTCGTCTTGCCCGCGTCAATGTGGGCCATGATGCCGATGTTGCGCGTCTTCGTAAGCGGAAATGTTCGCGCCATAGCTACCTCGGCGCCCCTCCGGAGTCCGTCATCCCTACGTTGATGTGTCTCGCGCCTACCTGGGGAGCACGTAAGCGGCTTGGCCTGTAAGCGCCACAACGAGGCGAAAGCAACAGCGCTTTCGCGGACGTGCCCAGAGAAGCGACTACGCGCCTACCAGCGGTAGTGCGAGAAGGCCTTATTGGACTCCGCCATGCGGTGGATATCCTCACGCTTCTTCACGGCTGCACCGCGCCCTTGGCTCGCATCCACAAGCTCCGCAGCCAAGCGCTCCACCATCGTCTTCTCGCCGCGCGCGCGGCTATAGGTCGCGAGCCAGCGCATGGAAAGCGCAATCCGGCGGTCGGCGCGCACTTCGATCGGCACCTGGTAAGTCGCACCACCTACGCGACGGCTCTTCACCTCGACTTTAGGCTTCACGCTCTCAAGAGCCTTGCGAAAGGTATCAAGGGGGTCTTGCTTGTAACGCGACTCAAGCAAATCAAACGCGCCATAGACGATGCGTTCGGCTGTCGACTTCTTGCCGCGGGTCATCAGCACGTTACAGAACTTAGCGACCAGTCGATCATGGAACTTCGGGTCGGGAAGCACTTCGCGCTTTGGAATCTCTCGTCGTCGGGACATCGTACTCTTCCTTGAAACGTAATATCTCTACAGCACCGTATTCATCGCGCGACTGCCCGATTCACCGCAGCCTCCGCCGCCCCGTGACGTAAGCCCGGCGACCAGAGCGCGCTAGTCGCGCCCTCGGCAAACTACTTCTTGGGACGCTTCACGCCATACTTGGAGCGGCGCTGGGCGCGCGTCGCCTTATTGGTGTTCGACGGACCCGCAGCTCCGGTAGCGTCGAGGGTACCGCGCACAATGTGGTAACGCACACCGGGCAAGTCCTTCACGCGACCTCCCCGAACCAACACCACCGAGTGCTCCTGCAGGTTGTGACCTTCGCCGGGGATGTAGCTCGTCACCTCAATGCCCGTCGAAAGACGCACGCGAGCTACCTTGCGCAGCGCGGAGTTGGGTTTTTTAGGCGTCGTGGTGTAGACGCGCGTGCAGACGCCGCGCTTCTGCGGGCAGCGGTCGAGCGCGGGCGAAGCAGTTTTGGCGCGGGCTTTTTCCCGACCATGGCGTACGAGCTGGTTAATCGTGGGCATACAACCTGATTTCTGCGTTTTCCCGGCAACCGGGCGACACTTTGCTTCCGCACTCGGCCACCGAGCCGGCCTGACCTTCCGTGAGCACACGGTCTCGACAGAGGCAAGGCGCCTCGATCATCGCCAAAAAGCGCGCCTCAACACCATACGGCGCGACGCAACTGTGTGCCTCTCGGCGATGCGAGGGTGAGCAGGCGCGCCGCTCTCGGTACCGAGCGGAGGCGATTTATAGTGGGGAACGCCCCTCTGTCAAGGCTGTCCCAGCTCCGCTGACGCCGTCAGACTATCCGCATCAACCGCGTCCTGCGCCAATACATCCCGAAGGTCTTTCGCCACCGGGGGCTCGGGCTGCCGCACGAAGCGGCGCGATTCGGGCACAAAGCGCACGTTCGCGTCGATAATGCCCGCGATGGCGACCACGGCAAGCGCCCCTAGGCTTGCCCAGTTGACCACGCGCAACGCCCGTTCAGCACTGCGTGCGCTGTCGATCTCGCCGGAGGTTGGCGTCTCGTCCGCGAGGCGTTGATGCAAGACGCCGGAGATCGTCGCCGAGGTGGCCGTCCCAACGGAGAGCGCAGCCATCAACCACCCGGTCGCCATGTGCCCGTTTGCCCACTGACCTCCGCCAAAGGGGATGAAAGCCATCCAGCGCGAGCGACGTTCCACCTCCCAGTAGCCGTGATCCTCGTCGAGCCACGTCCGCAGGGCACTGGCCTGCGTCTCACTCAGCGTGATCTCCGCTGGCGCCTTCTTGCGTTCCGCCGCTTCCGCAAGGGAGCGCTGCTGTACCGCTTCCTTAACGGCGGCGAAGGTCTCATAGACCTGCGCGGGAAAGCGCACCGGGTCCAGCGCATAATCAGGCTCGAGCCGCAGGAGGAGTTCGAACTGGAGCTTGGCCTGCTCACTGTTGCCCAAGAGGTAGTAGCTCACTCCGAGGTATTTGCGGGCCTCGCGTTCGATAACGCTGCTCTGTGGCGGCCCCTGGGGACTCGACAGCAGCGCGGACAGCCGAGCGACCGCTTCGCGAAAATCGTGCTGCTCGAAAACGGCACGCGCGGCCTCGAAGTCGTCGAGTTCATCGGCGCGCGCCGGGCTCCGCGAAAAAACCCCGGCGATCACCATGAGCGTAAGCAGGCAGCGCGACAGCGCACGCCAAGCTCGCTCGCACGCCGCGGCACAGGGACGCGCGCCGCGTGACGCGGCATGCGTGGCGAACTGGCGGCAGATGTCGCGTCGATCAACGTCCATCGGTTCTTCCGGCAGCCCTCAAGCAGCGGAAGCCCAGTCTAGCCCAAACGTGCAACCTCAGGCGAGCCGCCTTTCGACCTACGCAGGCGCACCAGGTTCCCGCGCCCGGACAAACAGATGTATTCCGACCGCGCAAGCACTTCGAACGCACCCTGTCTCGCGCCTCGGCCGCGCCTGCTGACTTCTCCAAGCACGCCTACCCCGAGGGGGTCTCCTGCCCGTGACTCGAGGATCGCAGTGCTAAGCCATTTAGCCTTAGCGATCGTTTTCGTCCTGGACCGGACGCAGCGCGATTGGCACTCGTTTGAGCGCCCCGGCCTGCACGGTGACGCTGCGACTCTCCGCCTGATAGCCCTCCGCACTGACACGCAAGGAGAAGGTGCGCTGATAGTCCTGCCCCAGCGGCAAGCGAACGACATCCAGCGCGCGCTGCGCTTCATCCATTCCCTCTATGGCCACGGAGGCAGGCACGTTCGTATCGACGTAGAGCCGAGCATCTCGGGGGGGTAGAATGACCGCGAGCGTCAGAGGATCGCTGGCAGCTTCTAGCTCAAGCTGCCGCACGACCTCTTCGCAGCAGCCTCCCGCACCGCGAAAGACGATGCGATGCGTCCCGACCTTCAGCGCCCGCACCCGGCTATCGGGACCGAAAGCGAAGGGCGGGTCATCATCGATCTGAATCGTCACATTCATCGGCGTCGGCTTGAAGACCACCGAGCGCGTTTCCGCAGCCACCTCTTGGCCCTGGGGCGTTGCGGAAGCGCTCTTCTGGCGCACCACAGGGTCGCGGCTCGCGTCCCGGCCGCTCGCCGACGTAACGTCGGTTCCGCGCTCGCCTCCGCTTGCCGCCCGCGTCGGCTCCGCGACTCCCGTGTCCTCAGGTGCAGCGCCCGACGCGCTTCCATCGGACTCCGCAGGCGCATCCACCGCTCCCTGGGGCATGTCATCTAGGGGAGCGCCGAAAGGGAGATATTGCGGCGCGTAGGCGATGACCAAAACCATGAGGGCGATGACCCCTGTCGCAAGCGCCGTCACCAGCGCGATGCGCCGGCCGAGCCGCCGGCGGCCAATGCGCTCAAGGGCCCGTCGCACATCGCGGTGTTCCGGTGTGTAGGCCAGTGCACGGTTGAGGATGGCAATAGCACCCGCAACCTGACCGGCTTCAAGCTCGACCGTCGCCCAACGCAGCAAGCGGTCGGGACTTGTACGGACCATGGACGCGCTGTGCGGACCAGGCGCCCGAAGGAAGTCGGCACAGAGTGCGTCGGGGTCACTCACGCCCATGCCAGAAAGTTCGGCGTTAAGCGCTGCTGCAAGCGCGTCCGCAGACCCGTAGCGGTCCCCCGGTTTGACGCGCAGGCAGCGGTCGACGATCCGCGAGATGCGCGTCCCTATCCGGCCATCAACCTGATCGAGGGAGCGGTAGCGCCCGGTGAGGATCTTTCGAAAAAGCTCCTGGGGCGTTTGAGCCTCGAACGGCAGGCTCCCGGCGAGCAAGTAGTAGAGCACGGTACCCATCGAAAAGATATCGCTCGCTTCGGTGCATACCGACCCGTTGACGTGCTCCGGTGACATGTGTGCGGGGGATCCGAGTACCTGCCCGGTGGCGGTGAGCGACGGCGCAAAACGCAGGTGCGCCAGCCCAAAGTCCGTGAGCTTGACGCAGCGATCATCATGAAGAAGTGCGTTTTCAGGCTTAATGTCGCGGTGGATGATGCCGAGTTCATGCGCTGCGCTGAGCGCCCGGCAGAGTTGTAGCCCTATGGCGAGCGCCGCCTCCGGTAGCAACGCACCGTGATTGGCGACAAACACCTTGAGCGTCGGCCCGGAGAGCAGCTCGCTTGCGATGTAACAGACCTCGTCGGATTCACTGCTGCAGTCAAAGACTGGCGGCACGAACTCGTGGGTCAGGGAGGCTGCGGTACGTGCTTCACGACTGAAACGCGCCCGGGCCGCCTCGGAGGCAGACAAGTGGGGATGCAAGACTTTCAGCGCAACCGCCCGCGACAGGTGCGTGTCCCGCGCCCGATACACCGTGGCCATCGCACCGACACCGATAGCCTCTTCGAGGACATATCTGCCGATCACTTGGCCAAGTGCGCCGGAGCTTAATGATGTTCGCGCTTCCACCGCTCTAGCCTCGGTTATTCCACCACACTAACGTTGACACGCCGCAGCACGCTACCGTTCCACATCGGAGAGGACCTGACCCATAGCCTGCGGGAAGTGGGGAGCTCAAAGCAAACGGGATCGGGCATGAAGCTTCGCTCACTCGCGGAGGCGCGGTTTCGGCTCGGGCGCCGAAAGGGGCCGGGGGGGGTTCAACGCGTCGTGCGGATTGCCTTGGACGTCGCACCGACTACTTTAATCTCTCCCAGCAGCGTCAACGTGCACTAAGTCGCTCAGCAAAGGACGCGCCAAGTTGTGGTGAAGCCATTGCCCCTAGCTAACCCATGACGGAGGCAGGTTACACCGATGCCGCCGGTGGTTCGGCATGGCATCCCGCTCGGTTTCCAGAGCAGGGGTTTCCAGAGCAGGGGTTTCCAGAGCAGGGGTTTCCAGAACAGGGGTTTCCAGAACAGGGGTTTCCAGAACAGGGGTTTCCAGAACAGGGGTTTCCAGAACAGGGGTTTCCAGAACAGG
>SLEO01000089.1 GCA_007124745.1 Myxococcales bacterium
CAGGTAGGCCAGCTCGGCGGTCGCAGCCTCTTGGCTAAGGACCATCAGGGCATTGTAGGGCTGATGGTCAAAGACCTCGCCTTCTATTTCGGGGTAGTGGGCCTTGACCACGCGGGCGAGGTTACGGTTGAGCGTGTGCATGAACTTGGGCAGCACGCCGGCCGTGTCTGTCAGCCAGATGTGATAGTGGTTCGACATGAAGACAGCGGCGTGCAGCTCGATATCGAAGGTCGCAGCCGCACAGGCGAGGACGTATTTGATGTCCTGCACTAGCTGGTGGGTGGGCGTGAGGTAGAAGCGCCGCTGGGCGCAGCGGCGCGCCACGACGTACGAAGCGCCTGGTAAGATGCGTCTCGGAGCCGTCATGCGGCCGTCTTCGGTCAGCAGACGTCGCGGGTTGCGTCGCTCGGGCCTCCCTGGGAGCGATGCTCGGGCTCGCTGCATCACCTCACATTGGCACCCAGGGCTGCACCGTTCTGCTCAAAAAGCTCCCTGGGACCGGTGCGCGTTCGGCCAGCAAAGGTCGCTGGTTGCGTCGCCTGGACCTCCCTGGGAGCGATGCTAGCGATGCTGACGGTTGCTTGATGCCTGAGACATGCGGGCACTGTACGACCTCGTTAGCCGGGCAGCCGAGTGCGGGTCTGAGGCGGCATCAGTTCACCAAGCTGCCGCAGCTTCGGTCGAGCTACGCCGGGGGGCCCTACAACGTTGCTACAGAAAGAAACATGTGAGGGCTGCGACGCCCGAGAGAAATGCGTTCGCACCTAACAGGTTCACCGGTGTCATGGTTAACCACTCACCGTTCGCTAACGGTTGTGACATGTCGCCTGTAGTTAACATCATGATCGTTCCTGAACCATGAATGAGCCACAAGATAACCGCACCAGCGCATAAAACGCCTTTTTGCTGATTGCGGCTTACTGCCGCGTCGACCCAACGCTGATTTAGGTCTGCGGGAAGGGCGGTGCTGTCTACACTACGAGAAGTCCGTGTCTCTCTCTGCCACCAGGCTCTCGTGTCCGATATCAGGCGGCTATGGTTTTGGTGAAAGTACTCCGAGTTCTCAATCAATGGCGCGAAACCTTCGCCGAGCCATCCGTAGTCTTTGATCTCATCCAAAACTTGGAGAAACGGGTCAGGTTGCCGAGAGCCAAAGGCAAGATCGGCCTTTGGTTCCGTTGGCTCAGACGTTACTGCGTCCGTTGAGCAAGACGCCGCAAGGACAAGTAAACAAAGAAGGAATGTTAGACGGACCATATCTCACGCATCTTCCGCTTTAGTTCGGCATGGTTTGCCGCGAAAGTGTCGGAAGAGCAAGCGTAATGCATTCGGTAAATGCAGATGTGACACTTTCCTAGCGCGGTTTTTGCGAGCCGTTTACCGAGAATCGCCTGAAGCACTGTGAGTCGGCGCACTGAGCGACTCGTTGGCTCGAAGTCACGACTTTAGTCGCCGCAGGCGATCCATTTTCGGACGCCTCGGTTTGCTCGCCTAGTACCAAAGCACAGCCGTGAATCGGCACCACACATGATGCGTGTTGCGGGCACCGCCTCTCGTGCTTCAGGGTCGCTCATGCAAGCTGAAGGCAAATCGCGGCTCCCGCCCTGGGACTATGGCGCGGGAGCGAGGTCCGCGGTGACGGTCGAGGCCGCGGACTGGCGGGGAGAATGCGCACGAGCGTCGTCATGTAGCCCTGATGCGTCAGACAAAGTGGCGGCGTTGTATTTGTAATATTCTTCTCAGCGTATTATCTTTGCATGTTGTCTCCGTGGTTCAACTTGTGGGTGTTCGCGCTAGGCCTTGGCGGAGGCGGCTGTGGGCTGTTGCTGAGCACGGATACCGAGGGGAATGTCGCTCGGTCTGAGGAAAACATCGCGGCGTCAGGCATTGTGAACGGCGATGCGCCTAGCTCGCTTTCCGAATCAGGTGTTGAGCAGTGTGCTAACGGAGCACGAGACGCCGACGAGAGCGACGTCGATTGCGGAGGAAGCTGCGCGCCCTGCGCGTTGGGTCAAAGCTGTCGCGGTGAAGAGGACTGCTTCAGCGGCTGGTGTAGCGGTGCGGGGACGTGCGCGACGCCAGACTATGCAGAGCGCACGGAACAAACCGTGGCCTACTACGATTTTGCGCGCATTGACGGCACAGCTTTGTTCGGAGGCGCTGCCTTTCCGAACGGTACGCTCATGCCCAATACGCCGGTTATCGACGGCCCTTTCGGCGCGGGCGATGCGGCGCTCTCTATTCCGAGCGAACTCGCGGGTGCGGCCATGGGGTACGCCTGGGTGCCGCATTCGGAAGCCTGGAATCTGAACGAGGGCGCCATCGACCTCTGGATTCGCCCGCCTGCTCCCGGAGAGCCCGGCTTCGACGTGCCAAGTGCCGAAAAGCCCGTTTGGGGCCTTGTCAGCCGTGACTCAAACGATATGCCGGACCCGAATCACTTTACGTTCGGCATTGTCCGCAGCCAATCACCGACTGAGTCCGCAAGCGGATGGCTCTTCGTCCGCCAACAGCTCAAGCGAGATTCCTTCGAGCAGCAGGCTAGAGATCTGTCATTTGCAAGCTGCAGTACGGGTCAAGTCAAGGCCGGCGAATGGCAGCATGTAGCTGTCAACTTCGGTGGTGAGGCTCCCGAGTTGTTCATCGCTGGGGTGCGTCAGCTGCGCGTTCCATGCCTCTACGGCCCTGCGGCCACGCGCGCGTTATTCCCGACTGACGAGGACATCGGTGCGGCGCTAGGCATCAGCGACAATGAAGAGCCCTTCGTATTCGGCCACGCGAGCATTTCCACAGCGCGCGACAGTCACGAGGATTCTTTCACCAACCTCGCCTGGTTCGATACGCGCTTCTCCGGGGGCGCACTAGCCCACATCCGCATCAGCGCCGCACGCCAAGACTTCACACGGTCTGCCTTATTTCAACGCTAAACGGGATGCTCTCGGCGCCAAAAACCCTTTACTTCAGTGAGGACCCTTGTGTTTCGCTACCGCGGCCCTGGTAGCTTGGCGTAGTCCCTCAGGAATCGGCTGAGGCCCCCGGGTTCGCGGCACGTCCATGCGGAACCCACGCCATTGGTGGGAAGTTCAACGAATGCCGCCTGTGCTGGACCGGTAAACAGCCGCTGACGTTGTGAACTCAAAGGGGATGTCTCTCGTATCGATGTACCGGTCGTAGCGGCTTATGAAGCCTGCGGCGGTAGACGGACCTTGCGGAACCGATGCGACCGGGTCTCGCGAACCCATTGCGTGAAGTTCCCAGGTGAGGCTAATGAATTGTTCGCAGAGTTCATCTTCGACAAGATACGGGCCCTGGGCGTATCGCTGGTCGCAGGGCTGTGGTGCGGAAGAAGCGGATGCCGGCCCAGTGGCTGCAAATGTGAGTTTGAAGCAAGCATCAGACACTGCAGCTTTGAGACGCGCAGAGCCGCGCGTCCTTCGGGCATAAGCGGTAAAGTCACCACGGTAAGTTGGCGACACGTCGCTGCGGCTTGCCGAGAGAATTGCCACAAAGCAGTCTTGAGAGGAGTCATCTACGGGTGCGACCGGATCGCCTCCGCCTCGATTCCGTACTCGCCGTCGCGCCGCCGCAAACTCAAGAGCGAGTTCCTGGAGGTCGCTCTCAGTCTCCCTGAAGGCAAAAATTGACGAGTTTAAGGCGAAAAATCCACCACTCATTAGACGCCGAAGTTCGTTGGTTCCTGCGGTGTGAGGTCCCAGGACTTGATATTCAGTGCCGTCCCAGATAACCGAATAGGTGACGACACTAGCACCCGCTCCTAGCGCTGCGAACAAGACTGCGGCAATGCCTTTCGCTTTGAAGCCCGTCCAGACAACAATAGGAAAAGCGGGAGCCAACTTTTGATCCGGCAACGCTGAAGACCGTTCGAAGCTTGCGCCGCCCGGGCTGACGTTGCAGGCAAGCAAAATCAATGACAGCCCGTACGGGCGCCATGATCGGGCACATGTCCGGAGCCAAGCATGGTTTGTTCGAGGTCTCACTTGCACTCTCGTCGGCGGCTCTTGTAAAACCAAAGCTCATCCCATGCTAGGCGACCGTCTATTCGTTTAGGCGGGTGAGTTTGGCCTGGTTTGGGCGCGGAATCAGCCACTGCCGCAAATTCAAGAGGAAACCGTGGGAGGCAGCACGAAGGTAAACGTGATGAGTAGCCGTGTTGATGGTTACGTGGCCGGCTCCGACAGAGTTGCGACAGCAACCGTTCGGCAAACCATACCGATCGCGATTGTGGCTGTTTTGCAACGTGGTGGGGTGCTGTTGCGGGCGAGGCCTGCGAATGACGGCCTCCTTAGCGGGCTTTTGGAGATGCCTGGTGGCAAAGTTGAACTGTTTGAGGCGCCGACGCTGGCTGCCGCGCGAGAGCTAGAGGAGGAGACCGGGCTTCGGATGGCGCGAGGCGCTTTCGAGCCGCTTCTTGTGAGCCTCCATCGTTATCCCGACCGGGCACTGCGTTTTCATGTTTACGTGCATCACCTGGGGCAGGCGAGCGAGAGGGCGTTTCCGTGGAGGGAACTTCGTTCCAGTGCTTCTGGGTTGGTAGCGCCGGGCGGCGATGGCGTGTGTGCGATTAGCAGCGGTGATGAAGCTAGCGTGGCGGGTTTAGGAGAGAGCCCTGAACGCGGGGAATGGGCGTTCTGGCCGGTGGCGCAGCTCCGTCCTGCGGACTTGCCTGAAGCCAATCGCGCTTGGTTACCGCTACTGCGGTCGGCCGCGGAGTCGAGTGCTTCCCGGTAGCGCCACCGCAGTTCTACGCTTAGAGGTCTGCCCAGCCTTCGCTGGGGGCGTTGTCGCCTTTCTTCCAAAACTGGGTAACGGCTTCATTGAGAAGGCTTGGTGTGCGGCCGAGAATTAGGATCAGGCGGGCGCCGTTGGGTTGGCGGCGCCACAGTTCTGCTTTGCCGGTACGGCCTGGTTGGCGACGCAGGTCGTCCGCTGTGATGCCTAGGCTTTGGGCGACCCACGGCGCGGACCCGAGGTCGCCCGGCGTGGCCAAGATAATGCGGGCCACCATGGGGGGGGCCTGGGGGTCGCGGGCGAAGTTCGCGGGAATGGGGGCGCGGCCCCAGAAGCGTTGCGCGCTCATCCGGTTCTGGAAGGTGTCGAGGGCTTCGGAGGTCGGTGCGTACACCTCTGCGCGCGCTAAAAAGTCGTTGCGCTGCCATTTGTTCTGCGGCCAGGACTCCTTGGCGATGTTGACGAAGCGCCGCGCAAACGTCGGACCAAGTTCAAGATAGGGGTCGTTGCGCCAGACCAGATAGAGCGCGTGGGCGAGCGCGTCTACGGTTTCGTTGCCGTACATCGAACGCTGGAAACAAAAGCGCGGATTGAGGCGCGATGCCGCGAGCCCTTGGCCAAACGCCGTCGCAAGCGACTCGTTCCAGTGATTGGCGGCGATAGCGCCAATGTCCCCGAAGTTCTGAAACTCGATTTCGATCCGCTCAATGCGACTTGAGTACTGTACGGCGTAGTGCGCTAGCTCGTGAAACGCAGTCTCGGCCAGGGAAGCGACAGAGCGGTCACCGCCAATCGCCAGCACCAAGCTGCGCTCTTCCCGCGCACCGAGCAGCCGGCTTCCCGGTGGCTGCCGCACGAGGATGATTTGAAAACGTGGCAACTTGAAGGGGTCGACGCCTACCGCTCCGAAAAGCATCTCGCTCAGTTCCTGCCCCTCGCGTCCTTGCACCTTCCGGCTCAACTCGCGTGCAGTGGGTCCTAGATAGCCCGACCATTGTCGCCACTGTTGCGCGGCGAGCACGTGATAAGCCCGCAGTGCTTCAACGGCGAACCCGCTGTCCTTCGGCGGCAGCACCCGGCGTACGCAGTCCAGGAAGGTTTCGAAGGGGACGTCACGGTAAGCACACGCGCGATGCGGCACGAAGGTGGCATCGATATGCTGGTGATAGGGAGACCGTAGCCAGTTCGACGAACGTGATTGAAACGCGCGGAGCATGGCTGGCAAGCCTTCCACCACACGGTTTTCGGCGTTGTCCGGGTCCGCGTTCTCGACACCGTGGAGCATTGAGGCGGTGTAGGGCGCCAGGATTTCAAAGACGGGTAGGGCACCGCGGCGCGGCGCCATGGTGGCAGTGCGCGGCAGAAGCGCGCCCTCGCTCCCTTTTTCGCCGCCACACGCTGCGGCGAAGCAGAGTGCCGGCACGAGGAGCAGTGCAATGACGGTGTAAGCGCTCGCAGAGCGCCGACAGTGGCTTCCGTCGAGTCTTGCGGCCGAATCCCCACCTGTGCCCCAGGTCATCGTTTTCAAGCCTAGCCCAGCCTGCCTGCTAAGCGTGACTCTTTTGCGTAGCGTGTCCTAAAGGCGTTAAGCGAGTACGCTGGTGGCATGTGAGAGCAGCCAGGTTGGAATCCGTCGCGGGTCACTGCGCTCAACCTCAAGCGAAGTGCCCGCCGAAGCAACCTCACGCACAGCGGTCTCGAGTGCCGCGCAGGCCTCAGGGTCCGAGCCCAAAAGCCGGTCGTTGAGCCGCAGCCGCGCACGGTCCGGCGCAATCAGCTTCGCCGGTATCGTCTGGAGCGCTTCCGCCAGCAGCGCGCTTACGGTGCGCATGTGGTCGAAAAGCCCGCGCACCTGGGTTCGCGTGTCGCCCTCGATGTCGCGCTTGCAGACAACTTGTAGCCCGCGACCGAAGCTGTCGACGTCGAAGGCGATGTCCCGATAGTGACCGACAAGCAGCGAAAACGGCCCTTCCGTCATGTGCATGTAGTCAGCGACATCAATAAGTACTTCATTAGGAACCTTCGCTTCCCGAATCCACGTGTGGAAAATGGGGATGCAGGCGTGCGCGTCGAGCGCCATGGCAAAAGGAACCTTGAGCTGGAGTTTCAACATCATCGTCTTGGGTCTATCGGTTTCGCGCGCGAGCATCAGCCGCACTGAGTGAACGTGGTCGCAGGGGGTGCCTTTGGCCTAAGTCTCAGGCGTCAGGTGTGTCTAGGCCGCCGTACTCTCGCTGGCGAGGCGGTCGTAGCAAGCGTATCCCGCCTCCACAAAGAGCTGCGCCTCTTCGACGCGCTGATGCACCGCCTCGTGCTCGAGCGTCTGCCCCGCGCTCTCCACGGCCTTGAAGAAGTAATGCGCGAACTTGCCCCCAGCAAAGGGGTCGAAGAAGCGCTTGGTTTCGTAGAGGTGCGTGCGGAACTGCGCCGCGATGTCCGAAGCCTCATCGGTGACCTCAACGCCGAGATGCCGCGTCAGCGCCTGAGCCACCGTCAACATGCCGCGCAACGCTTCCTGCGCTGCACTCTCGAGGGAGCCCGCATCAAGGGCTACCTGCGCCTCGAATACCTGGCGTTCGCCCTGCTTCAGACCGAACTCGACGAAGGGCACGATGGCTCCGGCGCACTCGCCTACGCCCAAATCACCGATGGTGTATTCGCGCGGGTCGCCCCAGTCGCTGTAAAAGCTCGGGTCGGCCTCATAAGCCGGGACTTCCATCAGCTCTTTGAGGCTGGCGCGAATCG